>DATCWR010000487.1:0-11799 GCA_036566245.1 Mycobacteriales bacterium | reverse complement strand
GGCTCGGGCGTCTCGGTCCCGGCGCCATCCGCCTTGGACGCCTCAGCCGTCCTTGACGCCTCAGCCGCCCCGGACGCCTCAGCCGTCCTTGACGCCCCGGACGCCTCGGCCGGCTGGATCACCGGATCGGCGGTGGCAGCGGTCGGCGCAACCGCCGGCTCGGGCACCGTCGACCCGGCGGCCGTGCTGGCCACCCGAGCGTCAGCTCCGGTGGCAGCGGCACCGTCCGGTTCGGACACTGCTGGCTGGGATGCCGCAGACTCGGACACCTCCGGCTCGGACGCGGTGGCGTCCGAACCGGTGTCCGACGCCTCGGCGACCGGGTCAGCGGTCGCCTGTACGGCCTCGTGCCGGGCACTGCCCGCCTTACCGTTGGTCAGGTTCTCACCCCTGTCGACCGGAGGTCGCGACCGCGACCCCCGACCCGTGACAAGGTTCCTTACCGTGCTGAGAAGCCCCACTTGGTCTCCCACCTCTGGGTCAGCTCGTCAACCGTTCTGACCGGTCGGATGTGACCGGCAGAGGGTACGGCGTCGCCACCCGGGCAGAAAAACCACGTTCACCCGATCGGGTTCACCCGGGTGGTTCGGTCGGATGAGGACCGGGTGGCGCGGTGTAGCGCGACGATCCCACCGGTCAGGTTCCGCCAGGACACCTCCTGCCAGCCGGCCGCACCGATCCGACCGGCCAGTTCGGGTTGGGCCGGCCAGGCCCGGATCGACTCGGCGAGGTAGACGTAGGCGTCCGGGTTACTGCTCACCCGCAGCGCGATCCGTGGCAACGCACGCATCAGGTATCCGGTGTACAGCGAACGGAACGGAGCCCAGGTCGGGCTGCTGAACTCACACACCACCAGTCGACCGCCCGGACGGGTCACCCGGGCCAGTTCGGCCAGCGCCAGGTCGGTGTCGCCCACGTTACGCAGTCCGAACGAGATGGTGACCGCGTCGAACACCCCGTCGGCGAACGGCAACCGCAGCGCGTCACCGGCCACCAACGGCACCCCCCGACCGCGGCCCTCCCGAAGCATTCCCAGGGAGAAGTCACAGGCCACGCAGTAGGCCCCGGAACGGGCGAGTTCCACCGTGGACACCGCGGTCCCGGCGGCCAGGTCCAACACCCGCTCCCCCGGGGCCGGCGCCAGCGCCTCCCGGGTGATCCGCCGCCAGGACCGGTCCTGTCCGAAGGACAGCACCGTGTTGGTCAGGTCGTAGCGTCGGGCCACGCCGTCGAACATGGCGGCGACCTCGCGCGGTTGCTTGTCCAGGAACGCTCGTGTCACGCCGGGGCTCCGTCCGAATTGGTCGCGGTGAGCGAGGTCGTGGGTCGGTCGGGGTGAACCGGGGACGCCGCCAGCCGGTTCGGTTCCGGGTCCGTGCCGACGGCCGGATGCACCACCCGGCCGGCCAGCACGGTGGCCACGCACCGGCCGGCACCACCGGCCACCAGTGCGGAGTGGGGATCGGACCCGGTCGGCACGTCGAAGACGGCCAGGTCGGCACGGGCACCCACCCGCAGTACCCCCACCGCACCGGTGCCCTGGTCCAGGCCCAGCGCGCGCGCCCCGCCGAGGGTGGCGGCCCGCACCAGCCAGCGGTCCAGACCCGGTTCGGGCGAACCCTGCCGCAGTGCGACCCGGCGCAGCGCGGCCAGTTCGGCGAGCAGGTCCAGCGACGGACTGGACGCCAGCGAGTCGGTGCCGACCGCCACCGGACCGCCCTCGGCCCGGTAGGCGGCCACCGGCGGTTCACCGGCCCGCAGGATCGCGTTGGACCGCACGCACAGAGCCACCGCCGTTCCGCGCTCACGCAGCAGCGCCCGGTCGGCGTGGTCCAGGTGCACGCCGTGTGCGACGTGCACGTCCTCGCCGAGCGCGCCCAGCGAGTCCAGGTAACCGGCCGGGGTCAACCCACAACCGCCGTCTCGGACCAGTTCCAGCGCCCATCCGGCCTGCCGGGCCAGGTCGGCGAACGGGCCGGTGCCCGACAGCACGAACTCCGCCTCGGCGGTGGTCTCGGCCAGGTGCGGGTGCAGCCGCAGGCCCCGGTGCCGGGCCAGGCGCACGCACTCGGCGAACACCGCGCTGCCCAGCGTGTAGGGGGTGTGCGGGGAGACTCCCAGGCGGAGGTGTTCCGGTCCGCCGTCGACCGCACCGTCCAGGGCGGACAGCAACAGTGCGCGCCGGCCGGCCGCCCAGGCCTGGTCGTCGACGCCGACCGCCTCGACGTAGGCGATCCCGGCCAGCCCGGAACGGCGCAGCGGGGCGAGTACACACGGGTCGGTCACCACGTCGGCCACGCACGTCGTCCCCGACTCCACCAGAGCCCGTACCCCCCGGGCGGCACTGACCTGCCACCGCTGTTCGGTGAAGGTCTGGCGCCTGCGGACCAGCGCGACCAGCCAGTCGGGGAACGGCACGTCACCGGTGGCCAGGTCGGCGAAGTCGGTGTACTGGAGGTGCGAGTGGGCGTTGACCAGGCCGGGGGTGAGCACTCCCGGCCAGTCGTGGATCTGCTCGGCGTCCCCCCGGTACTCCGCCGCCGGGCCGACCCACCCGACCAGCCCTCCCCGTACCGCGACCGCCCCGTCCCGGATCGGCTCGGCGCACATCGGCAGCACCACCGGGGCGCGGTGCAGGGTGGTGGACGGTCGCGGCGCGGTCATCGCACCGGATCAGGCGGTGTCGGCCGTGCCGGCCGTGCCGGCCGTCCTGGCCAGCGGCAGGGCACGACGGGCCGCGCCGGTGACCGTGGACGAGAAGTGCGACACCACCCGTTCGTCGGTCGGATCGTCGGCCGGGGTGTGGTGTACCCGGATGTGGTTGTAGAGGGTGTCCCGTTGGGCCGGCACCCGTCCGGCGGTGCGGATCAGGTTCACCAGTTCCACCAGGTTGGACCGGTGCCGGGCGCCCGCGCTGGACACCACGTTCTCCTCCAACATCACCGAACCGAGGTCGTCGGCGCCCAGGTGCAGGGTGAGTTGACCGACGTCCTTGCCGGTGGTCAGCCAGGACCCCTGAAGGTGCGCGATGTTGTCGAAGAACAGTCGGGCCACCGCGATCAGCCGCAGGTACTCCAGCGAGGTGGCCTGGGTGCGACCCTTGAGATGGTTGTTCTCCGGCTGGTAGGTCCACGGGATGAACGACCGGAACCCGCCGGTGCGGTCCTGCACGTCGCGGATCATGCGCAGGTGTTCGATCCGCTCGGCGTTGGACTCACCGGTGCCCATCATGAACGTGGCGGTGGACTCCAGACCCACCTCGTGCGCGGTCTCCATCACCGTCAGCCACATCTCGCCGGACTCCTTGAGCGGCGCGATGGCCCGGCGGGCCCGCCCGACCAGGATCTCCGCGCCAGCCCCGGCGAACGAGTCCAGCCCGGCGGCGTGCAGCCGTTCGATCACGGTCCGGATGTCCAACCCGGACGTGCGGGCGATGTGCACCACCTCCGAGCCGCCCAGCGAGTGCAGGGCCAGCGTCGGGTAGGCGGCCCTGATCGCACCGAAGGTCTGCTCGTACCACTCGATGCCCAGGTCCGGGTTGTGCCCACCCTGGAGCATGATCTGGGTGGCGCCCAGTTCGACCGCCTCACCACACCGGCGCAGGATCTCCTCCACCGGGTGGGTCCAGCCCTCGGCGTGGCCGGGTGCCCGGTAGAAGGCGCAGAACTTGCACGCGGTCACGCAGACGTTGGTGTAGTTGATGTTGCGGTCGATGATGTAGGTCGCGATGTGCGCGGTCGGCCCGAAGCGGCGCCGTCGGGCGGTGTCGGCCGCCTGCCCCAGCGCGTGGAACGGCGCCCTGGTGTAGAGGAGCAGGGCCTCCTCCGGGCTGATACGACCGCCGTCGGCGGCCCGTTCCAGTACGGAACGGATCTGCCGGTCGGGTTCGGCCCCGGACTCACGGATCGTCTCGGACTCGGTCACCAGGCGAGGGTAGCCGCCGCGTGGGCCGGTGGGCCGGTCGACCCGTCCCCGGCGGTGTGCTGGCGGGTCGAGCGGGTATGCAGCCGGCATGGAGCAACGTGTGGACGTGATCGACATGGGGCCGCACGAGTACGGGGTGTCGATCACCGAGGGTGTCGAGACGACCCATCACCGGGTGGTCGTGCCGGAACGGCTGATCGACGACCTGGGTCTGACCGAGGCGGACGAACGGGACCTGGTGCGCGAGTCGATGGACTACCTGCTCGACCGGGTACCGGTGGACTCGGTGGCACCCGAACTCGACCTGGCCGAACTGGCCGACGAGCACACCGACTACTCCGAGGAGATCCTGGCCCGACTCTCCGGGTGAGGACGCCCTACCCGAACACCGCGACCGCGCGGACCGGGAAGGTGCCCATGCCGCGTACCGGAACGGGCAGCGCGGTCAGCCGGGCACCGGTGTCGGGGAGCTGGTCGAGGTTGGTGAGGTGTTCCACGATCGGGATACCGGCACCGAGCAGTTGCTGGTGGGTCGGCCGGGTCAGGTCGGCGGTGTTGTCGATGTTGAGCGAGTCGATTCCCACCAGTGCCACGTCCGCCTCCACCAACACGCTGGCCGCCGCACCGGTCAGGTAGGGGCTGCCGGACAGGTACTCCGGGCCACCCCAGTGCCGGGACCAGCCGGTGTGCACCAGGACCGCCCTGCCCCGAAGCTCGCCGACCTCGCCGAGGTGGTGGACGTCCACGTACGGCTGACCCACCGCGCGGATGACCACCGCGGGTACGTCCACCAGCCGCTCCGGCGGCACCGTGGCGCAGTCGGCGCCGTCCGCGTGGAAGTGGAACGGGGCGTCCAGGTAGGTACCGGTGTTGGCCACCATGTCGATCCGTGCGACGTGGAAGGAGACACCGCCGGACAGTCGCGCAGCGGACTCCTCCCGGTCGATGTGCACACTGATCTTCGGTGCGGGCAGTCCCGGGTAGGTGGTCATCCCGTCCAGCACGGGATGACTCAGGTCCACGATCCGCCGGGTCACTCGTGCTCCTCGAACAGGGTGATCTCCACCTCGGAGTCGATACCGACCAGTGGCGCGGCCCGGCGGGCGAACTCGCGCAGCCCGGCCAGTTGGCGTGATCCCAGGGAGAAGTCCAGCGAGCGGAAGTAGCCGGCCAGGGTGGCCGCGTCGAACGGCTCCCAGCGGGCCGCCTGCGCGGCGACCTGGTCGATCTGCTCCAGCGCCCGGTCCCGGCTGTCCAGGAACGCCTCGTGCACGTCCTTGACCTGCCCGGGGTGGCGTTCCACGAACTCCCGACGGGCTGCCCACACGGCGAAAACCATGGGCAGTCCGGTCCACTCCCGCCACTGCTGACCCAGGTCGTACACCCGCAGCCCACGTCTGGGCGCCTCGTACAACGCGCGCAGCGCGGCGTCGCCGATGAGCACGGCGGCCGGAGCCTCCTGCATCATCGCGCCAAGGTCGGGCGGGCAGCGGAAGTAGTCCGGCTTCACGCCGTGCACCTCGGCCAGCCACAGCCGGGCCAGGGTCACCCCGGTCCGACTGGTCGAACCGAGCGCCACCCGGGCACCGTCCAGTTCGGCCAGCGGCACCTGTGAGACCAGGTTCACCGACAGCACCGGACCGTCGCTACCCACCGCGATGTCGGGCAACACGACCAGCTCGGCGGCGTGCCGCAGGTACTCCACCAGGCTGATCGGGGCGATGTCCAGATCCCCGCGTACCAGCGCCTCGTTGAGGTTGTCCGGGGTGTCCTTGGTCAGTTCCACGTCCAGCAGCACCTTGTTCTGCACCATGCCCCAGTAGATGGGCAGGCAGTTGAGGAACTGGATGTGGCCGACCCTCGGCCGTCGTGGGGCATCGGATCGATCGGGCGGGAGTGTCACGTGCCGAGGCTACGTCCACCGGTTCGACCGCGCCTGGGCACCCCCGCGCGGGCCGGCCGCGGTCAACTGCCTGACTGGCGGCCAGCCGGGTCGGACAGCAGTGCGGCCAGGGCGGCCGGGGCGATGTTCCCGCCGCTGATCACGGCCACCCGGGGGCCGTCCGGCAGTTCCGCGCCGTGGAACAGGTGCGCGGCGGTGGTCACCGCACCACTGGGTTCGGCCACCAGTCGGGACCGGAGTGCGAGCGCGCGTACCGCGTCGGAGATCTCCTGTTCGGACACCGCGACCATGTCGTCCACGTAGGCGCTGATGTGACGCCAGGGCAGTTCGCCGACGCTGGGTGACCGCAGTCCGTCCGCGGCGGTCCGGTACACCTGCTCGACCGGCCAGCTCACCCGTTCCCCCCGGCGCACACTGTCCCGGGCGTCGGCGGCCAGTTCTGGTTCCACCCCGATCACCCGCACCTGCGGGCGACGCAGCTTCACCGCGGCGGCCACGCCGGAGATCAGCCCGCCGCCACCGACCGGTACCAGTACCGCGGCCAGGTCCAGGTTGGCGGCCAGGGCGTCGTCGACGATCTCCAGGCCGACGGTGCCCTGACCGGCGATGATCGCCGGGTCGTCGTAGGGGGGCACCATGGCGTAGCCGTGCCGCGCGGCCAGCTCCTCGGCGGCGGCGAGTCGCCGTTCGGGTGGCACCAGGACCACCTCGGCGCCCAACGCCCTGGTCGCCTCGATCTTCGCCGGCGACGCGACGTCGGGCATGACCACCACCGCCTTCACCCCGAACAGCCGGGCCGCCAGCGCCACCGCCTGGGCGTGGTTGCCACTGGAGTGGGTGACCACGCCGCGGGCCCGCTCCGACTCACCGAGGGTGGCCAGCTTGTGATGGGCGCCGCGGATCTTGAACGCGCCGATCGGCTGGAGGTTCTCCGGTTTGAGCCACAGTTGACCGGCCCACCGGGCCGGCAACAGCGGGGTGTGTACCGCGACACCGACCAGTCCGGCCGCGGCGGCGCACAGGTCGTCCAGGGTGACCAGCGCCGGGTCGGGGCTCATCGTTCCTCCGGGTCGTCCGGTTCCGGTTCGCCGGCCGGCTCCTCACCACGCAGCCGGGCCCGGAACGCCTCCCGCCGGGCCTGGCGTTGCTCCATCCGCAGTTCGATCTGGCGGGACAGCTCGGCGCGCTGGCGGCCCAGCAGCAGGTAGGACGCCGGCAGGCTCAGCACCAGCGCGGCCAGTACCAGCAGCAGGCCGTTGAGGCCGAGGAGCCACAGCAGCCCGGTCAGCACGACGAAGATCGCCAGCCGGTAACCGGTGTAGATGAGGAAGGCCGCCCTCACGTCGACTCGCCCATCTCAGGCCCAGATCGGCTGGGGTGTTTCCCGGCGGGACGGGTCGGGCCCGTCGTACCTGCGCACCACCTCGTAGCGGGTGTTGCGTTCCACCGGGGTGAATCCGGCGTCCCGGATGAGTTCGAGCAGGTCCTCGCGGTGCATCGTGTTCGGTGTGCCGTACCCGTCCGCGTCGTGGGTGATCTTGTACTCGACCACCGAGCCGTCCAGGTCGTCCGCACCGAAGTTGAGCGAGAGCTGGGCCAGCGACAGACCGTGCATGACCCAGAAGCACTTGACATGGGGCACGTTGTCGAAGAGCAGCCGGGACACCGCGAAGGTCTTCAGTGACTCGGCCGGGGCGGCCATGGTGGTGCGGGACTGCAACCGGTTCCGCGGGTCACCGGTCGGGTCGTGCTGGTAGCGCAGCGGGATGAAGACCTGGAATCCGCCGGTCTCGTCCTGGAGTTCACGCAGCCGCAGCACGTGGTCCACCCGGTGCCGGGGCTCCTCGATGTGACCGTAGAGCATGGTGCAGGGCGTCTTGAGTCCCTTGTTGTGGGCGATCCGATGGATGCGCGACCAGTCCTCCCAGTGGGTGTCGTGGTCAACGATCTGGGACCGGATCTCCCAGTCGAAGATCTCCGCGCCACCACCGGTGAGTGACTCCAACCCGGCGTCGATCAACTCGTCGAGGATTTCCTCGGCGGTCATCCCGGAGATCTTCTCGAACCAGTGGATCTCGGTGGCGGTGAACGCCTTGAGCCCCACGTTGGGCAGAGCCTGCTTGAGTTCGCGCAGCGCTCGCGGGTAGTACCGCCACGGCAACGTGGGGTGCAGGCCGTTGACGATGTGCAGTTCGGTGATGCCCTCCGGCTCCATCTGTCTGGCCAGCCGGACGGCGTCCTCGATGCGCATCGTGTACGCGTCGGCCTCGCCGGGCTTGCGCTGGAAGGAGCAGTACGCGCATGACGCGGTGCACACGTTGGTCAGGTTCAGATGCCGGTTGATGTTGAAGAAGACCCGGTCACCGTTCTTCTCGGTTCGCACGCGGTGGGCCAGGCCGCCCAGCCAGGCGAGGTCGTCGCACTCGTAGAGCGCCACGCCGTCGTCGTAGCTCAGCCGTTCGCCGCCGTCGACCTTCTCCTCGATCGCCCGCCTGACTGCCTCGTCCATGGGGTCGAGGCTACCCGCGCGAGGCGAGGCCAGCCGAGCCGACCCATGACACCGAGGCGAGGCCAGCCGAGCCGACCCGGACTTGGGGCGCGGATGCGGGTGGGGAGTGGTCTGCCCGCACGGGCAACCAGGTCGGGCAACCGGGATGACCCATGACCTTGCCCTGGTGGCTCTGGCGGTGACCCCGCCCCGTTCCTAGCTTCGACAGGCATGAGAGCCGACGCCGCGATGTCCGGCCTCGCCGCCCGGTGGCGAGATGGCCGGTGAACGGTCCGGTGGGCCCGCCCGCCACCCCGGCCGGCCAGGGCCCGGGCCACGAGGGCGACCCTGCGGACCAGAAGGTGGACGCCGCGTACCAGTTCCACCGCGCCCGGGCCGGGGACCAGCGGGCCTGGGACTGCCTGGTGGACCGGTACACCGCGCTGTTGTGGCGGATCGCCCGGGCACACCGACTGTCCCCGGCCGACTCGGCCGACGTGGTGCAGACCACCTGGTTGCGACTGCTGGAGCACGCCGACCGGATCTCCGATCCGGATCGGTTGGGCGGGTGGCTGGCGACCACGGCGCGACGCGAGTGTCTGCGGGTGCTGCGACGGGCCAACCGGGAACGGCCGCATCCCGACGACCACGAGGCGTTCGACCGGGTGGCGCCGGATGCTCCGGTGGATTCGGGGCTACTCAGGGTGGAGCGGGACGCGCGGTTGTGGACGGCACTGGGCACTCTGCCGGAGCGGTCCCAACTCCTGTTGCGGGTTCTGCTGGCCGATCCACCGCCGTGCTACGACCAGGTGGTGGAGGCACTGGGAATCCCCCGGGGCAGCATCGGTCCGACCCGGGCACGTTCCCTGGCCAGGCTCCGACAGCTCCTCCAGGAATGCTGACCTTACGGTTGATGCAGTCACGCCATTCGTATCAGCAACCATATTCACGATTAGGGTATTGCATCACAAACGTATGTTTTTCCTCTAAGGGCAGGTACGCTGCCCGAAGGCTTGACCGGCAGAGCGTGATCCACGCCGTGACGATGCCTAGCCTCGCTCGTATGCCAGGCACCGCCACGGCATCCGGTCATCGGGCAGACTGTGAGCGACCGACCGCGACAGCCGGGGGCTCCATGACCGATACGGCGTTCGGGACGGCAGCGTTGCTCAAGCGTGCCGGCTCAGGCGACCAGCAGGCGTGGGACGAACTTGTCTCACGCCACTCCAGCCTGCTCTGGGCGGTGGCGCGCGCGTACCGGCTGGGTCAGGCCGATGCCGCCGACGCGGTGCAGACCACGTGGTTACGGTTGCTCGAACACCTGGACCGGATACACGAGCCGGACCGCCTGGGCGGCTGGCTGGTCACCACCCTGCGCCGGGAGTGCCTGAGCATCCTGCGCCGGACCCGGCGGGAGCGCCTGAACGCCGGGGACGACGCCGCACTGGACCTGCCGGACGGATCCGATCCGCTGGACACGGACCTGTTGCGGCGGGAACGGGACGCCGCACTGTGGCAGGCATTCAGCGGTATGCCCGAACGCTGCCAGACCTTGTTGCGGGCGCTGGTCGCCACGCCGCCCCCGTCCTATGACGAGGTCTCCACCGAGTTGGGTATGCCGATAGGCAGTATCGGTCCGACCCGGGCCAGATGCCTGCACCGCCTGCGCATCCTGTTGGAGGGCACGGGGGCTCCGCCCGAGCCACGAGAGTCGTCGGAGGGACGATCATGAACGGCGTCCACGGCGAGGAACGACTCCTCGCTGACCTACGCCGGATCGCCGCCAGGGTGGATCCGGTGCCGCCGATGGTGATCGAGAGCGCGCGGGCCGCCCTGGCCCTGCACCGACTCGATGCCGAACTTCTCGACCTGGTCCGGGACTCCGCCGACGAGAACGCGGACCTGGTGGCGGTCCGTGGCGAGGCCGACGTGCGGATGGTCTCCTTCGAGTTCCCGCCGGTCACCGTCGAGGTTCAGGTGACCGAGACCGGCGGGTGGTGTGACCTGGTGGCACACGTGTCCGGCATCGACCTGGCCGACGCGCGCGTGGAGACACGGTCGGACCGACGGGAACTGGACACCGACGACGGCACCCTGGTGGTGGACCGGATTCCCAGCGGGTTGGTCCGGCTGAATCTGGGTGCGGCCGACGGCCGACGCTTCGCCACCAGTTGGGTCAGGGTCTGAGCCGGGAACGAACGGGTCCTCCGCGGGGCGCGGTGTTGCCCCGTGGAGGACCTCGAAGACCGACCAACTACTCGCGCGAGGTGTTCTCCTGCTCCTGACTGGTGCCCGCCACGGACGCGGAGGGCTGGGTGGGTGCGGTCTGAGCGCTTGCCTCGACCGGCTCGCTGTCCAACTTGTCTGGTTCATCGGTGGGTGAATAGCGCGGAGGCACTGTACGTTCGCCCTTCTTTGAAGTGGAAAATCGGAAAACTACCTGCGGCGACCACGCAGGCTGCCCGTGACCAGAATCGCCACGGCAACGATCAGTCCGGCGACGATCAACCTGCTCGTCCGGTGTCCGGTCAACTCCGTGTGCTGCGGGTCGACGTCGCCGTCCGGCGGTTCGTCCGTCGGCGAATACCGTGGTGGCATCTAGATCAGTCCCTGCCTCACCGCGAACGCCACGGCGTGAGAACGGTTACGCAACTGGAATCGTGATACCAGATCGTGGATCGAGTTCTTGATGGTCCGCTCCGAATAGGACATGTGTCGGGCGATCTCACTGGTGCTGTAACCATCCGCGATCATCCGCAACACGGTGAGTTCCCGCTGGGTGAGCCCGCCGAAGGTCAGCCCGTGCGGTGCGGCCAACCGCCGTTGCGGATCCCCGACCTGCTGGAGTAGCCGTCCGAGCAGGTCCGGCGGTAGGTCTCCCTCGCCGGTCGCCGCAGCCCGGATGGCATTGACCAACCGGTCCGCGGTCGCCTCGGCCCTGCGTACTATCGCCGAGACACCGGCCTCGACCGCGGAGAGGACCGACGCGCCGTCGACCGTCGCGACCACCAGCACGACCCTGGTCTCGCCCTCGCTCCGGCTGTCCCGCACCACCCGGACCGTGTCCGCGTCCACCGAGTCGGCAACGAGAACAAGAACATCGGGCCTGGTCAACGACCCTGGTGGGAGGATTTCGAGATCGTGGTTGTATCTGAGCTGGCTGGCGACTCCCGCCTCGGAGACGGGATCCGCCGCACACACCCGGATCCTGACCAAAGACGACATCTCCTCCTCCTCACGCCGTGTTCCGTCCCTGACCTGAGGACGGTCCCTCGGGGACTGATACATGCCTGTAGGGGCAATCCGACGGAGATGGGTGCCGCGGGCGTATGACCGGGCAGCAGGCCGCACCGCTGGCCGACCAGGCACTGGCACTGGTCGGTACGAGTCCCAGGCGGGCCACCCGGGTGGCACTCCAGGCGGTCCGCGTCGCCCGCGAGGAGGCCGACGTGGCCGCCGAGGTCCGGGCGCTGCGCGCCCACGG
>DATCWR010000483.1:0-7073 GCA_036566245.1 Mycobacteriales bacterium | reverse complement strand
CCGGGTCGCTCGCCGTGGCCGCCCCGGGCCGTTCCCCGGTCCGCCGGGCCCCCCGCCGGACCGGCGGAAGGCCCGGCGGCTCGACGGTCACCGGCAACAGTCTGGCCAGCCCGATGCAGGGCACCATCGTGAAGACCGCGGTCGCCGACGGCGACGTGGTGGCCGAGGGCGACCTGGTGGTCGTGCTGGAGGCGATGAAGATGGAGCAGCCGCTGAACGCGCACCGGGCCGGCACCATCAAGGGGCTGACCGCCTCGGTTGGTGACGTGGTGGCCAGCGGCGCGGTGATCTGCGAGATCACCGACTGACCCGCCACCAGGATCGCCGATCGGCCGGGTCAGGCTGCCCGGCACGCGGTCGGTCCGACCGTTCTACCCACCCCGCCCGGAAGAGGCGGATACGCACGGCCCCTCATCGCCGGGCTTCCGGTAGGGCAGGATCAGGTCTGTGAACACTCGTCCTGGCCTGTGGCAGTGGCTGCGTTACGCCTACGGGTTGCGCCTGCCGGTCGAACTGCACGACTGGGTTCGACACGACCTCACCGACGCCGACTGGCGGCTGCGTGAGATCACCCGGGTCGCGGTCCAGTGCGCGATCCCGGTGGGGATCATCATGTTCCTGCCCGGGCCGTGGACCATCCGGCTGTTCACCGCGGTACTGCTGGTGGCGGGGGCGCTGTTCGTGGTGGCCACCTACGGCGAGGAGATGCGCGACCGCCGGCTACACCAGCACGGCATCGACGTGCCGTCCTCCAGGGAACGTCCCCCGAACGGTTGACCGTGCCGCGCGGTCGCCGGGACGGGCTCAGTCGACCTCGTCGTAGACCATGAGTTGCCGGGCCGCCTCGGTCAGCGAACCCGACATCGACGGGTACACCGAGAACGTGCTGGCCAACTGGGTCACGGTGAGCCTGTTCTGCACCGCCAACGTGATGGGCAGGATCAACTCGGACGCGTGCGGGGCGACCACCACCCCACCGACCACCGCACCGGTGGCCGGCCGGCAGAACAACTTCACGAAACCCTCGTCCAGCCCCTGCATCTTCGCCCTCGGGTTGGTGGCCAACGGCAGGGTCACCGCCCGGGCCGGCACCTCACCGCTGTCCACCGCGGCCTGCTGCACACCGACGGTGGCGATCTCCGGGTGGGTGAACACGTTCGCCGACACCGTTCGCAACCGCAACGGTGCCACCGCCTCACCCATCGCATGCCACACCGCGATCCGACCCTGCATCGCGGCCACCGACGCCAACGCCAGTACCCCGGTGCAGTCACCAGCCGCGTAGATGCCCGGCACGGTGGTGCGGGACACCCGGTCCACCCGCACGTGCCCGCTGTCGGTCAACCCGACCCCGACCTGTTCCAGGCCCAACCCGGCGGTGTTGGGCACCGACCCGACCGTCATCAGCGCGTGGCTGCCGGTGACCCGACGGCCGTCGGTCATCTCCACCAGCACACCGTCGGCGGTCCTGCGCACCGAGGCGGCCCTGGCCTTCTTCAGGATGTTCATCCCGCGGGAGACGAACACCCGCTCCAGCAGCGCGGCAGCCTCGGCGTCCTCGCCCGGCAGCAGTCGGTCCCGACTGGACACCAGGGTGACCTTCACCCCCATCTCGGTGTAGGCGCTGGCAAACTCCGCCCCGGTCACCCCCGAACCGACCACCACCAGGTGGTCGGGCAACTCGGGCAGGTCATACACCTGCCGCCAGGTGAGGATTCGTTCACCGTCCGGCCTGGCGTCGGGAAGTATCCGCGGGGTCCCGCCGGTGGCCAGCAGCACCACCTCGGCGGAGACGAACTCCGCTTCACCGTCGACCGGCTCGATCCGTACCCGGTGCGACACCCGGCCAACCTGTACCTCGGCCAACCGGGCGGTACCGGTGACCACCCGTACCCCCTCCTGGCGCAACCGGTCGGCGATGTCGGCGGACTGGGCCCGGGCCAGGGCAACCACCCGGCCGTGCACGCTGGGGGCGTGCACGGCCACCTCACTGGGATCGCAGGCGCGCACGCCCAGCGAACCGGCGCCGCGGAACGCGCTCATCGCCTCACTGGTCGCGATGAAGGTCTTGGAGGGCACGCAGTCGTAGAGCACACACGCCCCACCGGAACCGTCCCGCTCGACCACCGTCACCTCGGCGCCGAGTTGGGAGGCCACCAGGGCCGCCTCGTAGCCGGCCGGCCCCCCACCGAGGATCACGATGCGTGTCGCGCCCAACCCACCCTCATCTCCACACCGGGGCACCCGGCCGCGGCGCGGCCACCCTGTTCGGATTACCAGGGACATTCTCTCGCACGCGTAACCCGGTCCGGCCCGGCACATGCCATACGCTGCCCGACATGGCTCTCTACGCTGCGTACGGCTCGAACATGGACCCGGCGCAGATGCTGGAGCGTGCCCCGCACTCCCCGTGCACGGGCACCGGGTGGATCCTGGGCTGGCGACTCACCTTCGGCGGTGAGGACCTGGGTTGGGAGGGTGCGCTGGCCACCCTGGTGGAGGACCCGCACGGCGCGGTGTTCGTGGCACTGTTCGACGTGATGCCGCTCGACGAGTCACGGTTGGACATCTGGGAGGGCGGCGACACCGGGCTCTACCGCAAGATCAGACTGCGGGTGCACACCCTGGAGGGGGAGGTGCTCGCCTGGGTCTACGTACTCAACGGGTACGAGGGGGGTCTGCCCTCGGCCCGCTACCTGGGGGTCATCGCCGACGCCGCCGAACGGGCCGGCGCACCCGACGACTACGTCGCCGAACTGCGTCGCCGTCCGTGCCGGACCGTGGGCCCGCGCCCACGCGACCCCGGGCCCTGAACGCCCCCGCCCCCGAACCCGTGGTCGACCGACCCCGGGTGATCCCGGCGATCCTGGTGGCTCTGGCGGCTCTGGCGGCTCTGGGCGACCCGGGCGGTGCCCTGCGGCCGGGACCTGCTGACCAGCCGACCCGCCGATCCGGCCGGGCAACGGTCCTGGCAGCATCACGTCGGGAGTGACAGGAAGGTGAACCAGTGAGTGGACTGCTGCCCGGCACCCAGCGCGCGCTGCTGCACCGGATCGCCGTGGAGCAGGCCGAACACCGGGTGCCCTCACTGGTGGCCACGGTGGTCCGCGACGGACAACCGGTGTGGTTCGCCAGCCGGGGTCGGGTGGACGGTCAGGCGCCGAACGCCGACACCCAGTACCGGGTCGGCTCGATCACCAAGACGTTCGTCGCCGTGTTGGTGATGCGGCTCCGCGACGAGGGGCGGCTGGACCTGTCCGACCGGGTGGACACCCACCTGCCGGGCACGTCGGTCGGTGACCGCACCATCGCCCAGTTGCTGGCCCACACCGGGGGGCTCACGGCCGAGCCGGCCGGGCAGTGGTGGGAACGCACCGCCGGTGGCGACTGGTCCGCGCTGGCCGCGACCATGAACGCCGACACGGTGCGGCACCGCGCCGGCAGGCGGTTCCACTACTCGAACCTGGGGTTCGGTGTGCTCGGCGAACTGGTCGCCCGGCTGCGCGGAACCGGGTGGACCGACGCGGTACGCGCCGAGATCCTCGACCCGCTGGAAATGCACCGCACCACCTTCCGGCCGGCCCCGCCGCACGCCACCGGGTGGGCCGTGCACCCGTGGGCTGACGTGCTCCTACCCGAACCCGAACACGACGCCGGCGCGATGTCCCCGGCTGGTCAGATCTGGTCCACCACGACCGACCTGGCCCGGTGGACGGCCTTCGTCGGCGGGGACACCGGCGGGGTGCTGCGCCCGGACACCGTGGCCGAGATGCGCGAACCAGCCGGGGTCGACGACGCCGACGCCTGGGTGGCCGGCTACGGGCTGGGCCTGCAACTGCGCCGGGACCGCGGCCGGCGACTGGCCGGACACACCGGTTCGATGCCCGGATTCCTGGCCGCGCTGTGGACCGAACCCCGGTCCGGGCTCGGCGCGGCGGTGGCGGCCAACGTCACCTCGGGACCGCCGATCGGCACGCTGGCCGCCGACCTGGTCGACATCGTGGCCGAACGCGAACCGCGACTGCCGGCCGAGTGGGAGCCGTTGACAGACCTCGACCCGGCGTTGCTCGACCTGACCGGACCCTGGTACTGGGGAGCCGCCCCGCACGTGCTGCGCCTGCTGCCGGGCCGGTGGCTGGAGCTGGCCCGGTTGGGGCCGGGGCGACCCGGTTCCCGGTTCCGCCCCGAACCGGACGGCACCTGGACCGGACTGGACGGGTACTACGCCGGGGAGACACTGCGGGTGGTACGCCGCGCCGACGGGTCGGTGTCCCATCTGGACGTGGTCACCTTCGTGTTCACCCGCACGCCCTACGACCCGGACGCACCCGTCCCGGGCGGGGTCGACCCACGCGGCTGGCGTCCCGACCAGACCTGAGCGGGCCGCACCGGCACCATCCGCGGACGAGCGTCAGTGTCAGAAGTGGTCGGGCGGGCGGTAGGTGCCCCACACGTCCCGCAGCGCGTTGCACACCTCCCCGACGGTGGCCCGGGCCCGCAGCGCCTCCCGCATCGGGTACAGCACGTTGTCCGACCCGGACGCGGCCTTGCGCAGCGCGTCCAACCACCGGGACACCTCGGCGCCGTCCCGGTCGGCCCGCAACCGGGCCAGTCGGGCGGACTGCTGTTCCTCGATGGCCGGGTCCACCCGCAGCGGCTCGTAGTGTTCCTGGTCGTCCACGGTGAACCGGTTCACCCCGACCACGACCCGCTCGCCGGAGTCGATCTGGCCGGCCACCGAGTACGCCGACTCCTCGATCTCCGCCTTCTGGAAACCACGTTCGATCGCGGCGACCGCGCCGCCCAGGTCCTCCACCCGGCGCATCAGGTCGAGTACGTCGGCCTCGATCCGGTCGGTCATCGCCTCGACCACGTACGACCCGGCGAACGGGTCCACGGTGGCGGTCACGTCGGTCTCGTAGGCGAGTACCTGCTGGGTGCGCAGGGCGAGTCTGGCGGCCTTCTCCGAGGGCAGCGCGATGGCCTCGTCGAACGAGTTGGTGTGCAGCGACTGGGTACCGCCCAGCACCGCCCCGAGTGCCTGCACAGCCACCCGCACCAGGTTCACCTCGGGTTGCTGCGCGGTCAACTGCACCCCGGCGGTCTGGGTGTGGAACCGCAGCATCTGCGACTTCGGTTTGGTCGCGCCGAACTCCTCGCGCATGATCCGGGCCCAGATCCGCCGGGCCGCGCGGAACTTCGCGACCTCCTCCAGCAGGGTGGTGCGGGCCACGAAGAAGAACGCCAACCTCGGCGCGAACTCGTCCACGGCCATCCCGGCGGACAACGCCGCGCGCACGTACTCCACCCCGTTGGCCAGGGTGAACGCGATCTCCTGCACCGGGGTGGCCCCGGCCTCGGCCATGTGGTAGCCGGAGATGGAGATGGTGTTCCACCTGGGGATCTCGGTCCGGCAGTAGCCGAACACGTCGGTGGCCAACCGCAACGACTGCGCCGGCGGGTAGATGTAGGTGCCCCGGGCGATGTACTCCTTGAGCACGTCGTTCTGGATGGTGCCCGACAGCGCGTCGGCCGGCACGCCCTGTTCCTCGGCGACCAACTGGTACAGCAACAACAGCAGGGCGGCCGGCGAGTTGATCGTCATCGAGGTGGACACCTCGCCCAGCGGGATGCCCTCGAAGAGCAGCCGCATGTCCTCGATCGAGTCGATGGCCACACCCACCCTGCCGACCTCGCCGTGCGCCACCGGATCGTCGGAGTCGAACCCCATCTGGGTGGGCAGGTCGAAGGCCACCGACAGGCCGGTGGTCCCCGCGCGCAGCAACTGGTGGTAGCGGCGGTTGGACTCGGTGGCCGTACCGAACCCGGCGTACTGGCGCATCGTCCACGGGCGGGTGGTGTACATAGTCGCGTACACGCCCCGGGTGAACGGGTATTCTCCGGGCTTGCCGAGCCGCTCGGCGAGGGGTCGGTCGGTGCTGTCGGTCTGGCCGGTGCCGTCGGTCGGGTCGGCACCGGTGCCGCCCACCGGGTAGACGGGCGAGATGTCGAAGCCTGACTCCGCCCTGCGCGCCATGGTCGAATGTTAGGACTTGTCCGGGTGAGACGCCTCGATCTGTAGCGGTCCTCACAGAGCCGGGTCCGGTTCCCCCAGCCGGATGCACGGTTTTGACCCTTGATGGGGTAGGAAGAGCCTGTTATGACCTCCTCTGCTCAGAGCGACAACAAGACGGTCGCGCAGCGGTACCGCCTCGCACGGGTGGTGGGCCGCGGCGCGATGGGGGCGGTGTGGGAGGCCGAGGACACCGTCCTACACCGCACGGTCGCCCTCAAGGAGGTGGTGCTGCCCCCTGGCCTGTCCCAGGAGGACCGCAAGATCGCCTGCGAGCGCACCTTCCGGGAGGCCCGGGCCATCGCCCGACTGGACCACCCCAACGTGGTCACCCTCTACGACGTGGTGGAGGAGGACAACCGCCCCTGGGTCGTCATGGAACTGGTGCAGTCCCGTTCCCTGGCCCAGGTGCTCAAGGAGGACGGCCCGCTCAGTCCGCCCGACGCGGCCAAGGTCGGACTTGCCGTACTGGGCGCGCTCCAGGCGGCTCACCAGGCCGGCATCACCCACCGCGACGTGAAACCCGGCAACATCCTCATCGCCGAGGACGGGCGGGTGAAACTGACCGACTTCGGTATCGCCCGCGCCGCCGGTGACATGACGCTGACCGGCACCGGTCTGCTGGTGGGCTCGCCCTCCTACATGGCCCCGGAGGTGGTGCGCGGCGAGGAACTGCGGCCCACCGCGGACATGTTCGGGCTGGGCGCCACCCTGTACTGCGCGGTCGAGGGGCACCCCCCGTTCAGCGGTGGTGACGCGATCTCCACCCTCAACGCGGTCGTCGGGGAACCACCGGCGCCCTACAAGCGGGCCGGCAGCCTGGTGCCGGTGCTCGAGGGCCTGCTGGAGAAGGACCCCCGGACCCGCCTGACCGCGACACGGGCCCGCCAGATGCTGCTCGACGCGATCCGGGACACCGATCCGCGGACCGCCACCCGGACGGCCGGCACGACCGAACTGATGTCCGCACGGGCCGGCACCCGATCGCCGGCGGCCCGGC
>DATCWR010000477.1:0-2610 GCA_036566245.1 Mycobacteriales bacterium | reverse complement strand
CCACTCCTGGCGCCGCCCCGGGCACCGGTCCGGCCGGCAGCGGCCGCGACGGACCAGACCGCAGCAGGACAACCGCCAGGGCGGCCATCGGTACCACCACCAGGGCGGCCAGCAGGTTCAGGGTCGGATAGCCGGGACCGGCCACCACCGGGCCGGCGGCCAGGCCACCCAGCCCGGCGACCAGGCCCATCAGCAGGTCGGTGCTGCCCTGTACCCCGGGCCGGACCGCCATCGGCACCGACTCGGTGAGCAGGGTGGAGCCGGCGACCAGCCCACACGACCAGCCGACGCCCAGTAGGAAGAGTCCCACGCCCAACTGCGCCGACCCGTGCTCCGGTGCGGTGCCGGCCACTCCGGTTGCGGCGAGCAGGATCAGGGCACCGGCCAGCACCACCCACACCCGGCCGAACCGGTCGGCGCACCAGCCGACCACCGGGGAGAACGCGTACATCCCCAGAATGTGCACGCCGATGACCAGTCCGATCACCCGCAGGGTCGCGTCGTGTTCCCCCATGTGCACGGGCGTCATGACCATCACACCGATCATCACGGTGTGTGACACCACCACCGCCACCAGGCCGAGCCAACCGGTGCGGGACGCGGTCAGCATGCGCAACGACGTCACCAGGCCAAGCCGACGGGGTGGTCCGGCCTCCACCGGGCCGGTCGACCGGAGGGCGCGGGCGGTCAGCAGGGGGTCGGGTCGCAGTACCAGCCACAGCACTCCGGCGGCCACCCCGTAGGCCACCACGGAGAACAGGAACGAGCCGGCCAACTGCGGCAGGCCCACCGCGTCGGCGACCCGGGCACCGGGCTCGGCCAGGTTCGGACCGGTCACCGCACCGATGGTGGTCGCCCACATCACCACCGACAGGGCCCGGCCGCGACGAGTCGGCTCGGCCAGGTCGGTGGCCGCGTAGCGGGCCTGTTGGTTCGAGGTACTGCCGCCGCCGAACAGTGCCATGCCCACCAACAGCAGCCACAGTGCGTCGGTCTGGGCGGCGACCAGTACGCAGGCCGCGCCGGCGACGCCCAGTCCGTAGCCGGTGGTCAGGCCCGGTCGCCGGCCCCGCCGCGACATCATCGCGGCCAGCGGTGGCGCGAACAACGCCGCTCCGATGGTGGTGCACGCCTGGGCCACCCCGGCCGCGGTCGCCGACCCGTGGATCTGGGCGGCGAGCAGGCCGCCCACCGCGATCCCGCTGGCCACACCGACCCCGCCGAGCACCTGGCTGGCGATGAGCACCCGAAGTGTCCGGCGCTGCACCGACCGGACGTCGACGGTGGTCACAGTCCCAGGCTCCGGCCCACGATCTCCTTCATGATCTCGTTCGTGCCGCCATAGATGGACTGCACCCGACCGTCCAGGTACGCCCGGGAGATCGGGTACTCGCTCATGTACCCGTATCCACCGTGTAGTTGTAGACAGGCGTCGGCTACCCGGTTCTGGAGGTCGGTGGTCCACCACTTGGCCATCGCCGCGTCGGTGGCGGTGAGTCGCCCGGCGTTGTACTCGGCCACGCAGTGGTTCAGGAAGGTGCGTGCGACCGTGGTCCGGGTGGCCAGTTCGGCCAGTACGAACCGGCTGTGCTGGAAGGACCCGACCGGTCGGCCGAACGCGGTGCGGTTCCGGACGTGCTCCAGGGTCATCTCCAGCATCCACTCGCAGGCGGCGACCGCCACCACGGCGATGGACAACCGTTCCCTGGGCAGTCCCTCCATCAGGTGGACGAAGCCGCGGTTGGGTTCGCCGAGCAGGTTCTCGGCGGGCACCCGTACCTCATCGAAGAACAGTTCGGCGGTGTCCTGGGCCTTCATGCCGATCTTGTCGAGGTTGCGGCCGCGTTCGAAGCCGGCCATGCCGCGTTCCACCACGAGCAGGCTCAGCGCCCGCGCGCCCTCGGCGTCCGGGTCGGTGCGGACCACCACGATGACCAGGTCGGACAGGATGCCGTTGGTGATGAACGTCTTGGACCCGCTGACCAGATAGTCGGTGCCGTCCCGCCGGGCGTGGGTCCGCACGTTCTGGAGGTCGCTGCCGGCACCCGGCTCGGTCATCGCGATCGCGGTGATGGTCTGCCCGGAGCAGAAGCGGGGCAGCCAGCGCTGCTTCTGCTCCTCGGTACCCAGGCCGAGCAGGTAGGGCGCGACGATGTCGTTGTGCAGGCCGAAACCCAGGCCACTGGCACCGGCGCGCACCACCTCCTCGTCCAGCACCGCGTTGAACCGGAAGTCGCTGACCCCTCCGCCGCCGTACTCCACCGGGACGTCGGTGCCCAGCAGTCCCTGGCGGCCAGCCTCGACCCACACGTCCCGATCGACGAGGCCGGCCTTCTCCCAGTCCGGGTGGTACGGCGTGACATGTCTGTCGAGGAACGCCCGCACCGTGGCCCGGAACTCCTGGTGCTCGCTCTGGTAGAGGTGCTGCTGCATGTCCGCAGTCTGTCAGTGATGTGGTGATTCGGGATACGGCGGCGGCCATCCGGACTGATCTGGCGCGCCCGACGTATTGGATGTACCAGACGTACCGGACGCGCCGGTGCCACCGGAGGGACCCGGCCAGTGGGGTTGTCCCGGCGGCCCCGGCGGCCCCTGCGGCCCCGGCCCGGG
>DATCWR010000473.1:0-4150 GCA_036566245.1 Mycobacteriales bacterium | reverse complement strand
CCGGGATCTTCGTGCCCGGGCCGATGCCCGGACTCGCGGGCGCGAGTCCGGGCATCGGTGGTCTGTCCGAGTTGACAGTTCACCCTCGGGGCGAGGTCTCCCGCGACCCGCACGAGTGCCGGGAAACCGAAGACTGCCGACTGCTGTCCGCCGATCCAGGTCAAGGCCATGAAGAAGGTCGGCCTGCTCCTGTCGGTAGGACCGGGCGAAAAACAGAAACCTGGCGCCCGCCGGACACGCCGCTGACCAGGTCTCACCACGCGACTGTGGGCAGGACCCGGTCTGGCATCAGGACGTCCAAGGCCGCATGCCAGACCGGGCCGGCACGTACCTGCACAGAACCTTCACATCGCCTCCGGGTGGCCCCCACACGGGGTGCCTATGGTCAGGGGCATGCGGACGGACGAGGTGCGGCGCAGGGTGTTGGTGGTCGAGGACGAACGCACGATCGCCGAGTCGATCGCGGCGCGACTGCGTGCCGAGGGCTTCACGGTCGACCTGGCCCACGACGGGCCCGGCGCCGTAGCCACCGCCACCGCCACCCAACCGGACGTGGTCGTGCTGGACGTGATGCTGCCCGGCTTCGACGGGCTGGAGGTGTGTCGGCGTATCCAGGCCGAACGGGCGGTCCCCGTTCTGATGCTGACCGCCCGTGACGACGAACTGGACGTGCTGCTCGGTCTGGCCGTTGGTGCCGACGACTACCTCACCAAGCCGTTCTCGATTCGGGAACTCGCGGCGCGGGTACACGCGCTACTCCGCCGGGTCGAGCGCGCCGCCCCACCGTCCGGCTCCGGCAAGACGCAGATCATGTTGGGGGACCTGCGGATCGACCGGGCGGAACGCCGGGTGTTCCGAGCTGGCTCCGAGGTGCACCTCACCCCCACCGAGTTCGAGCTGTTGACCCATCTGGCCACCCGACCGCGCACGGTGGTGGCGCGCGACCGCCTACTCGCCGAGGTGTGGGGGTGGGCCGACACGTCGGGCACCCGCACGGTGGACAGCCACGTCCGGGCACTGCGCCGCAAGCTCGGGGCCGAGTTGATCCGCACCGTGCACGGCGTCGGATACGCACTGGAGGTGCCCCGGTGACCGTGCCAGCCCGGATCGCCGCGGCGCTGGAACTCCTGCCCCGTCCGTTGGACCCGCTCCGCTCGATCAAACTGAAACTCGGCATCCTGTTGGTCGCCTCCGGCAGCACCGGGCTGGTGTTCTTCTGGCACCAGATCGGGTGGATACCGCCCAGGACCTCGGTCACGGCCATCGGGCTGGCACTGTTCGCCTCCCAGGTACTGGCGCACGGCATGACCAGACCGCTGCGGGAGATGACCGCGGCCACCCGGGCGATGGCCAACGGCGACTACAGCCGCCGGGTGCGTGCCACCGGACGCGACGAGGTGGGCGAACTGGCCACGGCGTTCAACCGGATGGCCGCCGACCTGGCCGCCGCCGACCAGCAGCGGCGGGAGTTGATCGCCAACGTGTCGCACGAGTTGCGCACCCCGATCTCGGCGCTACGGGCGGTGCTGGAGAACGTCGTCGACGGTGTGACCGAACCGGACTCGGTCACCATGCGCACCGCACTCACCCAGGCCGAACGGCTCGGCCGACTGGTCACCGAACTCCTTGACCTGTCCCGCATCGACGCGGGCGCCCTGCCACTGCGCCGGCAGGTGTTCGAGGTGGCACCGCTGCTGGCCGAGACGATCGCCGAGGCAACGGTGACCGCCGAGGTGGTCGGGCGCGGCGTGCGGTTCGGCACGGTGGTCGACCCGCCGGGGGCCACCGTGTTCGCCGACCCGGAACGGTTGCACCAGGTCGTGACGAACCTGCTGGACAACGCCGCCCGGCACAGTCCGGCAGGCGCCGAGGTGCTGGTCCACGCCCGCTGCGCCGACGGAAACCTGATGATCGAGGTCCATGACGAGGGGCCGGGGATACCCGCGGCGGAACGGGAACGGGTCTTCGAACGGTTCACCCGGGGCGAACGGGCCAGCGGGAGGGGCACCGGCCTGGGGCTGGCCATCGCCCGGTGGGCGGTTGACCTGCACGGCGGAACCATCGCCGTGGTGGAGCCCACGACCGCGACAACCGTGACCGGGCGATCCCATGGCGGGAATCCGGGTTGTCGCATCCGGGTGACCCTGCCGGCCACCCCTGGATAGCCAGCCCGGCACCGCACCACACACACCGAACTTCCGACGCCGGTCGGGAGGCGATACCGCACACCCTGGAGAGGAATCGTGACCGACAGCACCGACCAGCCAGAGCCACCGGAACAACCGATCCCGTCGATGCCTGCCACACCGTCGACATCCACGGTGGAGTCCACAGGAGACGCCCCGGTCATCACCGCGACAGCCACCGAGGTCGCCACCTCGACGGCGACCTCGGCCGTCCCCGCACCGGCACCGCCAAGACGATCGAAGGGCCAGATCACCACGACCGTGCCGCCACTGCTGCCCTGGTGGCCGCCGGTACGCACCCCGGTGCCACCGCCGGTATACCGCGCCGTGTTCGCGTCGGGCCTGGCCGGGGCGATCGCACTGCCGTGGGGACGCTCGGGCCCGGGTTGGTTGCTCGTCACGATGGTGATGGGTGTCGGCGTGCTGGCGGTGGCCCGGAAAATCCCGACCCACGGACCCACCGTCCCGATACCGCCGGTCCGGGTTGGCTGGGCTGTGGCTGCGGTCGTCCTGATCGGTGCGGGAGTGGTCCGCGCGGCCGACTGGCTGTTCGTCCTGTGTGTGCTGGCCGCGTGTGCGGCCGGGTCGGTGGCGGTGACCGGTGGACGGTCGGGCCGCGCGCTCCTGTTCGGGGTGATCGCCGTACCGGCCGCCGCGCTACGTTGCCCACCGTGGCTGGTACGTGGCCTGCCCGCGCGGCTGCGTGTGGGTGTTGGCGGCGCGCGGCTGGCCGGTTCGGTGCTGGTGGCGGTCGTGCTGGTCGCGGTGTTCGGTGCGCTGTTCTCCGGTGCGGACGCGGCGTTCGACCGGCTGCTGTCCCACGTCGTGCCGTCCGTGGACGGTGAGTCGGTGTTCCGGTGGGTCTTCCTGTTCACGGTGGCCGGTGCCGGTACCGGCGGGGCGTGCTACCTGCTGGTCGCACCGGTTCCCCTGGATGACCCTCGGGGCGGCAAGCCGCTACGGCGGATCGAGTGGACGTTACCGGTCGGTGCGCTGGTCGCACTGTTCGCCGCGTTCGTGGCGGTCCAGGCGGCGGCCCTGTTCGGCGGCGACGCCTATGTGTCGCGCACCGCCGGGCTCACCTTTGCCCAGTACGCCAGGAGCGGGTTCTGGCAGTTGCTGTGGGTCTCCGTGCTGACGTTGGTGGTCATCGCCGCGGTGGTCCGGTGGGCACCGGCGTCGACCCCCCTCGACCGTGCCTGGTTGCGCGGGCTGCTCGGCGCACTGGCCCTTCTGACGCTGGTCATCGTCGCCTCCGCGCTGACCCGGATGTGGGCCTACCAACAGGCCTACGGGTTCACCGTGCTGCGACTGTTCGTCGAGGTATGTGAACTGTGGCTTGGCCTGGTGTACCTGTTGGTGATCATCGCGGGCGCGCGGGCGCGCGGCGCCTGGTTGCCCACCACGGTGGTGGCCAGCGCCGTGGTCGCGGTTCTGGCGTTGGCGGTCATGAATCCGGACCGGTTCGTGGCCGAGCACAACATCGCCCGGTGGCAGCAGACCGGCAACATCGACCTGCAGTACCTGTCCACTCTGTCCGCCGATGCCGTACCCGCACTGAACCGGCTACCCGAACCGTTGCGGTCCTGCGCACTGTCCGATCTGGCCGACCGACTGAACAACGACCGTGACGACTGGCGGACCTGGAACCTCAGCCGCTCGGCCGCCAGGCGTACCGTCGGAGAACTGCCGCACCCCTCGATCGAGGAATGCTCGGCGGCACGACCCCGGTGACACCACGCACCCGTGCTCACCGACCCGGCACACCACGTAACGTGGACACGTCGACGGTGGAGGCGCGGGTGGACGTGGTGGTGCCGGACTCGTGGCCGGCGACGGTCGAGGAGGCCATCGCGGTCCAGGAACGGCTGCGCCCGCTGGTCGACCAGTCCGCCCCGGCCGGCCTGGGGATCGACCTGGTGGCCGGGTGTGACGTCGCCTACGACACAGGTTCGGATCGGCTG
>DATCWR010000466.1:0-4910 GCA_036566245.1 Mycobacteriales bacterium | reverse complement strand
TGGATGTGGCCCGAGGAATCACGGTCGGCCAACGCGTTGCAGGCCCACGTGTCGCGGATCCGTCGGCTGCTCGGCACGCAACGGGACCGGTTGCAGTACCGCCCGGGTGGTTATCTCCTGCGGGTCGAACACGGCGAGGTCGACGACGAGACGTTCGCCGACGCCCTCGCGCACGGCCGCGGCCTGCTCACCTCCGGGCAGCCCGACGCGGCCCGCGCGCTGCTCACCGAGGCGCTGCGGCTCTGGCGCGGTGAACCGTACGGCCGCTGCGGAACCCTGCCGTTCGCACTCACCGCCCGCGAACGCCTGATGGAACACCACCTCGTGGTCCGGGAACTGCTGGCGCAGGCCACTCTGGGTGCTGGCGACCCGGACGAGGCGGCGGTCCTGGCCCGCGAGTTGGTCAACCAGGCGCCGACCCGCCCCGCGGGATGGGCCACGCTCGTTCGTGCGCTGGATGCGAGCGGGCGCCGCGCCGACGCCCTCGCCACGTACTCACGAGCCCGTCGGTTGCTCGTGGACGCGACCGGCCTGGAGCCACCCACCGAACTTCAGGCGGCGCAGTGGCAGATTCTGCGGGAGGAACGCTCGGCCGTCACCGCCGCGGTCGCCGGTCCGGAGGTGCTCGAACCGGTGGAGATGCTGCGATGGCTGGCCCGGCAGGGGCAGACGCAGGCGGCGATGCAACTCGCCATCCGATGTGCCTGGGGCTGGTGGCAGGTCGGGGAACGCGGTCGTGGTCGGCAACTGATCAACGACCTGCTCACCCGGACCCCGGCCGACGGTCAGACCCGCCGGTTGCACCTGCGGGCCCGGGTGTGGGCCGGAGCCCTGGGCACCCACGAACGTGGGGAGGCAGCCTCCCTGCGCGACGCGCAGGAGGTCCTTGCCTCCTTCGTCGACGAGTGGGACAGGAGTGACGCACTCGCGGCTGTCCTGGTCGCGGACCGCCGCGCGGAGCGCGGTGAGCTCACCGACGCGGCGGCACTACTCACCCCGGCGCTGGCCCTGCTGCGGGCAGCCGGCGAGGAGTGGGGGACAGTACTGGCGGACCTCGGGCGGGCGCGGGTCGACCTGATGGCCGGGGCGGTCGAGTCGGCCGAACAGGCCGCCGCGACGAGCCTGCGGACGTTGGCCGGGATCGGCGACCCGGCCGGGCAACTCGCGGCGCTCACGCTGCTCGGTTACACCAGTGAGATCCGCGGCGCCTACCCCGAGGCCATGGCCCACCACCGGCGGGCGTTGGTGCACGCGGTCCATGGACGGTGGGCCTACGCGCAGTGCTGGCACACTGTGCGGCTCGGGAACCTGCTGGTACTGGCAGGTCAGCAGGACGCCGGCCAGGTGCGCCTGGCCGAGGGGCTGGCGCTGGCCCGCAGCACTGGTTCACCGTCGCTGGCCGCGTTCGCACGCCTCGGACTGGGAATCGCCGGACTGCGACAGCCCGATCTGTCACCGGTGGCCGAGCACCTGCGGCACGCGCTGGCCTGGTACCAGGAGGCTGGATCACTCAGCGGCGTCGCATTGAGCGCCGCCGTGCTTGCCCGCACCCGGCAGACCAGGCCAGCCGAGCAGGGAACGATGCTACGGATCGCCGCCGAGGCCGCGTGCAGTTCACGCGATCACCGCGGGGTCGCCTACGTGCTGGAGACCGCGGCCGTACTCGCCGACGACCCGGTGACGGTGGCACGGTTCGCCGGCGCGGCGGCCGCCCTGCGGGCACGGGTCGGTCGTCCGTTGCCCGAGGCAGAACAGCCTGACCTGCGACGAGCCCTTGGTTCGGCGCGGCGGAGGCTCACCCACCGGTTTGACGCGGCGACGTGGGCCGGCGCACGGACTGTCGACGAGCTTGAGGTCAGCGATGTGTCAGCGCTGCTGCGGATCCTCACACCGGAAGCAGCAGGGAACTGACCGCGGCGACGGCAGTGCGGCGAGAGGGCTACCGATGGATGTCACCGTGTCCCGCCGGATGTGGGAGCTGTTCGAGCCGTTGCACGCGGTTGTCTACTTCACCCCGCAGGCCCGTCGGGCACTGGATGCGGCAGGGATGAGGGGCTTCTGGATGGGCTACGTCGCGGCCCGGGTCGCCCCACTCGGCCCGGTCGGCGCTGCGGTCGCAACCGCGGTCTTCTACGGATTCCATCCCGGCCGGGCCGCCCGCGCGCTGCCTGACGCGTGGGGATACGGCACACCAGCCGAGGTGCTGGCCGCTCGCCGGACCGGTTCGGCGGACGCGCTTCGGGCGCTGCTGGGTGACGAGGTGGTGGCCTCCACCGAGTTCCGGGAGGCGGCAGGTCTGCTGTGGACGGCGGCACAGCGAGCCGACCCGGCCGGGCGGGTGCTCGGTGCGGCAAACCAGACCCTGCCCGAACCAGCAGATCCGGTGGAGAAAGTGTGGCAGGCGACCACCACGCTGCGTGAGCACCGCGGCGACGGGCACGTGGGAAGTCTGATCAGTCACGGTGTGACGCCGGTGCAGTCCCACCTGCTCAAATCGGCGGCAGGGGAGGTTGACGAACAGGTCCTGCGGATCGCTCGAGCCTGGCCGGACGAGGCCTGGGATCAGGCACGGGACGAACTGCTCGCCGGTGGCTGGATCGACCGGGACGGTGCCGTCACCGAGACCGGCAGATCCGTGCGGGACGAGGTGGAACGGGCCACCGACGCTGCCGCACTCGGCCCATGGCGGATGCTCGGAGTCGTCGGAACCGAACGGCTGGCTGCCCTACTTGGTCCCTGGGCGAAGCTGATTGCCGACTGCGGAATCCTCACCTGGCCCAACCCGATCGGAGTCACCCGCCCCGACCGCGGCGATGCCGACGCCCGGTGAGCACCGTCCCCCAGCCATGACAGACGTTGGCATCGTGGGTAGCGACCAAGAACACTCGCCCCCACCCGGAACGCGTCCCTCAGCAGGGGCTCCTATGTTCGTCTTCCGCAGCAGAACGGGTCGTCGCAGGGCTGGTCGACCTCGCTGCCGTAGGCCACGAGGTCGCGGAGTGGCGCCAGGACCTCCTGTGCTGTGTTGGCATCCATTGGGGGAGCCGAACGATCGGCGGGCCCGCCCCAGGCCGGCGGAAGGTCGTCGAGGTCGAAACGCACCTCACCGTCGACGAACAGGGTCCACATCGGATGGTCAGGGAAGCTGTTCATCCGCAGCACCCACCACCGGCCTTCTACCGGTGCGGCGACCGGGAAATGTGGGTTGCCGGTGCGGCACCAGCCTGGCCGCACCTCTGCCTCTGGATGCCGCATGACCCCAGTCTGTGGGTAGCAGTCTCGCAATACAACAATGCACGGCAGGTCAGCCCGCCGACGCACCTCGGGCGATGTCGCCGAGGATGGCGGCCAGATCCCGCGGGCGTGACCACATGGGCCAGTGGCCGGTGGGCAGGTCGACGTAGGTGACGTCGCGCAGGTCGGCCAGACCGGCGACCCACCGGTAGCCCTTCTCAACCGCGGCCCGGACCTGGTCGGATGTCATCGAGGTGCACACGACGGTGCTCGGCAGGTCGAGTCGGCGGTCGTCGGTCAGGTCGGGGCCCTCGCGAACGGCGGCACCCGGCTCGGGTACGGCGCGCTGCCGGAAGGTGTTGAGTTGCTCGTCGCTCAGGCCGTCGAGGCTGTTCCCGTCCTCCTCGAGTTCCCGCCACGAGGGCAGCGGCATCTCGACAGCGCCGAAGTCCGGGTCGATCGCACTCGTCGCCGGGCCGGAGTCGACGTAGACCATGGCCGCGATCTGCTCGGGCACGCGGTCACTCGCCCCGTAGCCGGGCACCCCGGCCCCGCTGTGCACGGCGAGCACGACCGGAGTCCCGGCGGTTGCCACGGCCTGGCAGATCGCGTCGATGTGGTCGGCCAGCGTGATCGCCGAACGGTCAGTGTCAGCCGACTCCAGACCGGGCAGCGTGATCGCGGTGACGTCGTGCCCGTCGGCGCGCAGAGCGGAGGCAACCTCGTCCCACGCCCACGCGCCGAGCCAGAATCCAGGAACCAGGATGATCGGTGCGGTCATGTGCCGACCCTACGAGCCCGGACCGACAGTTTTACGGCTCCGGGGCGTCGGGCTCGTCCGCGGCAGGACACCCGCCAGCCCGTGCCCGGGAATGTCCGCCGGTCGGATCGTGTCCCATCGGTGACACGATCCGAACCGCTCCACGCGCCGACCATCCCTCCGGAAGGGACCCGCATGACTTTCACCGACGCCGAACTGGAGTACCTGGCCGGTCAGCGACTGGGCCGGCTGGCCACCGTCGCGCCCGACGGCACGTTGCAGGTCAGTCCGGTCGGATTCCGCCACAACACCGCGACGGGGACCATCGACATTGGTGGCTACCGGATGGCCACCAGCCGGAAGTTCCGCAACGTCGCCGCCAACGGCCGCGCCGCGTTCGTCGTCGACGACATCGCCTCCCTGGACCCGTGGCGGGTCCGCTGCCTGGAGATCCGCGGGTGGGCCGAGGCGATCGAGCACCCCACCGACTCGCCGTACGACCCGGCGACCGGAACGGATGGCGCGATCATCCGGGTGCACCCGCGTCGGATCATCAGTTTCGGCATAGAGGGCCCGGATCTGCCACCCCACAAGCTCGTCCCGAACAACCGCGACGTCCCCGACCCGGCCGGTCACTGACGACAACGAGGGTCCTTCAGGGAAGTCTCGCCACGACGTCCTGAACCGAACGTGTGGGTCGCCGGGATGGTTAGGGTCGGACGGATGGGATCGCCGGAGCAGTTGAACGACCTGCGCGGTGAGATCGTGCGGGTGCGCGAGGAAGCGGTACGGCAGGTGAACCGCGCCGACCGCCGGGCACACGCCTGGGCCGTGGTCGACATCGCCTTCGGTCTGCCCGCCGCCCTGCTCGCCGCGGTGGCAGGGGCCGCCGGTCTGGCGACGGCGGACGCCCGGG
>DATCWR010000465.1:0-3856 GCA_036566245.1 Mycobacteriales bacterium | reverse complement strand
CCGCCGGTACGTCCCGGACACCATCGAACTGTGCCCCGGCCAGTCGCTGCTGTCGGTCACCGACGGCGTGCTGGAACGGCGCCGCGGCAGCCGGATGCTCGGCGAGCAGGACATGGACGCCCTGCTGGCCGAGTGTCGGTGCCTGTCCGCGGCCGCGATGGCCACGGCGGTGCAGCGCGCCGCGGTGGAGTACGCCCCCAACCCACCCGAGGACGACATCGCCGTGCTGGTGCTGCGGGCCGTCCACCCGCCGGGTGCGGTCCCCGACGCGGCGTCGGGTTCTGGCGGCTGACGGCACCCACTCCGTTGTGTCCGGGTCCCGATCCGGGCCGGTCAGAGCCAGCCGCGTTCCTCGGCCACCCGGACCGCCTCGGCCCGGGTGCGCGCCGCGGTCTTGCCGATCGCCGAGGACAGGTAGTTGCGCACCGTGCCCCTGCCCAACATCACTGCCCGGGCGATGTCACCGACGGTGCCACCGGAGCGGGCGGCGCGCAGCACGTCGCGTTCCCGGGCGGTGAGCGGGTTACTCCCGGTCGCCAGGCTCTCGGCGGCCAGCACCGGATCGACCACCCGGTAGCCCTGACTGACCCGGCGGACCGCGTCGGCGAGTTCGGCGGCCGGAGCGTCCTTGACCATGAACCCGCTGGCGCCGGCCTCCATGGCCCGACGCAGGTAACCCGGCCGGCCGAACGTGGTCAGGATCAGCACCCGACAGTCGGGCAGTGCCGCCCGCAGCGCGGCGGTCGCGGCGATACCGTCCATGCCGGGCATCTCGATGTCGACCAGTGCGACGTCTGGTCCGCTGTGCCGAGCCTCGGCCACCACCTGGTCACCGCGACCGACCTGACCGACCACCTCGATGTCGTCCTCCAGCGCCAACAGCGCGGCCAGCGCCCCGCGTACCAGATGTTGGTCATCGGCCACCAGCACCCGGATCACGTCCACACCTCGGCCGGTGTCGGGGCGGGGACCGTGGCGGCGGCTGTCGAGCCGGTCGCTGTTCGGCCGGGCAGGCTGACCCGTAACCGGAAGCCTCCGCCCGGTCGCGGCCCGGCGACCAGCCGTCCGCCCACACGCTGTACCCGTTCGGTCAGCCCGGTCAGTCCGGTGCCGGCACCGGACGGGACGGTGTCGGAGACACCGTCCCCGTCGTCGTCGACCTGGATCCCCTCGGCCCACACCCTGATGGCACAGGTCCTCGCGGTGCTGTGCCGCACCACGTTGGTGATCCCCTCACGGACCACCCAGCCGAACAGTTCGTGCATCTCGCCGGGCACGTCGTCGATGGCGGAGGGCAGATCGGCCCGGATACCGGCCGCGTCCAACACCGGCCGGGCCGAGGCCAGCTCACCGGCCAACGACACCTGCCGGTAGCCGGCCACCGTGGCCCGTACATCACCGAGCGCGGCCCGACTCAGCCGTTCGATCTCGGCGATCTCGGTCGCGGCGCGTTCGGGATCGCGGGTGACCAGCCTGCCGGCCAGGCCGGCCTTCACCGTGATCGCGGTCAGGCTGTGCCCGAGGATGTCATGCAGGTCCCGGGCGAACCGGACACGTTCCTCGGCCACGGCCAGTCGGGCCAGTTCCTCCCGGGCGGCGGCCAGTTGCCGGGCGGTGCGCAACAGCTTGCTGAAGCCGCCCACCGCCAGGGCCGTGGCCGCCAACGAGTAGACGGTCGACAGCATGCTGTCCGACCAGGCCGGCACCGCCAAGGACAGCAGCACGGTCGCACCGAGGGTCGCCGCCACCCAGATCATCGCGGTGCGCAGCGGCAACAACATCATGGCCACAGAGACCACGAACACGTAGCAGGTGAATCCCGGCGCGCCGGTCAGCGGTAGCAGCGCCGTGCCGCACGCGAACAGCATCGCGGGCACGACGTGCCGACGCCGGTCCTGCCCGGCCAGCCGCAGCATCGGCGGGGTCAGGTGCAGGTAGGTCAGGCAGAAGGCAGCGAATCCGACCACGCTCAGCGCGATCGGTATCGGCCGGCCGTGTGCCCGGTGCATGGCCGATCCGAACGGGTAGACCAGGTAGATCAGCCAGAACCCGGCGAACGTCCGCCACCTGCCCTGATAGGGTCCGGCGCCGTCGCGTGCGAAGAACAGCCCGGTCGGCTCGCTCAACGTTGCACCCACCGTTCCGTTCTGGTCGGGTCCCCCACCAGTGTGCCTGGCGGCGCCCATGGTTGCCTCGCCACGCCTGCTCATGCCTTGGCGGCGTCCCGGTGGTACCGGCGTGCCGCGAACACGGCGGCGACAACCGTCCAACCGGCCAGGATGGCCAGCCCGTTGGCCCCAAGGTGTTCGCCGGTCAGTGGGGAGCGGGCCGCCACACCCAGCCAGAACGACGGCAGCGCCCTGCCCACCGTGACCATGACGTGCGGCATCTGGCTCACCGGCACCCACACCCCGCCGAACAGCGAGAACACCATCTGGCTGGCACCGTTGACCATCGGTGCGCTGTCCGCGGTGACCATGTACCCCAGGGCGACGCCGAGCACGGCGAACGGCACCAGCGCGAGCGTGAAGTACAGGCTGACCCGGGTCCACCCGGACCCGCTCATCCGCACCCCCAGCAGCCAGCCCGCCACGAACACCAGCAGCAGCGACGGGATGGCGGTGGCCAGCGAGGTGACGAACCGGGTGGCGACATACCAGCGGGGCCGCAGTGGGGTTAGCCGGAGCAGCCGGTTCCACCCGGTCTGGCGGTCCTGGGCGACCCGCGCCCCGATGCCCATGGCGGCGCCCATCGAACCGAACATCGCCATGCTGATCATCAGGTAGGCCCTGACCGTGGTGCCCATCAGCGTCCCGTTCTTGTACAGGGCGGCGAACAGGAGGAACAGTCCGACCGGGAACACCACCGTGAGCATCAGGTATCGCGGTGAGCGCAGCGTGCGCCGGATCTCCAGGACGAGAAGACGGGTACTCACGAGGTGGCCTCCTCGCCGGTGGTCGGGATGTCTGTGGTCAGGGCGAGGAACGCGTCCTCCATGGCGGGCCCGGACACCTCGATGTCGCGGACCATCGGTTCGGCGGCCAGCAACGCCCGCAGCGCGGTGTCGGAGTCCGAACACCGCAGCACGACCGCCTGGCCGTGAGTCTCGGCCGACAGCACGCCGGCCAGCGCGCGCAGCCGTTCGGGCGCGGCGCCGGGCAGGGTCGCCCGGATGGTGTGTCCGCCGCCCATCGCCCTGATCTCGGTCGCCGGGCCGTCGGCGACCACCGTGCCGGACCTGACCAGCACGATCCGGTCGGCGTGGTCGTCGGCCTCGGCCAGGTAGTGGGTGGCGAACAACACGGTCTTTCCGGCCCGGGTCTGCTTCCGCATCGCCTGCCAGAACGCCCGCCGACTCTCCACGTCCATCCCGGCGGTCGGTTCGTCGAGCACGAGCAGTTCCGGGTCGGGGAGCAGGGCCATGGCGAAGCACACCCGCCTCTGCTGTCCACCCGAAAGCCTGCCGGCTCGTCGGCGGCCCAGGTCGCTGATGCCGGCCCGGTGCATCGCCTCGACCGCCGACATCGGCTCGTGGTGCAGTGAGGCGACCATCTCCAGCAGTTCGGTCACGGTCACGTCGGTGGGCAGGCTGGTCGTCTGCACCATGGCACCGACCAATCCCTCGGTGATCGCCTCGGCCGGGGTGCGGCCGAACAGGTGTACCTCGCCGGAGTCGGGGCGGGTCAACCCGAGCAGCATGTCGATGGTGGTCGACTTGCCGGCCCCGTTCGGGCCGAGCAGGGCCACCGTCTCACCCGGGGCGATGTCCAGGTCCAGTCCGTTGACGGCCACGACCGTGCCGTAGGTCCGGCGTAGTGACCGCAGCCGGACGGCCACGCCGGCCGGTCGGGTCGCC
>DATCWR010000464.1:0-2434 GCA_036566245.1 Mycobacteriales bacterium | reverse complement strand
GCGTGGTGTGCGGAGTGTTGGCAGCCGGGGAACCGGCAGGTGTGGTCGCGGGCTCGGATGAAGTCGTCGAGTGCGGCTGGTGGCCGGTAGGTGTGCCGGGTGTGTTCGACAAGTGTTCCGTCGATGGGGTCGGTGACCAGTCGTTTCCACACCCCGGTGGGGTCCGCTGCGATGGCCCGGGCGTACGCGGCGGGGATCGGACCATAACCGTCCAACATTCCCGGCTTGCTGTCTGCTCCGGTCAGGGTGGTGGCGGCCACGGTCACGTGTACCAACGGCCGCAACCCGCCCGTTTCACGGGCCGTGCCAGCATCCCGGCGGCCTAGGAGCAGGCCAATGAACGCATCGGCCCGTCGTTCGTCCGCGCTCCGCGGGTCACCGGGAACCCGGTCAAGCCGGGCGAGGTCATCTACCTTCTGGTAGACGGCGACCGCCTGCTCGGACGGCAGGAACGCGACGAGTTCGGCCATCCCATCCTCTGCCGGGGTGAGGACCAGCCTGCGGTCGGCACGGGCTCGTTCATGCCGACGCTCAGCACCCTGAGGATCGACTTGGAGGACCGCGCGACGGACCAGGGCCCGGACCTGCGAAGCGTTACACCCTCCCGCCCGGCCTACGACGTGCCCGGCGACCCGCGCCGCAGCCTGATTGTCCAACCGGTAGGTGGCATCTGTAACGACCTTCGCCCGGTACAGGTCCAACACCCCGGACTCCAGGGCATGCAGAACAGTCGGGGTACGGGTGGTCATCTCCACCGCCTGGGCGACCCGGTTCTCCGCCGCCCGCCGAGTGGTCGACAGGACCAGGCCGATCTCATCGGCGACGAACTCCCCGAACGGACGACCCGGAGTAGCGGGCCGGTGCCGGGTGAACGCGGCCATCGCCCTGACCTGCACCGCATGCGCGGCAGCCACCACACGTTCCATACCGGCGAGCACAGCCAACAACGACTCGGCGTCCAAGCCCGACAGATCGACACCCGCGAGGAATTCGGCGACCACAGTGGGATCGAATCCGGTAACCGGAAACCCGCCATCCGACTCCCCGCCAACACCGCAATCGGTGTCGTGGGGAACAGCATCGGTCAGGGTTTCCATGTCACAATTCTATCTCCTTGGTCCCGGTACGTGATCACCCGTACGAGTGAAATTTAAAAGACCCCCCGGGGGGTCGTGGGGAAAGATGCGGAGCCGGAATTTCCGAAAACACGAATGGGTCCGCCGGACGATGGCCATCCGGTTCCGAAAACGGAACACACTCATGGTGCAATACCACTCAGTTTGACATATCTCTCACGTTTGCGCGGACGGTCAGATGCCTGCCGTCAGATGCATGCAGCCGTTGCCGGTTCCCGACCATCAGCCACCACCTGAAGGTGCTGCACGAGGTCGGTCTGCTCGACCGCACGAAGCGCGGGGTGTGGGTGTACTACTCGATCAGGCGCGAGGCGCTGGCCGACCCCGGCGCGCTCATCGGCGGCGTCACCAGGTGAGCCATGACCTCGGCCGGAAGCTCGCCGCGTAGGCCGCCCTGGACACCCCAGAAGAGTCCTGACTCCGGCCGCACTCTGCGGACCCTGGCCGCACCGGCCGAGGCGATCCTCCCGGATCAGGGTCTGATCATCGTGGCGTCAGGGTCAGCCGAGATGCGCCCGAGGAGTGAGTTGGACGACCAGGTCGGCACCCAGCGCCTGTGCCAGACGGTCGAGGACGGGGAGCGTGGGAACGGTGCCACCGGCCTCGAACCGTGCCACCGCCGACTGTGTCATTCCCGCCGCTCTGGCCAGCGTGGCCTGGCTCCAACCGGCGTTCTCGCGTAGTTGACGGACCGTGCGGCCAAGTTCGTAGGCCAGTCGCGTTGACTCGTAGGCTTCCTTCGCGCCGGCCTCACCCATCCGACGGTCCCGTAGCTGGCTCCAGTTAGTACGTCCAGTCATGCTCCACGTCCTCGTCATCTGCGGTGTGTCTCTCCCCGAGACGCCGTCTCAGCGCGTGCATTGCCCGCGCGACCTCACGTCTCTCTCGCATACGAGTCTTCGTGAACACTGTCAGTAACACGATGCGCCGCCCAGATGCGACCCAGTACGTAACCCTGATCGACTTTCGATCCAGGTGGAACCGCCGCTCTCGCAGCTTGCCGACCAGTTGTCGCGTGTAGGGCTCGTCCAGCAGCGGTCCCCTTTCGGCGAGCAAGTCAATCGGGTGGCCGCGTGCGTAGGTCCGGTCACCGGGTTCACTGGGGATCGGGTGGTGAGTTGGGACAGGTTGCCGCTCTGATCGGGTCGAGTCACCGGGGGCCCGGCCGGCCCCCGCTCGGCCGGGCGTTCGGTGGACCTGTCGGTTACTCCCAGGGGACCTGGTGGCCGAGCAGGTCGTGTGCCGCGTTGAGCACCGGACACATCCGGGCCACGCTGCCACACGAGCACATCGGCATC
>DATCWR010000458.1:0-13338 GCA_036566245.1 Mycobacteriales bacterium | reverse complement strand
CGGGCGGGGCGCTCCACGGGCCGTCTCGGTCGGGGCGGGAGGCCCCCGAGTTCCGCCCGTTCTCAGGGGCCTCCCGGTCGGGATGACATCAGTCCAACTGCACCGGTCCGCTCGACGAGGACGACGAGGAACTGGTGGTCGATGAGAACGGGTCGGGCAGGACACGGAAGATGCCCCACAACCCGGCTCGGTTGAACTGCTGTCGGCCATCGCCGAACATGAAGTCGCCGACCGAGTGGGTGGTGCCGCCGGCACCGCCCACCAGTTCGGCATCCATGGTCTCCCCCGCGGTCATCGCCCTGGCGGTGAGCAACTGCGACCGATGGTCGGTCGAGTCGTCCCACATGTAGGGCTCCCACGGGAACTCGTGCCCGCCGATGACAAAGGTGTGGAACTCGTTGCTGGCACCGATGGCCACGCGGAACACCACGGGATCACCCGGGTACGAGCGGAACAGCGGGGTCTCCGGTGTTCCGTGTTCGTTGTTGTAGGCGTTCCCGTAGTCGCGGCTACCGTCTCCGACGCTGGTGCTGGTCGTCGAACCGATCCGCTCGGGGATCGGCGCGCTGTGGTAGTTCAGCACGTTGAACCCGGGCTGCTGTCCCTTGACCAGACCAGGCACCACCGCGGCACCGTTCAGGGTGACCGGATTGCCGTCGTCGTCGTCGTTCTCGGCGGCGAACCCGGCGGTGCTCACCTCGCTGGTACCCGCGACGGCGTCCCAGTAGGGAATGATGCTCCGACCGACGTGCTGGTCGGTGCTGGTCATCATCACCGCGAACTCCCGGAAACTCTTTCCGAACGGAACCTCGATCGCGGCGGCGGTACTGGTCGCGTTGGCGCCCAGGAACGCACCGGTCTCGTTGTCCAGCCAGAAGGAGCCCTTCGGCTCGGTGATGAGTTCGCCGTATGCGCCGTGCAGCATGGACGCCTGGCTGCCCAGGTTCTGGAAGATCGAGGTGCCCAACTGCCGGTCGGCGTAGAAGGTGTAGGTGTACTGGCCACCGATCGGCACGGTGGTGTCGGGGTTGAACCCGACCGCGGCACCGCCGGACCGCTGCGGATTACTCAGCAGCTTGGCCAGGTTGAACCCGGCTCTGGTGCCACCGTAGGCCGAGCCGGGGGTGATCTGGTTGTGCAGCGTCACCTTCACACAGTCCCCGATATCGGCCCGCAACACCAGCGGTTCCAGTCGCTTGGTACCCGCCTTTATTCCGGCCACGTCCGAGGTCAACGCGTAGATCACACCACCGGTGTCGTCGGCCGGAAGCGGACCGGCCGCGTTGGCCGGGGCGGACTGGAGTGTCACGTCGAAGATCGACACGTCGTAGGCGCGGCTGGGCGCTCCGGACGGACACGGGTTCACCGTCGAGTCACCGGACCCTGGCGGGGTCGGGTTGCCTCCGGTGAACGTCTGCCGCGGGAAACCCTGGCCGGTCGGTGGGGCCGTCCGGTCAGGCAGCGGTGCCAGGGTGGACTGACGCCTGTCGAACACCCGGAAGATGCCCCAGGCTCCGCTGTCGAACGCGAAGTTGCGGGTGCTGTAGTACAGGTAGTCGCCGGGTATGTGCTTCGGCCCGCCGGCGCCACCGTCAAGGATGTAGTCGAACCGTTCGGAGATACCGGTGGTGGCGGCATCCATCAGTTCGCCGTCCGGGTTGAACCGTTCCCGACGGAACCGGTGACCGTCGATCTTGAGCGCCTCCACCCGCTCGTTGGTACCGATGGTGCGGATCACCACCGGGTCACCGGCGTAGGCCCGCAGCAGCGGGGTCGCCGGGTCGCCGTACTTCACCGACGAGAACACGTACGGATCGGTGGTGGAGATGCTCTGCGGCGTCGACTTCAGTCCGCCGGTGACCGGGTCGAGGTAGTCGTTCCGGCAGACCCCACCGTCCCATGCGGTGCCGGTGGGTGAGGTTCGGTCGTCGACGGTGTTCGCCCTCGGCACCCGCTCGCCGATCGGTTCGGCCCGCATGTTGATGTTGCCCTCTTCGCACTCCTGGCCGAAGTTCAGCGGCACCAGGGACTGCTGGGTCGACCCTGGCGGCGGCCCGTTCAGTTCCGGCCGGCCCCGCCGACCGTTGCTCAGGTAGAGCATGAACTCGCGGAAGCTGCCCTGCTCCCCGAATCCGGCCGAACCGCTGGTCACGATGTCCACCTGGTTACCGCTGCGGACCTGCCTGGAGTGGTCGGTCGGGTCCAGGTACACCGACCCGGCCGGCTCGATGATGTGCGCGCCGAACAGGCCGTGCGCCCACGAGGTGATGCCGTCCACGTGGTCGTGCCAGAACACGGTGCCCGAGTCCATGTCGGAGAACCACCGGTATTGCACGAACTCGGTACCGGTCGGCTCACCGGCCGCGTGCGCCTTTGCCAACGGCTGGTCGAGGGTCACCGTGTTGCTGGCCGGATCGACCGCCGTGACGGTCCGGATCTCGATGTCGGACCGGCCCTCGCCGACCGCGACCGAGATGTTGTCGTGGCCGCGTAGGAAGTCGGTACCGGCCACCGGGATGGTGGTCGCACCGGCCGCCACGGCCGCGGTGAGCGTGGTGTTACCGATGCCGTTGTAGTTGCCCACCGACTGCTCGTAGGACGCCCCGGTGATCACACCGTCGGAGGCCTGCGGGTCGAACTGGATGAAGTGTGAGTGCATGTTGACCCTGGACTGCTGGCTGGAGTCCAGTTCGCTGGTCAGCGTGATCGCCACACAGTCACCGACGTTCGACCTGATGGTCAGTGGCTCGGCCGGCTTGCTGCCGTTCTGCACCGCGTCCTTGTCCGCGGCCAGGACGAAGAACCGGCCGTTGGGGTCGGTCTCCTTGGGGGTCTCCTGGAACGCGACGTTGACGGCCACGATGTTGTAGGTGCGCAGCGGAGCACCCGACGGGCACAGCCCGTCCGGTCGCGCCGCCGTCGCGGTGTTACCCAGCCACGGCGCGCCACCGTGCCCGTTGGCCGCGAACGGCGGCCGGGCGGCCAGGTGCGGCTGGGTCAGCGGCCAGGCGTACCGACCGTTGCCCGGGTTGAACAGGATCGGGTCACGCTGGCCGGGATGGGGTGGGGTGTAGTTGGGCCAGCTCAGCGTGTCCTCTGGCTCGGTCAGGTACACCGGCGCGGCGGGTGTACCGCCCACCGCCCAGTCCCACACGGTCGCGTCGTCGTCACCGGGGCGGGTCGGGTCGACCCCACCGGTGCGCTGACCCTGCGGTGGGAGCTGACCCTCCACCCAGTCGGCCAGGGTGACCTGGCCGGGTCCGGGGTTGGACAGCACGATCGTCTTACCCTCGAACGTCTTCCCGACCAGTTGGTCCGAGGTGACCGCGGCCGCTGGTGCGGTGGCACCGGGCAACGGCGCCACGTTGGGTTGTTCGGTGTCGAACACCCGCCAGAAACTCCACATGCCGGCGATGTAGTGCTGGGCGATGTGGCAGTGGTACAGGAAGTCACCGGCGGCCTGCTGGCAACCACCCGCGCCACAGGCGTGTTCCAGGGTGTAGGACTCGTCGGGGCCGACGCTCTGCGAGTCGAGCTGGATGGTGTTCTGCGGCAGGAAGTTGTCCTTCTTCAGTCCGGTCGCGAACGCGCCCGGGTCGATCGCCCGCGGGTTGGCCGGCCAGCGGTCGCCGCCGCCGTGCAGGTGGTGGACGTGCAACTGCTCCGAACCCGGGTGCATCAGCCGGGTCTTGGTCGGCTCACCCAGGTAGGACTGGGGTATCGGGGTGGCCGGGTCGCCGAAGGTGTAGGTGGAGTAGCCCAGGCCCTTCTTGTCCTTGACCAGGGTGGGCAGGGCCGGCCCGGTGACGGTCGGGTGGGCGATGTTGTCCACCCACTGCATCCGACGCCAGAACGGCTCGCTGCGGTAGTTGATCGCCCTGCTGCCCGGACGGTAGGAGTCCGTGCTGCCGGGGTCCTTGTTGGTGTCGCTGGGAATACCCGAGTCCACCATCGGCCCGGGAGCGCCCAGGCCGTCGCCGGTGGGCGACGGTGGCCGCAGCGGGTCGTTGACCGGACGGCGGACGTTGTAGTTCTCGTCGCCGACCTCGTGGTACATGATGGTGAACTCGCGGAACGCCGGACCGGTGGGCGGCTGGATCATCGCCTGCCAACTGCTCCAGTCCGAATCGGCGGTGCGGTCGGTGCCGGTCTCGGTGTCGAACCACTTTGACCCGGCCGGTTCGGCGTTGATCGAACCGAACAGGCCGTGCGCGGTGAGCTCACGGGAGTCACCGCCACTGTGGAACACCTTGGCGCCCTCCCCGGCCAGCGGGTCGAGGTAGAACCGGTAGGTGTTGGTGCCACCGGGCGGGGTCATCCGGCTGGTGGGGTTGTTGCCCACCGAGTTGCCACCGTCGTTGACGTCGTAGGCGACACCCTGCGCGTCGATCGACACCGACGGGGTGACCGGGGTGCCCGCGGAGTCGGTCATCAACTCCTGCGCGGTCGGAGTGGCACCACCCCGGGCACCGTGCACCAGGTCGTTGGTGAGGTGGATGACCACGCACTCACCCAGCCTGGCGCGCAACACCAGCGGCTGGATCGGGTCCTCGGCCAGACCGACGGAAACCTTGCCGGCGGGCGCGGTCGGGGTCAGGCCGTCCTCGGCGTTGTGGCCGGTGGTGGCCTTCTCGAACGCACGGATGGCCGGCACCCTGCTGGCCAGCGCGTACATGAACCCGAACGGGTCGTGGTCACCGGTCCGGTCGATCGCGATGTCGACGTTGATCGCCACCACGTCGTAGGTCCGGGTGGGCACCGTGCTGCTGTGACAGCCTCCGGTACTGGTCACCGAGCCGCCACCGGTGTTCGGCTGCGCCGGTGCGGCCTGGGCCACCGAGCCGGTGGTGCTGGTCATCACGATCGCGGTGATCGCGGCGACCGAGGCACGTACGACCCGGGTCACCGTGGCGGACCTGGGACGCAACCGGAACGGCGACAGGAACACCGCCACGGTGAGCAGCGCGAGCACGAACGCGACCGGTTCGGTGACCAGCGCGTACCGCACCCCGTAGCGGACCAGTCCGGCCAGTCCGGAACCGACCGCGGCCGCGTGCTGGCTGTGTTCGTCGCCGGTGTACAGCAACGTCTGTAGCCGGGCCTGTAGGTCGACCAGCGGAATCGTCAGCGCGGAGAACACCAGCGACACCGTGGCCGCGTAGGTCGCGTACTGACGCCAGGTTCTGGCCCGGGCGACCAGTCGGGCACCGGCCCGCACCGCGACCACGGCGAACGGCACCGCGAGCATGGTGTCCAGCAGGACGTACTGAGCCTGGTCCGACCAGGTGGCCTGCTGCCTGAGGGCGAACGCGTCCAGGAAGTGCTGCCAGAGCACCACTCCCACCGACAGGACGACCGCGAGGACCGCGGTCCGCGTGAATCCACTGGTTAACCCGCCGGTAACCGGCGGACTGGTACACTTGTCTTTCCGTATCGGTACCAAATGCATGTGCTGACTCCTGGGAAGTTGATGCCGACATCGACGGCACTGGCCCGGCGGAATGCGCGGTGGCACGCGCAACCACCTTCGGCACATCGGTCCTACGGATAGGTGGGGCGTCCCTCTTTCTCCTTTTCCCGGTCGTCCCACCGACCGTGCGTTCCGTGTGCCTGGGCCTGGCAACCCTGCGGGTCACCCGATCGCTGGCACTCCCAGCCATCCGGCGTTGCGGTGGTGCGGTGATCCGGATGGCTGTCCCGGTGGCTGTTCGATAGGCCTCCTCCGGTCCGGTCCGGTTGCTGGCGCGGGTGCGCCGGTCTCAGTGGTGGTGGGTCGACGCGGTACCGCCGGGCACCAGCAGCAGGCGCGCGGTGTCACCCCCGCGTCGCCACTCCAGATACAGCGGGGGGTCATCCCGCCGCGGCGGCTCGAGGTCGAAGAACAACTTGCCGTTCACGGCGTTGTCCGGGTTGACCCGCCGGAGTTCGCCGAAGGTGTCACCCTGCAACGGCCGGACCTGGTCGCCCTGCCCGCCGCCGAGGAAGAACTCGCCGTCGGTGTCCAACGCCCGGGCCTCCTCACCGGTGTCGGACAGGGTGACCTCGAGGTTCAGCCGGGCCTGTCCCTCACCGGGCATGTCCGGCATCATCTGCGCCGGCATCTTGTACCCGTTCGCGGCGCTGGGGTCCTGCAGGGTCGGGTCGTCGGAGTCGAACGGAACCCAGTCCACCGTGTTGATGTGGATGGTCAGCCCGTCCACCGTGATGGTGTCGGTGGCCAGCGGTGCCGAGCGAGCCCGCATCATGGTGGCGAGTTCTCCCGCGCCCAGCGCGGCGACCACGACCGCGGCGACCAGGACCAGGACCATCCGGGGCCGCAGCCGACCCACCCTGGTCAACCTCGTCAACCTGGCCAGTCCGGTCAGTCCGGTCAGCCTGGCGAGTCGGCCCAGCCGGGTCCGCCGACCCGGTCGTGGAGGTTTGCCAGGGTGCCCGGATGGGCTCGTGCCGAGCGTGCTCTGTGAGGCAAGCGCCTGGGTTGCCATCAGTCCCGCCCTGTCTCTTCTGCCCGCCAGATGGCCGCGGATCAGGGCGGTTGCTCGCTGGTGCGTTTCTCCCGTTACCGGTAGATACCTGCACAGCGTGCTTAGCACATCACGACAAGCGCAAGTCCTTCAAAGGCCATGTTCAGGAACCCGCCAAGTATATGGCGTGAACCTGACTTATACGACAATCATCTCCTACGCTGAAGGACGGCCCGTACCTGAATGAGGGTATTGGAGATGATCTGTGAACATTCTTGCAGTTGCTCCGGGCTGACCTGGCCATCCCGCATCGCCTCGTGCACCAGATCGCGGACCTGGTCGCGAACCCGCTGGAGATGGTGCTCGAAGTCGCGCTCGTCCGCGCTGTTGGCCACCGCAACGGCCGGGGACGGCTCGACCCGTCGCGTCGCCCCGGGGGGTTCTGCCAACCCGGGGCGCCGGTCCGAGCCGGCGTCCGGCTGGCCGCGCTGCTCCAGGTAGGCCAGGAAGGACTGCCAGGCCGGCTGGTCACGTTCGGCGGCGCGCAGGTCACGGGTGGCCCGCACCTCCGCGTGAAGGTCCCGTGCGGTGTCCCGTACCTGCTCACCCACCTCGTGGGCGAGTTCGCGCACCGCCGCGCCGATCTGGGTCTCCAGGTCGGCCATCTCCCCGGCTCGGTCGCGCAGCTCGGCCCGGCCGGCATCGGTGAGTCGGTACACCTTGCGTCCACTGCTCTGGCTGTGGGTGACCAGCCCCTCGGCCTCCAGTCGCCGCAGCCGGGGATAGATGGTGCCGGCTGACGGCACGTACCTACCCTCGAACCGGTCCTCGAGCAGGCGGATCAACTGGTACCCGTGCCGGGGTGACTCGTCGAGCAGCCGGAGCAGGTACAGCCGCAGCCGGCCGTGGCCGAACACCGGCGTCATCACCCACCTCCTGCCGTCGGCACCGGTGGCTGGCCTCCGGCCGGTTCGTGGCCGATCTGTTCGGCCTGTGACGCCTGGCAACCTACCGTCCGGGCGTGGCGGGCACGGGTCCTGTCGTGCACCGGGTCCGGACCCGGTTCGAGAACGGGCTCGCAGCGGTACCGCCTGCGGCCCGCACTGGTCCGGACAGACCAGCGCGACATCGGCCGATCAGTGGCTTTCTCGGCATTCACCTGGAATCTGATCCTCTCAGGCAGCACGCGATATAGCGTGTCACCACACCAACACGATATATCGCGTTCTGACCGACCCCAGGAGGCAGACCATGCCGCCCGACCACACCCGCGACACAGCCGTCGAGGCCGCCATCGAGGCCGACGGCCTGGTGAAGACCTATCCGGGCGGTGTCCGCGCCCTCGACGGCCTGTCCTTCACCGTCTCGGCCGGCACCGTGTTCGGCCTGCTCGGTCCGAACGGAGCCGGCAAGTCCACCACGGTGAAGATCCTGACCACCCTGGCGACACCTGACTCGGGCACCGCCCGGGTGGCCGGCGTGGACGCGATCACACACCCGGATCGGGTCCGCCGCACCATCGGCTGCGTGGCCCAGCGGTCCGGGACGATCCCGCAGTGCACCGGCCGGGAGAACCTGCTCCTCCAGGGCCGGATACACGGCCTGTCCGGCCGGACCCTGCACCGACGGGCCGACGAACTACTCGAACAGTTCGAGCTCACCGAAACCGCCGACCGGCCCACCCGCACCTACTCGGGAGGTACCCGGCGGCGGCTGGAGATCGCCCTGGGCCTGGTACACCGGCCCCGGGTGCTCTTCCTGGACGAACCCAGCGCCGGCCTGGACCCCAGGACACGGACCGCGCTGTGGGAGGAGATCTCCCGACTGGCCCGGGACGAGGGCCTGACCATCCTGCTGACCACCCACTACCTGGAGGAGGCGGACCGACTGGCCGACCGGCTGGCCATCATGGAGGCCGGTCGGGTGGTGGTCCAGGGCACTCCGGAGGAGCTCAAGGGCGACCTGCGCGGCGACACCGTGCGGGTGGAACTGCCCGGCGGGCAGGCCGTCGGGATGGACTGGGAGATCGCCGGCGTGCGCGAGGTCACCGTGGACGGCCGCTGGCTACGAGCCCGGGCCGACGACGGTGCGGTGGCCGTGCCCGCCCTCCTTGCCCTGCTGGAGTCGCGTGGCCTGCGGGCCGGTTCGGTCACGGTGGGCCGGCCGTCCCTGGACGACGTGTACCTGCGGCATGTCGGCCGTACGTTCGAGCAGACCGCGGGAGGAGCGCGATGACCGCGTTGGTCCAGTCGGCACGCATGACCCGGCGGCATCTACTCACCCTGGTCCGGGAGCCCTGGCTGGTCTCGGTCTCCCTGGTGCAGCCGATCATCTGGCTGCTGCTGTTCGGGGCGCTGTTCCACCGGGTGGTGGAGATTCCCGGTTTCGGCGGCGGGGACTACCTCACCTTCCTGACACCGGGAATCGTGATGCTCAACGCGGTCTTCGGCGGCGGATGGAGCGGGATGAGCATCGTGCAGGACATCGAACAGGGCGTGTTGGACCGCTTCCTGGTGACCCCGGTCCGCCGCGGCGCGTTGATGAGCGGTCTACTCGGCTACCAGGCCATCACCATCGCGGTCCAGGCGCTCATCATCGTCGCCATCGGGCTGGCCGGCGGGGCCCGCTTCGCACACCCGGGGTTCGGACTGCCGGTGCTGGTGTTGGCCTCGGTGCTCCTCGCGGTCGGGTTCGCGTCGCTGTCCAACACGATCGCCCTGCTGCTGCGTCGTCAGGAGAGTGTCATCGCGACCGTGCAGTTCCTTGCCCTGCCGTTGACGTTCCTGTCCTCAGCGATGATGCGTCAGGACCTGGCCGCCTCCTGGGTCCGGGACGTGGCCAGGTTCAACCCGGTCAACTGGGCCGTGTCGGCCGGGCGGGACGCACTGTCGACCACGGTCGACCTCGGCACGCTGCTGTCCCACCTGGGTTGGCTGGCGGCCTTCGCCGTGGTCTGCGGTTGGTTGTCCGTCCGCGCCTTCGCCAGCTACCAGCGTTCGGCCTGACCGCCGCCGGGCGGGAACCAGGACGGCCGGCACCGTCACCCGAACGGTGGTGAGGCGAGCCACACCGCCGGGCGGGGGCCGGCCGCACGACGAATCCGGATGCGGCCACCACTGATCGGGGCGGGCGAAGCAGGCAGGCTGGACACCGTGCCGACCAGCACGGTCTGCCGCACCGGGGGGTGGCGCGGGTCCTCCTCCTTCCCGCGCCACACCCTGGCGGGCGGCAGCTGTCGGGGCGGTCAGGCCGCGTCGACGAACCGGTCCGGTCGGTAGGGTGCCAACTCCTCGGCGGGCTGGCCGTCCAGTAGCTCGGCCGCCACCAGCAGGGACAGGTACGGCGCCAGGGTGACCCCGCTGTGGGTGGCCGTCACGTAGCAGTGGGGCAGGCCCGGGCACCAGCCGACCACCGGATACCGGTCCGTCGGCATCGGACGGACACACAACCGGGCGGCCAGGTCGCTCCGGTCCAGGGCGGGCAGCAGTCGGCGGGCGATGGCCAACAGGTGTTCGCCCGGTCCGGGCGGTGGCGGCTCCCCGAAGACCAGGCCGGCCGGGATGTGGTCCGGTTCGACCAGCAGCCGTCCGTGCCGGGCCGGCCGGGCCACGATGCCTGGCGCGTGCACCACCCGGCGCAGGCGCTGCCCATCCGGTGGTTCGATCTCGGCCAACAGACACACCGCACGCGACCCGGCCTGGTGTGGGGACACCAGCGGAACGGTGACCCCGGCCCGGGCGGCCAGTTCGGTGGTCTGCCAACCGGCGCACAGCACCACCAGGTCGGCGTCGATCCGCCCGGCGCGCAGCCGCACCCCGCGCACGCCGTCCCGGCTCACCACCAGGTCGGTCACCGGCTCGCCGACCACCAGTTGGGCACCGGCCGCCCGGGCGTGGTCGAGCAGGGCGTCGACCAACAGTTGGCCGTCGACGTACCCCTCGTCGGGGAAGTAGGCCACCGCTGCCGACCGCATCGGCACCGCGGGCTCCAGCCGGGCCGCCTGTTCCGGGTCGGGTAACCGCACCTGGTAGCCCCAGTCGCGTAACCGTTCCGCCCTGCTGACCAGCTCGTCGGCCCCGTCAGGGTCGGCGAACTCCAGGTTGCCCACCGGGTGGTACCAGTGGGCCGAACGGCGGGCCAACACCCGGTGCTCACGCATGCCACGCAGGTTCAACTCGAAGTAGTGCCGAGGTAGTTTCTCGTTGGCGTTGAGCCAACCGAAACTGCCCCCACTGGTGCCGGCGCCCGGTCGCGTGGCCTCGACCACGGTGACCGCCGCTCCCCGTTCGGCCAGCCGCATCGCGACCGCCGCCCCGACCACACCGGCCCCCACCACCACGATCCTCGGTACCACCATGCGCTGCCCCTCCGTCCGCCGCCACACCGATCGGTGCTGTCAGGTAGTGCCTGATCCGTACCGATCCTGGACGCGGCCGACGGGCCGGCATACCGCCACCGGGGTGGCAGCCTGCCTACCAGAGGTACCAGAGGTCGAGTGTGTGGTGCGCCACCGGGCGCTCGGGCCGGGGCCCGTACCAGGGTACGAACCAACCGGCCCGATCACGTCAGAGCGACGATTCCCGGTGAAGGGAGTGTCGTCGGTCAGTACTGCGTGATGTCCTGAACCTCTACCATGACGCCTTCCATGCAGTAGGACGCCAGGCCGTCGGTGGACACCGCGCTCACCTCCAGCGGCACGCCCAGTGGGATTCCCAGGGCGAGGTCACGCTGGTCCCGGGTGAGGGTTTCCGGGAGCACCAGTTCGTACGTCTGGTCTCCGACGTTCATCACGGTGCAGCCGGGCATGACCCCCTCGACGGCGACACCGTCGAGAGTGAGCGTCTGGTCGACGGTCGTTGTGCTGGTCGTGTCGGTCGTTGTGCTGGTCGTGTCGGTCGTCGCGGTCGTCGTGTCGGTCGCCGCGGCGGTGCCGGCGAACAGCATGGTGCTGGCGGCAGCGGCCACGACAGCGACGGCCAGGGTCCTGATCCGAGAGTGAGCGTGCGGAGTGCACATGATCACGGTCCACCACCTCTTTCGATGTCTCTACACTGTTGGAACGCCGGACAGCGGCCAGCGGTTCACCGCATTGCCTGATTTTTTCTGATAAGTGAGATAAAGACATAGCTAGCGGCGTGAGACGTCCTGAACCTCCAGCGGGGTGCCCTGCTGGCAGTAGGAGACGAGCTGGTCCACGCGTATGCCGTGCAGCCGCAGCGGTACACCCAACGGGATGGCCCCCTGGTCCGGTGTTCGACCGCCGGCGCCCAACAGCAGGTAGAGCCCGTGGTCTTCGGCGTCGAACACGACGCACCCGGGCTCGACGCCGTGGCGGGCCACCCCGTCCAGGGTCAGCACCTGGGCGGTCGGAGCAACCAGGGTCGGCACGGCCGAGCGGGGTGACCTGGCCGGGCTTCCGTTGACGGGTTGGGCGCATCCGGTGCCGAGGAACGCCACCAGCGCGGTGACCGCCGCGAGGCTCCGCACAGCACCAGGTCGCCTGGATCGCAGGGCCATGGCCACCGCCTCGGGTTGGCGTGCACTCCACCCGTTGGACGAGTTCGGACCGGCGTGGGTTCCCGACCGGACCAGCCGAGCCGGTATCGACGCCGACGGGAGGGGGCAGGACGCCAGGCGTCCTGCCCCCTCGTGGTGCTGGTGCCTGGCTGTGCCAGGCCGTGCTACCGGATGGTCAGGACACGTTCAGCGTCGCGTCGTCGACCACGAACGAGGTCTCCAGGGAGACGTCCTCGGTGGCGCTGAACGACAGGGTCACGGTCTGACCGATGAACGCGGACAGGTTGAAGCTGTGTGAGGCGTAACCCGAGATGTGGTTCAGGTTGCTGAAGGTGGCCAGCGTGGTGCTGCCCGCCTTGACCGTCACCTTGTCGAACGCGGTGGTGGTGGTGGTCTCGGCAGTGTCGATGTGCATCCAGAACGTGTAGGTCGCCGAGGTGCAGCCGGACGGGATGGTCACCGTCTGGCTGAGCGTGTCGGTGTGGGTCGTGCCGTACCCGTCCATCCAGGCGAACCACGAACCGGTGTGCGCGATCTGGCCGGTGGAGGTGTTCTGGAGCACACCCGGGGTGGACGACCAGGGCGAGATCGACCCGGTCTCGAAGCCGGTGTTACCGAGCAACTGAGACGCGGTGCAGCCGGGCGGCGGAGGCGGCGGTGAACCACCACCCACGAACGCGGCCGTGCCGTTGGGCGTGCCCAGGCCGGTCGGCCCGTCGTATCCAGCCCCACCACGGCACAGATAGGTGGGGCTACAGGTGCCGTTGCTGCCACTGGTCACGTCGAACAGGTTGCCGGTGTGCGAGTACGGGAACGACGACGGGCTGCTGGTTGATCCGGGAGTACCGGCCAACGCGTACACGCTGGCGATGATCGGCGCCGACGCGCTGGTACCGCCGAAGACCAGGAAGCCGGGCTCACCGAAGGTGTCGAACACCGCGACGCCGGTGTTCGGGTCGGCCACCGCGGACACGTCGGCGACGGTGCGCCGTGAGCAACCGGAGTCGGTCTGCCAGGACGGCTTGGTGATGAATCCGGAGCAACCACTACCAGCGCCGCTCCACGCCGACTCGGTCCACCCGCGGGCGGTGCCACTACGGCTCAGCGAGGTGCCGCCGACCGCGACCACGTGGCTGAACGCGGCGGGAGCCTCCACGCCGAAGCCGTTGTCGCCGGAGCTGGCCGTGATCGCCACGCCCGGGTGGTTGAAGAACTGTGAGTCGATCGTGGTCTCGCCGGCGGACTCACCGCCACCGTAGGAGTTGGACACGAACTTCGCACCCAGCGCCACCGCGGTGTTCACCGAGGTGCCCAGGTCGTTGAACGAGGCGGTGTTGGCCTCGACCAGCAGGATGTG
>DATCWR010000456.1:0-16282 GCA_036566245.1 Mycobacteriales bacterium | reverse complement strand
GGTCGGCGCGGCGCTGGCCGTGGTCGCACTGGCCGGCACCGCGGTTGCCGACATGTACGTCCGGGCGCACCCCACCGAGGTGGTCGGCCAGGCCAGCGCCGGTGGGGGACAGCCGGCACTGGAGTCGCCGAAGGTGCCCGACGGGTTCAGCCTGGTCCGCGACGAGGATGCCGGGTACGCCGTGCTGGTGCCCACCGGATTCTTCAAGTTCGAACTGAGTGAACAGAACCTCGACTCGATCGAGAACCAGCTCGCCGAGAACCCCGACCCGGAGTTGGCCGACGTGTTGCAGCAGTCCAGGGATCTGGTCGATGCCGGCGGGGTGCTGTACTTCTACGACGAGACGACCGGTGACACGGAGATACTGCAGAAGGTCCCGGATCTGCCCGAGTTGTCGGACGACTTCCTCGGCGACATGCTCGCCCAGATGAAGGACGACGGCATCGACCCGGAGTCGGCGGAGATCACCGACGTACTGGGCGTGCCGGCGATCGTGGTGACCTTCCGGCATCAGGGTGACGATGCTGGCCACGACACACTGGTCACCCAACTGTTCCTGACCGGCTTCCAGAGTGGCTGGGTGCTCACCCTGGACACCACCGAACTGGACGACGCCAGTCGCGACACCGTCGTCAACTCGCTGCGGGTGGTCTGACCGGCACCGGTGCGACCGGGGTACGCCGTCGGGCTGGACCTGACTACGGTTTTCGGGCCCACGCGGTGGCGAAGCTCCAGCCCACCACGCTGCCCCCGCCGCCGACGATGTCGGCCCGCAGCCGCTCGGCCAGGGTGTCGACGTCCACCTGTTCGGCGGTGGCGATGCCGAACTCGACGATGTTGGGCAGCAGGCTGCGGACCAGTTCGGCCATCACCTGGTAGCCGGTCCAGTTCGGCCCGCCGCCCATGTAGGCGTCCATCCGCAGTTTCGGTTCAGGTAACCCGGCCGCCACGAACATGGGGTGCAGGCGCAGACCCATCCGGTACTCGCCGTACATCCGGCGCAGCGCGGCGGCGATCCACCCCCACATCGCGTCCAACGTGGGCGACTGTGGGATGGCGGCGGGGGGCAGGAAGGCGACGTCGTGGAAGGCCAGCACGCCGTCGGGCCGGACCTGGTCGGCCAGCCGACGTAACGTCTCCACCGGGTTGGGCACCCAGCACAGTGCGAACCGGCCCACCACCGCGTCGAAGGTGTCCAGCTTCTCGTAGACGGCGGGTTCGGCCAGGTCGCCCTGCACGAACGACACGTTGTCCAACCCGGCGGCGGCGAACCGGTCTCGGGCGGTGTCCAACGCGCTCGGGTCGATGTCCAGGCCGGTGACCCGCCCCTGCGGGCCAACCATCCGGGCCACCAGCGCGGACACCGCGCCCGGTCCACAGCCGATGTCGAGCACGTGCATCCCTGGTTGGACCCCAGCGTCCTCGAACAGCCGCCGGGTGGTCGGATCGAGCAGTTCGGCCTGCATGTCCAACCGGCGGACCTCGTCGTTGGAATGCCCCAACGGGTAGGGCACCCGGGGCGGCTCGGATGTGATCATTCACTGGCTCCTGACGGGTGTGGAGTTATGGAACAGGCGGAATGATCACAACGATCTTCCCCACTCCGAACAATGATCATTCCGCCTGAACTGGCGGCGGACGCGCGGAAACACGGTCCATCTGGGCGGCGTTCACCGGCACGACCGGGCCCGATTGCCGGTGGATGGTGGAACACCGCACAGCATGTTACGCAGATCGATCCCGCGGACAAGGTCAGATCCGCAACATCCACACCGACCGGGAAAGATCAATTCATGAGTAATTTGCTGATTGATCTTTTTACCGTCTGAGTTCGATCATGAATTCGATGGTGCGTCACGGCCCTGGCGGCTGGTTGAGGAGGTCGAAGAGGTCACGGGCGGCGGGGTTGGCGCGTTGGCGGGGCGGGATGGTCTCGGCCACCGCACGGCCCCGGGTCAGCAGGTGGTCGGTGCGCCGGTCGGTGGGCAGGTCCAGCAGTGCCCGGCTGGCCATCCTGGGCCCCTCCACCGTGTCGCCGTCCCGGATCAGCGACACGGCCCGGTCGAACGCGATCAGTGTCGGGTCGACGTAGGCGCCCGGCGGGTACAACCTCAACGCCTCCTCCTGGAGCGGCCAGGCGCGCGCGGCGTCACCCAGGCTGACCAGGGCGGTGCTGGCGCAGAACTGGAGTTGGGCCTCGGTGAAACCGAACGCCACCGTCGCCTTCTCCTTCTCCGGCAGTGTCGCGAAAACGGCCTCCGCCCGCTTCATCGCTGCTTCGGACTCCTGGGCACGGCCCTGCATGGCGAGCGCCCGTGCCTCCAGCGCCGATGCGCGTACCACCGCACCGCACGGCGTGTTACCGGCGATCGCCCGCGCCCGGCGGGCTAGGTCCACGGTGGACTGTGGGCTGCCGTAGTACAGCGGGATCGTTGCCTCGCGAGCGAACACCCAGGCTCGCAGTGCCCGGTCACCGGTCTCGTCGGCGGCCAGTTGTGCGGTGTGGAACCAGGACCGCGCGTTGCGGTGCTGGCCCAGTTCCAACAGAAGACTTCCGGTTATCCCGGCGAACTGCGCGCCGACGTGACACAGTCCCTGGCGCTGTTCGATCGGTTGGGGTCGGGTGAGCAGCGCCTGCACCTCGGTGAAGTCGGCCACCACGTCACACAACAACCGCAGCGGTGGGATCGTGCCGTAGGTGTGCGCGTAGTCGAAAGCGGTGCGCTCCCACTGGTCCAGGGTCTGCGCGCCGACCGTGGTGGATTCCAGGGTGGTGTGCATGTTCCGCCGGACCTGTTCGATCGCCTCGGCCACCGGCCCGGTCAGCCCGGCCGCAGCCCCGGCCAGCAGGGTGTGCACCACGGTGCGTCGTTCCATCTGCCACTCCCGTCCGATGTCCGGGGCACGCTCGAACCGGCTCGGGTCGAGAGCCGGAGCCGGCGTGACCGCTGCGGTCACCGCCACCCGGGCCGGCCCGCTGTCCTCGTCCGATTCGCTGTAGTCGGCACCGAAGCCGAGCCGGTCCGGCCTGGTCCGGTACAGCCGGCACAGCCCGTCCAGGTACCGCCAGCCCGGTGTCTCGCCGCGTTCCCAGTGCGACACCCGGGCGGCGTTCACCCGGCCGCCGTCCGGGCACAGCGGCCGGAGTTGTTCGGCCGCCTGGTCGAGGGTCCAGCCGTGCGCGTGCCGGTGGGCCCGCAGCAGACTCACCCCACAGTGCGCCCGAATCACCTGGACCGTCCGCCAGGTCGGCCAGCCTTCCTGGGCGGCCTGTTCCCGGATCAACCCGGCGCAGCCCGGCCGGTGCTCGGTCCCTGACCCGGTGTCGGGCACGGTACCCGGGTGTCCGGTGTCGGGTGCCACCTCACTGGTGTGTCGCTCTGCCATCGGTGTCCCTCTCGGGTTGGCCCCCGCCCCCACGCACGGTAACCCAGCCCGTTCACCATCTGCGATGACGCTGTGACCGTAGGTGAGGGCTGCCGACAACATCCCGGCCAGACCTGAGACCGCGGGGTCTGTGGACCGATCGCCAGGTCTCGGTTCGCGAGAGTCGGCAGTTGTCTCACCGCCGGTCCGGGACGAACGCTGTGGCCCGGCCGGCCGGGACGGCGTGCGGACCGCCACCAGCCGACCAGCCCTGGGTAGCGGGCCGGGCCGCCCCCGAACCGGCCCGCCGCCCAGGGCGAACCCATCAACCGGAAGAGGCTCCCGATGCCGACGTGTACCGAGGAACGACCCGTGATCGCACACCGGTTCGCCGCCGTGGCGATCGTGGACAACGGCGGGCAACCGGCCGAGATCGTCGAGGTGGCCGTGGTCACCGTGGACTCGGGCGTGCCCAGTTGTTACCCACCGCTGACCTGGCTGGTCCGGCCGACCGCGCCGATCGCCCCGCACGTGGTTCGCTGCCACCGGCTGGCCGACGCAGACGTGGCCGGTGCGCCGGCGATCGCCGAGGTGGCCGGCGAGATGGCCGGGGTGCTGTCCGACCGGATCCTGCTCGCGCACCGGTCCCGGCAGGTCTGCTCGTTGCTCACCTCGGCCCTGCCCGACTGGCGCCCGGCCCGGGTGCTGGACACCCGCCGGCTCGCCGGGTTGGTCTGGCCGTCCGCGCGGAGCCGGGCACTGTCCGAACTGACCCGCCGGGCCGGCCTGAGGGTTCGCGGACAGGTCGGGCGCGCCGGTTGGGACGCACACGCCACCGCACTGTTGTTCACCGTGCTGGCACACCGACTGCGACTGCCGGCCGAACGGCTGTTCCCGTTGGCCACCCCGCCCAGGTTGGTACCGCCCGGGTGTACGCGGACCCACCTACGGGAACCGGCTAACCGCCCTGACTCCGCGTGATCAGCACCATGCCAACAATCATCAGGATGAGCGCGAACATCAGGCCGAGTACCAGCCTGATCCGACCCGCCGTATCGGAACGCATCTGCCCCCCAGACCGCGCGACGTTCCCCCACCCATACTGACGCACGTTCGGTCGTGGGCGTTGCCGTGCGGTGACCTACCGGTCAGTCCTGGTGACGGAACGTGTACATCCGCTGGGGTTCGATCCACGCATACGGTGCACCCGACGCCCAGTCCCGCCAGGCCGGCCCGTACACCTCCAGGAGGTGGTCCACGAACGGTGCGAGCGCCGGGTCGGTGGTGTCCACCTCGTGCGCCCGGCCGTGCACCAGCACGGCGAACTGTTCGCCGTGCGCGATCGAGGCGCTGACCTGCGGCCGGGCTCGGATGTGCCGGAACCGCACCGACTCGGGGCTTGAGCCGAACCACAGCTTCCCCCGGTAGAACAACCCGTCCACCGGTGCCACCCGGGGCTCACCGGCGGCGGTCACCGTGGCCAGGTGGGTGACCTGCACCCCGGTCAGCAGGTCGGGAAGTTCGGCCGCGGGCACCCGCCGCGCCTCGGTGAAGATGCTGCGCAGGTGCGCCCCACCACGCTGGTACGAGTCGTCAAGTAGCCGCTGGAGTTGGTCAAGATCCTCGGGTGTCTCGTGCACCCGGTGATCCTGACATGCGGGCCTGACACAACCGCACGACCGACCGGGCCGGTTGTCAGATCCCCGTCGGTGTCAGCTCCTGGACGTGGCGGCGGCGGAGACGGCCGCGGCCACCGCCGGGGTGACCTTCGGGTCGAACACGCTGGGCACGATGTAGTACGGGTTGAGCGCGTCCGGGTCCACCACGCCGGCCAGTGCCCTGGCCGCGGACAGCAGCATGTCGGTGGTCACCTCGTTGGCCTTCGCGTCGAGCAGCCCGCGGAACACCCCGGGGAAGGCCAGCACGTTGTTGATCTGGTTCGGGTAGTCGCTGCGGCCGGTCGCCAACACGGTCACGGCCTTGGCCGCGGCGTCCACGTCCACCTCGGGGTCCGGGTTGGCCAGAGCGAACACCACCGGGTCCTGGTTCATCGTGTACAGGTACTCCACCGGCAGAATTCCACCGGCGCTCACCCCGACGAACACGTCGGCGCCGGCGAGTGCCTCGGCCAGCTCACCGCGTAGACAACCCGGATTGGTCATCTCGGCCAGTCGGTGCTTGGCCCCGCTCAGGCTCTCGTCGTCGCGGGACAGGATGCCCTCCCGGTCCCAGACCAACACGTCGCGGGCGCCAGCCTCCAGCAGCAGGGTCACGATCGCGGTTCCGGCGGCACCGGCACCGGCGACCACCACCCGCACGCTGTCCAGCGACTTGCGCACGCAGCGCAGGGCGTTGGTGAGCGCGGCCAGCACCACGATCGCCGTGCCGTGCTGGTCGTCGTGGAAGACCGGGATGTCCAACCGGTCGCGCAGTCGGCGCTCGATCTCGAAGCAGCGCGGCGCGCTGATGTCCTCCAGGTTGATCCCGCCGAACCCGGGCGCGATCAACTCCACGGTGCGGACGATCTCGTCCACGTCGTTGGTGTCCAGGCAGATCGGCCAGGCGTCGATGTTGGCGAACCGCTTGAACAGCGCGGCCTTGCCCTCCATCACCGGCAGTGCCGCACCGGGCCCCAGGTTTCCCAGGCCGAGTACCGCGCTGCCGTCGGTGACCACCGCGACGCTGTTGCCCTTGACGGTCAGCCTGCGCACGTCGTCGGGGTTGGCGGCCAGCGCGAGTGAGACCCGACCCACACCGGGGGTGTAGGCCATGGACAGGTCGTCACGGGTCTTCAACGGCACCCGGTTGGCGACCTCGATCTTCCCACCGAGGTGCAGCAGGAACGTCCGGTCGCTGACCTTGTGGACGGTCACCCCGTCCACGGCGCGCAGCGCGGCCACGATCTGGTCGGCGTGCTCGCCGTCGGTGGCCGAGAAGGTCACGTCGACGGTGATGCTGCGGTTGCGGGCGTGCGCGACGTCGATCGCCGTGACCACGCCGCCGGCCTCGGCGACCGCGGTGGCCGCCCGGCCGACCACGGTGGGGTCGGTGTCGGACAGCAGTCGGACCGTGATCGAGTACGACGCGCTGGTGGGCATGGCGCGATGCTGCGAAGGTGCCTGGTCGGTGGTACTCATCGCGGTCAGCCTAGTCCTGGTCCCCGGACGCCTGGCGAGCACACTCTGTCTGGCATTCCGTCGTCACCGAACCGGGCGATGAAGCGAGGCGCGCGGTTACGCTTGGTCGAACGGGTTGTCGGGGAGGTGTCATGAGGGGCCGAGGACCACTGACCGCGGTGGTGGGTGTGGTCACGTTGTGCCTGGCCGCCGGCGTGTTCGCCGCACCGGGCGCACTGGCCGTGCCGGGGGTGACCGAAGCGTGTAACCCGAAGCAGCCCGGGTCACCCAACAGCACAGAACCGTGGGGACAGCAACGGTTGGACTTCCAGCGGGTCTGGCCGTTGACCCGGGGTGAGGGCGTGCTTGTGGCCGAGGTGGACAGTGGTGTGGACCACACCCATCCGCAACTGTCCAATCCCGACCACGTGTTGCCCACCATCGACCTGACCAGCACCGGGACCGGTGACTGCAACGGTCACGGCACCCGGGTGGCCGGGATCATCGTCGGTGCGGACCTGGACCGCCCCGGCGTGGTGTTCACCGGGGTGGCGCCGGGGGCCAGGCTGTTACCGATCAAGCAGACCAACACCGGCGAGAGCACGGTGCGGTTACTCGCCGAGGGGATCAGGACCGCCGTGGACCACGGCGCCACGGTGGTGAACGTGTCGATCACCGGCGCGGACGCGCCGGTGCTCCGGGAAGCGGTGCGGTACGCCCAGGAGCACGACGTGTTGATCGTGGCCGCCGCAGGTAACGAGCAGGACGGGGTGAACGTCACCCAGTACCCGGCCGGCTACACCGGGGTGATCAGCGTGGCCGCCATCGACGAGAAGGACCAGCACGCCAGCTTCACGATCCCGGCCACGCCCGTGTCCGTGGCCGCCCCGGGGGTGAATGTCACCTCCACCGCGGCCGGACCCGCGCACGGTTACAACGTCGAGAACGGCACCAGCTTCGCCGCTCCGTTCGTCGCCGGCACGGCCGCGCTGGTACGCGCGTACCACCCCGAACTGGACTACCAGCAGGTCAAGCACCGGATCGAGGTGACCGCGGACCGACGGACCGACCCGGCACTCGGGTTCGGCGTGGTGAACCCCTACCAGGCGGTCACCGCGGTGCTGCCCGAGGAGATCACCGGGGCGGCGGCCAGGCCCGCCCCGCGCGCCGTTCCACCGATCCCACCGCCGCCGCTTCCTGACACCCACACCCGTGACCTCGCCCTGTTGGTGGCCGGGATCGCCGTGTTGGCCACCTGCCTGGTGGCGTCCGCCGCCGTGGTGGTTCCGCGCGGTCGCCGCCGACACTGGCAGCCCGGGCAACGTCGATCGTTCGAGGACGTCGGGTCCGTCGCGTCCACGCAGTGAGGCAGGCAGATGACACAGTTCGGCGACTTCGCCAACCTCGACGTCGACCGACTGGTCGGTGAGGCGCAGCAGCGGTTCGCGAAGATGCGTGACCTACAGGAGCGGATGTCCGAGCTGCGCGGGCAGGCGCAGACCGAGGACGGCCGGATCCGGGCCACCTACACGGCGGCCGGTGGGCTGACCGAACTGCACCTGGACCCGCGCGCGCTGCGGATGGGGTCGGAGGAACTGGCCGAGCGGATCGTCTGGGTGATCGGCGAGGCGGCCCGGAACCTGCACGAGCAGAACCGGGAGGCGATGAGCGAGGTGTTCGGCCCGGACGGTGACCCGATGAACTACCTCACCGACCGGCAGGCGATGGAGGAACGGGCCAACGAGATGCGACAGAATTTCGACCGGACCATGAACGACGTGGTCGGTGAACTCGACCGCGTCCGCAAACGCCTCGGCCTCTAGCCGTCCCCGGGTCACCCCCCGGCCCCACCCCGGCTCGTTGGATGCACGTTTTCGCGCGAAAACGTCTACCGGTGCGGTGCCGGGGTCGACCTTTTCTCGCGAAAACGTCGGTGCGTGGCGCCGGGAACGGGGCGGCGTGGCCGGTCGGGGTCGGTCAGCCCAACCGGTCGGCCAGCCATCCGGCGTGCCAACGGATCCGGCCCGGGTCGGCGGCGAAGAAGGTCTGCCAGTCCCGCTCCAGCGACGTCCAGGGCGCCGGTTGTCCGCTCTCCGGGTTGAGCCGGGTGGTCGCGTCGACCACGGCGGCGTAGGACAGTCCCAGCGTCGGCGACCAGTCGCGGTGGTAGGAACGCATGGCCACCGCCGCCGGGGTAGGCAGTAGTTCCGCGACGACGCCGGTCTCCTCGAACAGCTCGCGAGCAGCCGCCTCCCGGGGTGTTTCGCCGGGTTCCACCTTCCCACCCGGTGGCACCCAGGCTCGCCAGCGGTGCCTTACCAGCAGCACGCGGGTGAGGTCGCGGTCCAACACCCAGACCTCGGCGGCGAACGGCGCGGTCGGTTTCTGGACGGCACGGGCCAGCCACCGGCGTGCTCCATCGAACTCCCGTACCGCCAGGCGGGCATCGGCAACCGCGGCACTGATGGTTCGGTGTGCGGTTCCATCGGTACGCACCACATCGCGGCGGTACGGCCACCTGCTGGCCTCGCTCCAGGCTCGTCTGGCGATTCCTGTCCGGACCGGAGAACTAGGCAAGGGACAGGAAGAGCTTCTCCAGTCGCTCGGTGTCCATGTTGTCGGCGCCCTCGTTGTCGAGCAGACACTGCTTCAGGCCGGTGGCAATGATCGCGAAGCCGGCGCGGTCCAGCGCCCGGCTCACCGCGGCGACCTGCGTGACGATCACCTCGCAGTCGCGGCCCTCCTCGATCATCCGCAGGATGCCACCGATCTGGCCCTGCGCCCGACGTAGCCGTCTGACCACCCGATCCATCTCCTCGGCTGGCAACTGAACCACCGCGCAACACCTCCCTGTCCGTCCCATGATACCCCAGGGGGTATTGTCGGACTGACTGCGATACCCCAGGGGGTATCAATCGCACGGTGCCTCTGGCGGACCCGGGGCGCGGTGACCGGCGTTGGTGACCTGGCAGAACCGAGGAGAGCAATGACGCCCACGACAGCCCAGCCACCGCGGCAGCAGGTGGGCGGGCAGGCCGGCCACCGTTGGATGCCCCGCCTGGGGGCCTGGGCCGCGGGCCACCTGGGCATCGTGCTGCTGGTCTGGCTGGCCGTCCTCGCCGCCTTCGGTGCGTTCGCGCCGCAGGTCACCTCGGCTCTGTCAGGGGCTGGTTGGCAGGACGACACCAGTTCCTCGGTACGGGCCAGGGACGTCATCGCCAAAGACTTCGCCGGGCTCGGCTCCACCGCCCTACAGGTCGTCGTGCACGACAGCGCCGGTCCGATCGCCGACGATCCGGCCGCCCGGCGCGCGATCGCCAGTGCCACCGAACTGCTCGACGCCGACCCGCGGGTGAGCACGGTGGTACCTCCACAGCCGGGCGTCAGCATCTCGCCGGACGGCCGTACGGCGATCATCCAGGCCGGCGCCAGGGGCGACTCCAACAAGATGGTGCGCGCGGCCGACGACCTGACCGGCCCACTGACCACGCTCTCCGACGGGAACATCTCGGTCGAACTGACCGGATCGAGCGGACTGTGGTCGGACTTCAACAAGGTCAACCACGAGGCGATGATCCGCTCCGAGGTGCTGTCCTGGCCGGTGACGATGGCCGTACTCGTGCTCGCCTTCGGCAGCCTGGTCGCCGCCGGTCTACCACTCATGCTCACCCTGGTCGGGTTGCTGACCGCCGCCGGAGCACTCGTACTGTCCACCCACATCGCGCCGGTGAGTATCTGGGCGCTGAACTTCGCCCTCATGTTCGCCCTGGCGTTGGGCATCGACTACGCACTGTTCGTCGTGGTCCGCTTCCGGGCCGCGCTGCACCGGCGCAGGGACGAACCCGACCCGGTCCGGGCGTCGGTGAATGCCGTCGCCGAGACCATGGGCACCGCCGGAAAGGCCGTGGCGTTCAGCGGACTGACCGTGCTGGTGTCGCTCTCCACGGTGCTACTCGTGCCCAGTCCCGCATTCCGCAGCATGGCGCTGGGCATCATGCTGTCGGTGGTGGCGGTACTCGCCGCGACACTCACCCTGCTGCCAGCCGTGCTGGGCCGCCTGGGTCGAAGGATCGACTCGGGCCGGGTACGCCGGCCCGGACGCCGTGCCCGCTCGCGTACCGCGCGGCCGGCCGCGGCCGAGACCGTGGTCGGACTGGAACGGGTTCTGCACCGCTGGGGCGCCGTCCTGCACGCCCGGCCCTGGGTCGCTGGCGGCCTGGTCCTGCTGGTGCTCGGCCTCCTCGCCTGGCCGGTCACGGGGTTGCGCACCGGCATGCCCAGCATCGCGATCATCCCCGGCAGCGAGAGTGCGCGTGCCGGTTACACCCAGATCGTCGACGCGTTCGGCCCAGGTACCCCCGGCACCCTGTCGGTGCTCACCCCGGTGGCCACGCAGGAGCGGGCGGCCGCGGCTCTCGCCGACGACCCCGGGGTGGCCGCGGCCATGCCAGCCGGTGCCTCGGGTGGTTGGACGTTGACGTTGGCCGTGCCCACCACCGACGCCTCGGCACCGGCCACCGGTGAGACGATCGACCGGCTCCGTTCCGCACTGCCGACCGGGTCACTGGTCGGCGGCGCCGCCGCGGAGAACCACGACCTGCAGGCCGCACTCGCCTCCCGGACGCCGCTGGTCTTCGGTCTGCTGATCGGGCTCGGTTTCGTGCTGTTGCTCGTTGCCCTGGGCAGTCCGTTGGTGGCCTTCGTCGGTGTTGTCACCAACCTTGCCTCGATCGCGGCCGCGTTCGGGGTGGCGAGGTGGATCTTCCAGGACGGCCACCTGTCCGGGCTGTTGCACTTCGAACCACAGGGGTTCGTGGACGCCTGGGGTCCGCTGTTCTTCGGCGCCATGCTCTCGGGGGTGGCGATGGACTACACGCTGTTCCTGCTGTCGGCCGCCCGCGAGCGCTACGACCTCACCGGCGATCCGCAACACGCCATGCGTAGCGCGCTGCGCACCTCAGGTCGGGTCGTGGTCGCTGCCGCCGGCGTGATGGTCGCGGTCTTCCTGACCTTCGCACTGTCCGGCCCGCTCGCGCCCAAGGAGATGGGCATCATCCTGGCGGTCGCGGTCTTCCTCGACGCACTGTGCGTGCGGCTGGTCCTGTTGCCGGTCGTGCTACGCCTGGCCGGACACCGGGCCTGGCACCGACCGGCCTGGCTGGCCCGGATCCTGCCCGAAGTCCGCTTCACTCACTGACCACGAAAGGAACCACCATGTCCGACTACGGCATCAGTGTCACCCTGCGGGCCGGCTTCGCCGACAGCGTCGAACGCACCCGCGCGGCACTGGCGGAGCAGGGCTTCGGAGTTCTCACCGAGATCGACGTGGCCGCCACACTGAAGGCCAAGCTCGGCCACGACATGGCGCCCTACCTCATCCTGGGTGCCTGCAACCCGCCGCTCGCGCACCAGGCCCTCGGTGTCGACACCTCCATCGGCCTGCTACTGCCCTGCAACGTGGTGGTTCGTGTCGTCGACGAGGAGCACACCCGGGTCGAGGCACTGGACCCCAACGTCATGGTCACCGTGACCGGCCAGGCGGCGCTCACCCCGGTCGCCGAGCAGGCACGGGCGCGACTCTCCGCGGCGCTGGGCACGCTCGCCGACTGACCGGTCGCACGGTCGCCGAACTCGTGAGTCGACCTGACGGAACGGTCAGTCGTCGATCGCCTGGTAGGCCAGGGTCTGGAAGTCCCGGCAGATGTCCGGGGGACTGGGTGAGGTCCAGGCGCACTGGGTCAGCAGGATGGTGCTCATCTGTTCGCGAGGATCAGCGCACCAGAGGGTGCCCAGACCACCGTTCCAGCCATAGCTTCCGATCGACTCCGCCACGTTGTCGCGCCTGGTGGCCATCGCCACGCCGAATCCCCAGCCGTGGCTGTCGAAGTAGCCGAGGAGCAGGTCCGCGGTCGCCTTCTGCTCCGGCGTGAGGTGGTCGGTGGTCATGATCTCGACCGAGGGTCGCGACAGCAGCCGTCCGCCCGGGTACCGGCCGTTGTCCAGCATCATCCGGCTGAAGGCCAGGTAGTCCTCGGCGGTGGACACCAACCCGCCACCACCGGACGGGAACGCCGGTGGGCGGCTCCACTGGCCGCCCACGGGTTCGTCGTACACCGCGAGCCCGCCGGTGGCCGGGTCGTGGCGATAACCGGTCGCGAGCCGGTCGAGCGCGGCCGTCGGCACGCTGAACCCGGTGTCGGACATACCGAGCGGTTCGAAGATGCGTTCCCGCAGGAAAGTCTCGAACGGTTGACCGCTGGCCCGCGCGATGAGCACCCCGAGCACGTCCGAGCCGGTGTTGTACATCCACCTCTCACCCGGCTGGTACAGCAGGGGCAGCGTGCCCAGGCGACGGATCCACTCGTCCGGTGCCGGCGGAACCGACGGCTCGGGCGGCCCCTGGCTGGCCGGCAGTGTGTCGTTGACCAACTCCTGGATCGGATACGTCCCGGGCGGCGCCATGATGATCCCGAAGCCCATCTGGAACGTCAGGAGATCCCGCACGGTGATCGGACGGTTCGCCGGCACGGTGTCCTCCGGCGGTCCGTCCAGCCGTCTGAGTACCCTGCGGTCGGCCAGTTCGGGCAACAACCGGTCCACCGGGTCGTCCAGTCGTAGCGCGCACTCCTCGACCAGGATCATCGTGGCCACGGCGGTAACCGGTTTGGTCATCGAGCTGATCCGGAAGATCGTGTCGGGCCGGATCGGTTCGCTGTCACCGAACGCCGCGGCGCCGATCGCGTCGACGTGCACCTCGCCCCGCCGATCGACCAGGGTGACCACGCCGGGCACCTCACCCCGCTCGACGTACCCGGCCATCACGTCGTGCATCCTGGCCAGCCGCCACCGGGACAACCCTCCGGAACTCATCGCACACCTCCACCCTGTCTCGGTAATTCGGATGTGCTTTCTATCTCGGGGTACGGACTTTTTTCGCCAGGCAGCGCCCGTGGTCGTCGACCGGCTCGGTGCTCGTGACACGTGACTCCGGGTACGCCGTGCCGATCTGTCGGGAACCGTGGTGGACCGCACCGGGTCTGCCCGCGGTAGAAATCTGGCATGTTGCGTGGGGACAGGGTTGGCCTGCGGGCGCGATACCAGGCCGACGTGCCGGTTCTGCACTCCGAACTCTATGACGACGTGGTGACCCGGTCGCGGGCCGACACCCGGCCGTGGCGTCCGATCAACCCCGGGTCGGCGGCCTCGCCGTTCGCGGTCACCGACCCCACCGACGACGCGGCCGTCTTCTCCGTGGTGGAACTCGCCGGTGACGACCTGGCCGGTGAGGCGCTGCTGTGGAACATCGACCCGCACAACCGGACCGCGCACCTGGGGATCTCGCTGCGACCGGCGTTCCGGGGCCGTGGACTGGGCACCGACGTCGTCCGGGTGCTGTGTACCTACGGCTTCGCGGTGCGCGGCCTGCACCGGTTGCAGGTGGACACCCTCGCCGACAACGCCGCGATGATCGCCGCGGCGGTCCGGGTGGGATTCATGCCGGAGGGCACCCTGCGCCGCTCGGCCTGGGTCGACGGAGCCTTCGCCGACGAGGTCGTCCTCGGCCTGCTCGCCACCGAGTGGGCCGCGGACTGACGACGGTCTCGTCGTGTCCGTGACGGTCACCGGTACGGGACCGGTAACCCGATCGGGTCGGCTCAGATCCTGGCCGGAACCGCCTATGGTCGGGACCATGAGCCGCACGTGGTGGGGTTACCGGCGGCCGGTGCGCCGTGATCCGGTGTTCTGGGTGGTCGGCCCGCTGGTACTGGCGTTCTGGGTCGGCTCGATACTGGTGGCCCGACCCGGTCCGGCCGACGCGGTCCTGCGACTCGCCGGGGGCACCGTCAGTGGCACCATCGGGCTCGGCGTGCTTGCTGGCAGCGTTCGCGAGTTCCTTGCCGGACTCCGTGAGGGCACGCCGTCCTACCCGGCCGGTACGGCGGGCGTGGTCGGCGATGGTGATGTCGGGGATCGCAGCGTCGCGTAGACGACCAGGTCGCTCAGGTAACTGCGTACCTTCGGGTCGAACGCGCCGGAACAGGTGATCAGACGCAGTTCGGCGCGGGGGGTCGGCGCGTAGACCTGGTCGGCGGGAAAGGTGGACTTGGGGTACTCGGCCACCCGGTACACCAGGAAGTCGGCGGTGCTGCCGTCGGCGCGGTCCACCCGCACGCTGTCACCGGGCCTGACCTGCCTGAGACCGAAGAAGACGGCCGGGCCCTGGTAGGAGTCCACGTGCCCGACGATCACTGCGGGTGGACCGTTGGCGTCACCCGGTGCCGGCCCGTCGTCGTACCAGCCGGCCGTCTGGTCATCGGTCGGCACCTGGAGGACCCCGTCCTGGTCGAGACCGACCGTGGTCAGGTCGGTGCTCACCCCGACCCGGGGGATCGAGACCCGCACCGGTACCTGGTGTGGCAGTCCGACCGGGACCGTCCGGTCCGGCGGCCGCACCGGTTGGCCGTCGGGTGACAACACGCCGCCGACCACCGGTGGCAGGAAACGCAGGTCGTTCCGGTTGGGAAGCAGGCCGGGCGCCACCACCGACACGCCCAGGCCGATCGAACCGGCGACCAGGGCCAGGGCGATGCAGCGTCGGAGCAGCCGAGAACCCCGGCGACGGCCGGCCGACGGGTCGAACCCGGGCCGGGTGTGACGGCGAGACATGGCTGCCCCCATGACCGGAGTTGGGGACGGGGGTGCGGCAACGAGTGCCGCACCCCCGACATGATGCGCTTGTTACCTCGTCGACCGGTCGGCGATCCGACGGGTCCGAACCAGCATCCAGGCGCCCGCACCCAGCATCACGATGGACAGTACGCCCAGCGAGATCGGTGCGACCGACGACTGGTCGGCGGCAAGTGCGGCGCCACCGTGGCCAGACTCGACGGCACCACGCGGCATGTGGCAGTGCGACTTACGGCCCCAGTCCTCGCTCGAACTGTCGTCGCTCTCGGCACTCGCCGAGTCGTCCGCCTGCTGCCCGTCATCCTTCTTGCAGTGGTCCTTCTTGCCGTGGTCTTTCTTGCCGTGGTCTTTCTTGCCGTGGTGGTCACCGTCGGGCCGGTTTCCGGATTCCTCGCCGGATTCGGCTTCGGTGCTGTTCTCCTCGCCGGATTCAGCTTCGGTGCCGTTGTCGGTGGCCGACTCGGCCTCGGTGCCGTTCTCGGTACCGTGGTCGTACTCGCTGCCGTTCTCGGCGCCGGATTCGGCGTCGGTGCCGTTCTCGGTGAGCGGTGTCTGGTTGGCGGCCAGGTCCACCATGCTCGACTGCGCCGACGCGGCCAGATGGTCCGTCGACGCGTTCGCCACCTGCATGGTTCCCACCATTGCAGAGGCGAACAGGGCCGCGCCCGCGCTGACAATTGCCAGGCCGCGAACCGCGGAGGAGTGGGTGAGTCGCATTACCGATCCCTTCGTTCTGCCGTTGTGCCGAGCCGGCATGCTCATTCGGTGAAGGACGGCCGAAAAAAGACCGAACGGAGTACGGGCGATGGCCGTCAGATATCCGAGATCCGTGCCGGAACGCCTACGGTCCGAAGTGGATCACGCGGTGTCCGCGCGGGCATGTCGAGTGGTTGGCCGGTGCGCTGTGGCCGTATGCGCTCGGTGAGAGGGCGCTGACGATGGGCGACCGGGCCGGCACGGTCGGCGCTCGGTGGTAATCCGACCGGGGACACGTTCGGACGCGGCGTCACGCCGCGTGATACCTGACGTGACCGATGTCAGGTGAACGGATGAACCGGCGAACCCCCTGGATCGGTGAGGCAGGCGACGCCGTGGCCGTGCGGGCGTGTTCG
>DATCWR010000412.1:0-26118 GCA_036566245.1 Mycobacteriales bacterium | reverse complement strand
CCAGCCGCAGCCAGGTGCGTGGGTCGACCTCGACCACGTTGGGCGGGGTGCCCCGGGTGTGGCGCGGTCCGGGTACGCACTGCACCGCCGCGTGCGGGGGCACCCGCAGTTCCACCGACCGACCCGGCACGACCGAGGCGAACAGGTCGGCGAGCAGCCGCACCGAGATCCGAAGGGCGCCCGGGTCCAGTTCCGGTGAACCCACCTCGGGCACCGACCGGCCCAGGTCGTCGGCGTGCACCACCAGTTCGAGCACCCTGGTGGCCAGGAAGTCACCGGTCCGCAGCGGGCCCCCGGGGGCAGCCAACACCCGGATCGGTGCCGCCAGGGCGGCGTCGGTCGCGGCCAGGACCTCGGCGAATCCGGCCCGCAGGCGGTCCAGCAGTTCGTTCGGAGAACGATCATCGGCCCGGTCTCCCGTCCCGATCTCCGCCACCGCCGGCCACAGCGACATCGTGCCGGTCCGAAGGTCCCTTTCCTGCTCTGCCTCCTGGCCCGCCGTATGGTCTGCCGCTCGGTCTGCCGCATGGTCGGCCCGGTGGCTGGTCAGGTGGTCTGCCACGGACATCGGCACCACCGATCCGCCCGGTGGCTCCGCGCGCAGGGTGGACACGATGGTCGACTGCACCGCGACCAGGTGGGCGACCAGGTCGGCCACCGTCCCACCGGGGCTGGCACCGGACGCCGACCAGCCGGACCGGTCCAGTTCGGCCAACCACCCGAGTACGCAGCGGGCCTGCGCCTCGATCGCCCGCCGTAGCACCATCGGATCATGGGGTCGGGTTCTCATTGGCCAGACGGTAGTCCGCCGGTCACCGGCGGCACGGTGGTGCGAAGAAAAGTGTCGGGGTCGGCCGGTGCCGCTCCGGCCGACCCCGAGCTTCGCTGCCACCAGGCAGTCCAACCGGGCGCTGTGCGCCCGTCGTGATTCAGTACGGAGCCGGGGTCGGCGTGGTTCACCGCACCGGGCAGGAACCGTCGGGCAACCAACGGCACGGCAGCCAGAATCCGACAGCAGGTCAGTTCACGGCATCAACCAGGCGTCAACGAGCCGGCCGATGGACCTCAGCGGGCCGTGACGAATATCTCAGTGAGTCCGGGCAGGATGGTCGGGTCGGTTCGTGCCGGTCACGCCCACGACCCGAGTCCAGGTGACCCCGTTCGGCTCAGTCGAAGAGTGCGGGCAGGGTTCGCTGGTGTGCGGCCCGCAACTCGTCGAGCCCGACATCGAACACCCCGTCCACCCGCAGTTCGCCGGCGTCAGGGTCCACCGTGCCGATCGCGACGCAGGGCACACCGGCCTCGGCGCACAGTTCGACCAGGCGGTCCCGCCCGGCCGGGGTGACCGTGACCAACGCCCGCCCGGCCGACTCGGAGAACAGCCAGCAGAACGGATCGGCGTCGGCCGGCAGGGTGATCCGGGCGCCGACGCCACCGCCGTCGCCGCGCAGACAGCACTCCACCAGGGTCTGCGCGAGTCCACCGTCGGACAGGTCGTGGCCGGCGGTCAGCACGCCTTCCCGGGATCCGGCGACCAACACCTGCGCCAGGGCCCGCTCGCGGTCGAGGTCGACCGCCGGTGGCCGACCACCCAGGTGCCCGTGTTCGACCCAGGCCCACTCCGAGCCACCGAACTCGTCCCGGGTGGTGCCGAGCAGCCAGATCTGGTCTGCGCGCCGGGGGAACGCGACCGGAGTCCGCCGCGCCACGTCCTCGATCACGCCCAGTACCCCCACCACCGGGGTGGGGTTGATCGGGGTGTCGCCGGTCTGGTTGTAGAAACTGACGTTGCCGCCGGTGACCGGCGTACCCAGGGCGACACATCCGTCGGCCAGGCCACGGACCGCCTCGGCGAACTGCCACATCACCTCGGGGTCCTCCGGGCTGCCGAAGTTCAGGCAGTCGGTGACCGCGATCGGGGTGGCCCCGGTGACCGCCACGTTGCGGTACGCCTCGGCCAGGGCCAACCGGGCCCCGGCGCAGGGGTCGAGCCGGGTGTATCGGCCGTTACCGTCGGTGGCCACCGCCACGCCCAGACCGCCGGCCTCCTCGATCCGGATCACTCCGGCGTCGGCCGGCTGGGCGAGCACGGTGTTACCCAACACGTACCGGTCGTACTGGTCGGTCACCCAGTCCCGGGAGCACAGGTTCGGCGAGGCGACCATCCGCAGCAGGGTGTCCCGCAGTTCCGCCCCGGTGCGTGGCCGGGGCAGCCCCGCCGGGTCGTCGGCCCACAGGGCGTCCAGGTCGGCCGGGCGGGCCATCGGCCGGGAGTACACCGGGCCCTCGTGTGCCACGGTGCGCGGCGGCACGTCCACGACCAGCTCGCCATGCCAACTGATCTGGAGCCGGCCGGTGTCGGTGACCTCACCGATCACGGTGGCCAGCACGTCCCAGCGGGCGCACACGGCCAGGAACTCCTCGACCCGCTCCGGCGCGACCACCGCACACATGCGTTCCTGCGACTCGCTGGCCAGCACCTCCTCCGGGGACATCGACGGCTCGCGCAGCGGCACCCGGTCCAGGTCCACCCGCATGCCACCGTCACCGGCGCTGGCCAGTTCGGTGGTGGCGCAGGACAGTCCGGCACCTCCCAGGTCACCGATACCAACGACCAGGTCGCGGGCGTAGAGCTCCAGGCAGCACTCGATCAGCACCTTCTCGGCGAACGGGTCGCCGACCTGCACGTTGGGTCGCCGGGCCGCGGCCGAGGAGTTCCCAGAGTCGGCCGGGTCGTCGGCGAAGGTGGCGCTGGCCAGCACTGACACCCCGCCGATGCCGTCCCGTCCGGTCTTGGCACCGAACAGGATGACCTTGTTACCGACGCCCGAGGCGTGCGCCAGTTTCACCCCGTCGGCGCGCAGCACTCCGACACACAACGCGTTGACCAACGGGTTCCCGGCGTAGGTGGGGTCGAACACCACCTCGCCACCGACCGTGGGCAGCCCCAGACAGTTGCCGTAACCCCCGATTCCGGCGACCACACCGGGCAGCACCCGGGCGGTGTCCGGCGCGTCGGCCGGGCCGAACCGCAGCGGGTCGAGAATCGCCACCGGGCGGGCGCCCATGGCCAGGATGTCGCGGACGATCCCGCCCACCCCGGTGGCCGCGCCCTGGTACGGCTCGACGTAGGAGGGGTGGTTGTGGGACTCGACCTTGAAGGTGACCGCCCAGCCACCGCCCACGTCGACCACCCCGGCGTTCTCTCCGATGCCGGCGAGCAGCCGGTCGGTGGCCGGTGCGTTGCGGGCGAACTGCCGCAGATGAACCTTGGAGGACTTGTACGAGCAGTGCTCGCTCCACATCACCGCGTACATGGCCAGTTCCGAGGCGGTGGGGCGCCGGCCCAGGATCTCGCGGATGCGGGCGTACTCGTCGTCCTTCAGACCCAGCTCGAGGTGGGGCTGGGACTCGTCGGGAGTCTTCTCGGCGAGTTCGACGGTGTCGATCACGTGTGCACCAGTCGGTTGAGTACGGACGCGAAGAACGTCAGACCGTCATCGGTGGGTCCGGTGAGCGGGTCGACGGCGTGTTCGGGGTGCGGCATCAGCCCCACCACGTTGCCGGCTTCGTTACAGATGCCGGCGATGTCCCGGTAGGAGCCGTTGGGATTGCCCGCCAGGTAGCGGACCACCACCCGCCCCTCGGCCTCGAGCAGGTCCAGGGTGTGCTGGTCGGCGACGTAGCCGCCCTCCCCGTTCTTGATCGGCACCCTGATCCGGGCGTTCGGTTCGTAGCCGGTGGTCCACGCGGTGGCGGTGTTCTCCACCCGCAGGACCTGGTCCCGACAGACGAACCGGCGGCGGTCGTTACGGATCAGCGCACCGGGAAGCAGATGTGCCTCGCACAGCACCTGGAAGCCGTTGCAGATGCCGAGCACCGGCATTCCCCTGCCCGCCGCGTCGATGACCGACTCCATCACCGAGGCAAACCGGGCGATCGCCCCGCAACGGAGGTAGTCACCGTAGGAGAATCCGCCGGGCAGGATCACCGCGTCCACGCCCCGCAGATCAGCGTCTGCGTGCCAGAGGGACACCGACTCACCACCGGCCAACCGGACGGCGCGGGCGGCGTCACGGTCGTCGAGGGAGCCGGGAAACGTCACGACGCCGACGCGGGCGGGCATGCGCACTCCGGAAACAGTGTCGGGGATCGGCACCGCCGAGTCTACGTGTCCGGCGGGCCCCGGTTCCAACGCGGTGGCCTCCGGCCGGGTGGCCTGGTCGGGGGCGGCAGAATCAGACCGTGGATCTTGCCGCGCGACTCGCCGGGATCGTCGGGGCCGCACACGTGCTCACCGACCCGGACCTGGTCGCCTCCTACCAGACCGACTGGACCCGACGCTGGCGCGGTCACGCCCGACTGGTGGTGCGTCCGGCCGACACCGGACAGGTCGCCGCCTGTGTGGCCGCCTGCGCCGAGGCCGGGGCACCGATCGTGCCGCAGGGCGGCAACACCGGCCTGGTGGGCGGCGGGGTGCCACTGCACGGCGAGGTGCTGCTGAGCCTCACCCGCTGCGACCGACTCGAACCGGTGGACACCCTGACCGGCCAGGTCACCGCCGGCGCCGGGGCCACCCTGACCCAGGTTCGGGCACACGTCCGGGCCGCCGGATACGACCTGGGGGTGGACATCGCCGCCCGCGACTCGGCCACCGTGGGCGGGGTGCTGGCCACCAACGCCGGCGGCGCACGGGTGCTGCGCTACGGCACCACCCGTCGCCAGGTGCTCGGGGTCGAGGCGGTGCTGGCCGACGGCACGGTGGTCGGTCGGTTGGACGGCCTGGTCAAGGACAACGTGGGCTACGACCTGGCCCAGTTGCTCGTCGGCAGCGAGGGAACCCTCGCCGTGCTGACCCGGGCCCGACTGTCACTGTTCCCGCTGTTGCCGGTCCGGGCCGTCGCCCTGGTCGCGGTGGACGGCACCGCCGCCGCGCAGACCGTGTTCGGTGGGCTGGTCGAACAACTGGACACCCTGCGGGCGGCCGAGTTCTTCCACGCCGACGGGCTGGATCTGGTCTGCCACACCACCGGCATGCGCCCGCCGTTCGACCAGCCGTGTCCGACCTACCTGCTGGTCGAGTGCGCCGCCCGGGCCGGGCACGGAACCGACCTGTCCGACGCGCTGGCCGCCGCGTTGGCCACGGCCGACGGGGTGCGCGACGCCGTGGTGAGCACCGACGGTGCCGGCCGGGAGGCGCTGTGGGCCTACCGGGAACGGCACACCGAGTCGATCAACGCCGCCGGGGTGCCGGTCAAACTGGACGTGGCGGTTCCCCCACGGGCACTGGCCCAGGCCGAACGGGACATCCGGGCCGCCGTCGCGGCGGTGGCACCGGCGGCCACCGTGATCCTGTTCGGGCACCTGGCCGAGGGCAACCTGCACGTCAACGTGCTGGGAGCCACCGACCAGGCCGATCCGGTTGCTGACGCGGTGCTGCGTGCGGTGGCTGCGCACCAGGGCAGCATCAGTGCCGAACACGGGGTCGGCCGGGCAAAGGTGGGCTGGGTGCACCTGTCCCGGTCGCCGGCCGAGATTGCCGCCATGCGCGCGGTGAAGCGGGCCCTGGACCCGGCCGGGCTGTTCAACCCCGGCGTACTACTCCCACCCGAGCCACACCGATAACCCACGACACGGGAACCCGCAACACGGACCGCGTTCGTCCCGACACGCCCCCTGTGCGCAGATCGACGTTTTCTCGCGAAGACGTCGTACCGGGCCGGCCCGAGGCGGACCTTTTCTCGCGAAAACGTCTACGGAATGGACGGCGCGGGTCCACCCGGCGAACGTGTCTGACGGAGCCTGCTAACGGTCGTGGACGGTGAAGTCCTCGATGACCGGGTTGGCCAGTAGGGTCCCGGCGATCTCGGCCACCTTCTGCCGCACCGCGTCGGGGTCGGCGTCGGCGGCCAGTTCGATCTCGAAGTGCTTGCCCTGGCGGACCCCGGTCACCCCGTCGAACCCCATCCGGGCCAACGCGCCCATGATCGCCTGGCCCTGCGGGTCGAGGATCTCGGGCTTGAGCATGACGTCCACGACGACACGTGGCACGGGGACTCCCTGGGTGTCAACTGTCCGATGAGGTGCGCGGAGGCACCGAGAGGATACCCGCCCTCCCGGTGGCGGCCGGCGATCAGCCGGCCAGGGCCTCGGCCAACTCACCGGTCGACCGCTGACCGGTGGCCAACTCCAGCACCAGGCGCTGGTGCGCCAGGCTGCGGGTCATCGCGTTCCAGACGTCCACCGGCAGGTCACGGTAGAACTGGACCACCAGGCACGGCGGGCCGTCCACCGGCACCGCGTAGGAGACCTCGGTGAGAACACCCGCGAAACTGCCCGCCTTCGACTCGAACACGCCGAACCGTTGCGCGTTGCGTTCGGACACCTCGCGCGGCCAGCCCAGGTGCCGACGCATCACCGCGGCCTCACCCCGGGCCATGCCAGCCCGGTCGGCATGCACCCGATCCACCAGCGCGGCCCACTCCCGTGGGGTGCCGGCGCAACTCACCGCCGCGCACACCGCCTGGCGGCGGGCGTTCAGCCGGTTCACCCGCCAGCGACTCACCTTCCGTGACTCGGGCCTGGGCCGGGTCATCTCGGCGACCCGCTCGGCCGGGGTGAGTGCGGCCCAACTCTCGCCGTGCCGGAACCAGCCGTCCAGTTCGCCGAACATCGAGTACACCGGCTGCTGTGCGGACATGCCGCGACGCCGTGCCCAGTCGTTGACCGCCTCGGCCCCCAACCGGTCCAGCAGGTAGTCGGCGCAGGCGTTGCTGGACCAGCGGATCATGCCGGTGACGACCTCGTCCAGCGGCACCTGGAGTACCGGGCCACGCACCACCCGGTCCCGTTTACGCCAGTCCCGTTCGGCGTCCATGTGCGCGCCGCTGTCGGTGGCACGCACCCACCAGTCCTGCACCCTCGGCAACGGAACCAGTTCGTCCGGGTCGACCCGACGCTGTCCCACCGCTTCGGCGTAGGCGCCCAGCACCAGGACCACCCGGGCCGCCGCCAACGGAAACATGCCGTCCTCGTTGTGGCAGACCACACCCTCGTCGCCGCGGCGCACCACCAACCCGACCCGGTCGCGGTTTGTCCGCATCCAGTCCAGCAGTTCGGTGGTGTCGCGCAGCCCCCGGCCCATCAGCGCTCGTCCCGGGGTTGCGCCGCGGCATCCAACCAGTCGGCGAAGCTGAGTCCGGTCAGGGCCTCGTAGGCCCCCACGTAACGGTCCCGGGTGGCCGCGACCACCTCGGCGGGCAGTTCCGGCGGGGGCGAGGCACGGTCCCAACCGGACATGCGCACCCAGTCGCGCACCGGTTGCTTGTCCAGGGACGGCTGTTCGCGACCCGGTTGCCAGTGCTCGGCCGGCCAGAACCGGGACGAGTCCGGGGTGAGTACCTCGTCGCCCAACGTCAGCACACCGTGCTGGTCGTACCCGAACTCCAACTTGGTGTCGGCCAGCAGGATCCCCCGGCCGGCGGCCAGTTCGGCACCCCTGCGGTAGATCGCCAGGGTCAGTTCGGCCAACCGCCCGGCGGTCTGCTCGCCGACCTGGGCGGCCACCGCGGCCTGGGTCACGTTCTCGTCGTGCCGGCCGACCTCGGCCTTGGTGGCCGGGGTGAAGATCGGTTCGGGCAGCCGGGAGCCGTTCTGCAGCCCGGCCGGCAGGGGAACCCCGCAGACCGCGCCGGTCGCGGTGTAGTCGATCAACCCGGACCCGGTCAGGTAACCCCGGGCCACGCACTCCACCGGCAGCATGGACAGCGACCGGCACAGCATGGCCCGGCCGCGTACCTCCACCGGGATGCGTGGGTCGTCGGCGGACACGAAGTGGTGTGGCACCAGGTCGGCGATCTGGCCGAACCACCACACCGACATCGCGGTCAGCACCCGACCCTTGTCCGGGATGGGATCGGGCAGCACCCAGTCGTAGGTCGAGATACGGTCGCTGGCGACGATCAGCAGGTGCCGGTCGTCCACCCGGTAGAGGTCACGCACCTTTCCCGCGGCCAGGTGGGTGAGGTCGGAGAGGCTCAGGCTCACGCCCGCAGCGTAGGGGATGGCCCGGCTGCCCACTTTCGAACGTTGTGACAGTCCGGTTCCGACCCTGTGTCCGACACCACCCGCCGCCGTGTCATGGCCCCACCGACCCCATCAGACCGGGACGAAACCATCGGCGTACTCCAGCACCTCGACCGAATCCCCCACGGACACCGTTCCGGTGACGCGCGGCACGCCCAGTACCCCGAACAACAGCTTCTGGCCCTCCTGGCGGAAGGTGGCCAGCGTCCGCAGCGGCTCGGGCCCGGTCACCCCGGTGTCCTGGTCGACGGTGGTGACCGTGCACCGCCCGCACCGGCGGACCAGTTCCACCTCGACCCGACCGATCCGCAGCACCCGGACCTGGTCCTCGGCCCAGGCCCGGTCCCAGCCGGTCAGCACGATGCTGGGCCGGAACCGGTTCATCGGCACCGGTTGGTCCAGCCGGGCGTTGAGGTCGGCCAGCGACTCCTGGGTGGTCACCAGCAGCGGGAAGGCGTCGGCGAACCGGACCTCGGCCGTCGCGTAGACCGGGTCGACCGGTCGCACCTGGTCCTCGGGGAACCACACCAGTCGGCAGGCCCGGCCCAGCCGGGAGCCGAACCACCGCGCGGCCTGGTCACCCTGGTCCACCCCCACGGTGTCACTGCGGTGCACCCGCACCGGTAACCGTGGCCCCCGGGTGCGGATCGGATGCCGGAAGGACGCACCGTCCGGGCCGGTCACCGTCAGCGCCGTGCCGTCGTGACGGACATGGAACAGTGCCAGCAACGGCAGGTTCCGCTGGCTCAGGAACCCGCCCGCGGGATCGACCAGCATCAGTTCCCGGTCGTGCCGAAACCCGCGCGGGGTGACGGTGGCACCGGTGAGGTCCGTGCCATGGCAGCCTTTGAGCGGGTAGACGTGTAGTGAGGTGACGGACATCGACATGGTTGCCAGCCTCACAGACGGCCCCGACCACGCTCAACCGTGTCGGCGACTGGACAGGTGGTGACCGAGACACATGTCAGGACCCAGGTGGGTGGCGGGGCTGGCCGCCCTGCCGTTCGTGGTCGCGGCGGCGACACCGATGTTGTTGCCCGTCTCGTTCCGGTCGGCGTCACCGGCGACCACGGTGACGGCCACGCCCTCCGGCACGCCGTCGACCGGACTGCCCACGGGGTTGTCCACAGCACCATCCACAGGTTTGTCCACAGGCTCGTCCACAGCCTCCCCAGGCACCGTGCCCACGCCGACCCCCAGCCCGACGGCGAGACCGTCCGCCCAGGATGTGGCATTCCTTCAGGCCGCACACCAGGACAACCTGGCTGAGATCCAGGCCGGCACGGCCGCCGAGCACCGGGGCAGTTCGGCGGCGGCACGCGACCTGGGCGTCCGCCTGGTGCGCGAACACACCAGCCTCGACGCCGACCTACAGCGCATCGCGGCCCGGCTCAACCTGGACATGCCCACCACACCCACGGCTGACCGGCAACGGCAACTGGAACAGGTGTCACTGCACACCGGCAAGGCGTTCGACCGGGCCTGGGTGGCCACGGTGACCGCGTGGAACTCCGAGGCCCTGATCTCCAACCAGCAGGAAGCCCAGTCCGGCACGCTCGACGACGTCAGAGGGTTGGCTCGTGACGCGGTGGACCTGGTCCGCGGACACCTGTCCCGACTGACCAGGGTGCCGCTGGACGAGCCGCAACTCCCCACCCCGGCAAGGACGAACGACGACTACGTGGTCAGCCAGTCACCATTGGTGATCAGCGTGGCCACGGGAATGATCGTGCTGGGCGGCACGATGCTGGTGCTGACCGCCCGGGCCGGGCTGTTCCGCCGTCGGCGTTGACCTGGCGCGGCCACCGCACCGCGGGCCGCCGGGTTCCTGGGACCACCCGTGCCGACACCCGCCTCGGACGACCATGGCCGGTCGGATCACCTCGGACCCGCGCCCGTCGGTCGGCGCCGGCGCCTGTCGACGGGAAACACCCCATCCCCAGCCTGGCTGTGGCCCTGGCTGTGGCAGGCGATGTCCACACCGTGTCCACAGTTCATCCACAGGTTGTCCACAGGTTGTCCACAGCCTGTGGGAGTCGGTGGGATCAGGTCAACCGTTCCAGCCGGTCGAACACCGGTTGGAGTCGCCGCACGTACCGGTCGGCCTGACAGACCTCGTCCAACCGGGCCTCGTCGAGTGTCTGCCCGGACTCGGCCGCCGCCTGGCGCAGGGTCTCCCGGAACGGCGTGCCGTCCTGCCAGGTCGCCATCGCCGCGGACTGCACCAGCGCGTAGGCGTCCTCACGGGACAGCCCGGACTCGACCAGGTCCAGCAGCACCGCCGAGCTGTAGACCAGCCCTCCGGTCAGTTCCAGGTTCTGTCTCATCCGATCGGTGTTGACCACCATCCCGGTCACCAACCTGGTGGTCAGTTCGAGCAGGTAGTCGGTCACCGTGGACGCGTCCGGCAGTGCCACCCGCTCGGTGGACGAGTGGCTGATGTCCCGCTCGTGCCACAGCGGGATGCCCTCCATCACCGGCACCACGCAGGCGCGGACCACCCGGGCCAACCCGCAGATCCGTTCGGAGATGATCGGGTTCTTCTTGTGCGGCATGGCCGAGGAACCCTTCTGGCCCTGCCGGAACGGCTCGGACAGCTCGCGCACCTCGGTGCGCTGACCGTGCCGGACCTCCAGTGCCACGGCCTCACACACCGTGGCCATGATGGCCAGCGCGGCCACCCACTCGCTGATCCCGTCGCGCATCACCACCTGGGTGGACACCTCGGCCGGGCGTAGCCCCAGTTCGGCGGCCACCCGGGCCTCCACCGTCGGGTCGATGTTCGAATAGGTACCCACCGGCCCGGACATCTTCATCACCGCGACCGCCGCACGGGCGCGACGCAGCCGGTCCCTGGCCCTCGCCATGGCAAAGGCGAAGTCGGCGACCCGGTGACCGAACACGTCCGGCTCGGCGTGGATGCCGTGGGTGCGACCGACCCGGATCGTCTCCCGGTGACGCAGACCCAGGTCACGCAACGCCGCGACCAGCCGGTCGGCCCGCCCCAGCAGCACGTCGGTGGCCTCGGTCAGCAGCACACCCAGCGCGGTGTCGATCAGGTCCGAGGAGGTCATCCCGAAGTGCACGTAGGCGGCCGCCTCGCGCGGGGTGGTGTTGTCCGCCCACGCGGTCAGGAACGCGATGACGTCGTGTTCGGTCACCGCCTCCACCCGGGCCACCGCCTCGGGCGTGGGCGCCGGTGCCCGACGAACCGGTTCGACCGCGTCGGCGGGAACCGTGCCGGCGGCGGCGTGTGCCTCCAGCACCAGGGTCTCCACCCGACACCACACCTGGTAGGTGTGGGCTTTCGACCAGATCCGTCCCATCTCGGGCAGCGTGTAGCGTTCGATCACTGGTTCATCATCGCGCACCACTCCGAACCGCCCGCCCGCGCGGGTGCCGGCCGCCGGGTGTGGCCGGAGGGTCGATGCCGGACCCTCGCCGGGGACGAGCCCCACCCGGGGTCGCCCCGTCCAGACGGTTGGGTCCCGGAGCACCCGAGGCACTCGACAGACGCCGTGGAACCACTCTCTAGCGGGCCAGGCCGTCCCGTACCACGACGCCGGGAAGTTGGGCCAACGCGGCACCGGGCAGCAACAGTTTGGACCGGCGCACCCCGCTACCGATGACCACCAGGGGTGCGGCGACCACCGCGGGATCCACCAGCAACACCCACCCGACCGGCAGTCCGACCGGGGTGATGCCGCCGTACTCCATGCCGGTCTGGGCCACCGCGACGTCCATCGGCGCCATGGACACCTTGCGCACGTCCAGGTCGCGACGCACGGCACCGTTGATGTCCGCCCGGGTGGTGGCCAACACCACGCAGGCGGCCATCCTGGTCTCGCCGTTCCGGCGACCGGCCACCACCACGCAGTTGGCCGACGCGTCCAGACCCACGCCGTAGTGCTCGCAGAACGCCGCGGTGTCGGACAGTTCCGGGTCGATCTCGGCCACCCCGACCTGGTCGACCGGCACCGGTCCGGTCCACGCCCGCAGCGCGGCTGTCACCGGCGCGGCCAGCAGGTCCGGCCGGTCGAGAGCGGGTTCGGCGAGCAGGCTGCCGATCATCGATGCGTTCCTCCTGGTTCGGACGGGCAGGGTGTTCGACCGTCACGCGGACCCGTTTCGCGACCCGGATAACTCGGACTGCCCGGGCACCGTGATCTGGCCGTTCACCGCCCGCAGCGCGATGTCGGAACGGTGGTGCCCGCCGGGCAGGTCGATCCTGGCCACGGTCTGGTACGCCGCGTCCCGGGCCGCCGCCAGTGTGTCGCCGGTGCCCACCACGGACAACACCCGCCCCCCGCTGCTGACCACCGCGGCGTCCTCCCGTCGACGGGTGCCGGCGTGCAGCACGCCAGGAAGGCCCGCTCCGACGATCACGTCACCGGTGCGGGGCGCGGTGGGATATCCGGCCGCCGCCACCACCACGGTGACCGCGGCGCCCTTCCGCCAGGTCGGTGCCGGCTGCTCGGCCAACGTCCCGGTCGCCGCCGCGTACAGCAGGCCGGCCAGCGGGCTGTCCAGCAGCGCGAGTACCACCTGGGTCTCCGGGTCGCCGAACCGCGCGTTGAACTCCACCACCCTGGGACCCTGTCGGGTCATCGCCAGCCCGGTGTAGAGCAGACCTCGGAACGGGGTACCCCGGCGCGCCAGCTCGCGCACCGTCGGGTACACGACCCGAGCCACCACGTCGTCCACCAGGCCCGGCGGCGCCCACGGCAGGGGACAGTAGGCGCCCATACCGCCGGTGTTCGGACCGGTGTCGCCGTCACCGACCCGCTTGAAGTCCTGGGCCGGCAGCAGCGGCACCACCGTCGAGCCGTCGGTCAGACAGAACAGCGACACCTCGGGGCCGTCCAGGTACTCCTCCACCAACAGCCGGTCGCACCGCGCGGCATGGGCCAGTGCGGCGTCCCTGTCGTCGGTGACCAGCACCCCCTTGCCGGCGGCCAGACCGTCGTCCTTGACCACGTACGGAGGGCCGAACCGGTCCAACGCCGTGGCGACCTGGTCGATGTCGGTGCACTCGACCGCCCGGGCGGTGGGCACCCCTGCCGCGGCCATCACGTCCTTGGCGAACGCCTTGGAACCCTCCAGGCGGGCCGCGGCGGCGGAGGGACCGAAGCAGGCCACCCCCGCCGCACGCACCGCGTCGGCCGCGCCCGCCACCAGCGGAACCTCCGGACCGATCACCACCAGGTCGGCGGCCACCTGGGTGGCCAACCGAGCGATCGATCCGGGATCGGACACGTCGACCGGACGCTGCTCGGCGACCATCGCGGTACCGGCATTACCGGGAGCACACAGCACATGGGTGACCTGCGGGTCGCCAGCCAGCGCCAGACACAACGCGTGCTCCCGAGCACCGGAACCTACGACCAGAACGCGCACCCGGTGAGATTAGACGAGTCAGGTGCGTCCCCCGCCAGGGGCGACCCCCGCGCCGGCGCCTCCAACGCGGGGCGTGGCATCACGGTCACTCCGGCCAATATCCAAACGCACACAGGTAACCACGCGCATCGGCAATACACTGCAAACTCGCATGATCACACAACGGTCCGAAGACGTTCAGCACCGACAACCGCATGTCCTGTCCACACCACTCTCCGGCGCGTTTCACAGGTCCCGCCACGGGTGGTCACACCACACAGGCGGAGGGTGAACGGCGATGGCACTGTTACCCAGGCGAGAGCAGCGCAGGGCACTACGTAGGGCCGCGGTCGAGTACGCCAGCCGGGGGTGGTTCGTCGTCCCGGGCACACACATCGTCAAGGACGGACGGGCCCGTGGCCGGCACGCCCGCACACACCGGGACGCCCGCCCGCTGCGGTGTTCCTGCCGGTTACCCATCTGCCAGGTGCCTGGGGAACATCCAGCCGCGCCGGACTGGCAGGTGCAGGCCACCCACGACCCGGAGGCGGTGGCGTGGTGGTGGTCCGGCCGGGAGGTGCCCAACGTGGTGTTGCCCACCGGATGGTCCTTCGACGCACTGCACGTGCCGTCCCGGTTGGGCACCCGGGTACTGGGCCGGTTCCGGGACGAGTACGTGTCGGCCCCGACCGGACCGGTGGCCCGTGCGGTCAGCGGCGACTGGTGGTTCCTGGTGCAACCGGCCGTGGACGTCGACCAGCCCTGGCTGGACCGGCTGACCCTGCTGGGCGTACGCCACCTCGGTCCGGGCGACTACCTGCTCGCCCCGCCGTCGGTGGGTGGGTCGAGCGGCGGGGTCGGCTGGGTGGTCCCCCCGGCCGGAGCCGACGAACGACTGCCCTCGGTCGAGCAGTTCACCGGCCTGGCCATGGGTGTGTCCGGACGGTTCGGACCGGGTGGACCCTGTTCCACCGAACTACGCCGGGGTGCCGACCCCTGGGCGTCCGAGCCGGGTTGGACCACACAACCGGGTTGGACCAGCAACGAGCCGAACTGGCCGAACGAACCCGGCTGGCCTCCCGATCCACGGTGGGGAGGCGAAGAGACCACCTGACCCCCGCAGCCGTGTCTCCGCCCCGGCGAGGGCTGGATCCCCGTCTAGCCGAGCAGGTCGCGCAGCACCAGGGTCTGGTCCCGGCCGGGGCCCACCCCGATCGCGCTGACCGGGGCGCCGGCCAGTTCCTCGATCCGACGCACGTACGCACGGGCGTTGGCGGGCAGGTCGTCGAACGACCGTGCCTCACCGATCTGTTCGGACCACCCGTCCAGGTACTCGTAGACCGGCGTGGCGTGGTGGAACGCGGTCTGGGTCATCGGCATCTCGTCACACCGCTGGCCGTCGATCTCGTAGGCCACGCAGATCGGCACCTGTTCCAGGCCGGACAGCACGTCCAGCTTGGTGAGGAAGAAGTCGGTGAGGCCGTTGATCCGGGTGGAGTGGCGGGCCACCACCGCGTCGAACCAGCCACAGCGGCGGGGTCGCCCGGTGGTGACACCGAACTCGCCACCGGCCCGGCGCAGGAACTCGCCGGCGTCTCCGTCCAGTTCGGTCGGGAACGGACCGGACCCCACCCGGGTGGTGTAGGCCTTCAGGATTCCGACCACGCGGCTGAGCCAACGCGGTCCGATCCCGCTGCCGGCCACCGCGCCGCCCACGGTCGGCGAGGACGAGGTGACGAACGGGTAGGTGCCGTGGTCCACGTCGAGCAGGGTCGCCTGGGAACCCTCCAGCAGTACGTTGCGCCCCTGTTCGAGGGCCTTCGCCAGCAGCAGGCCCGTGTCGGCGACCATCGGCGCCAGTTCCTCGACGTATCCGGAGTACTCGGTCCACACCGCGTCCAGGTCGAGGGCCTTACGGTTGTAGACCTTGACCAGGATCTGGTTCTTCTCCCGCAGCGCCAGTTCCAGCTTGGCGCGGAAGATGCCTGGGTCGAGCAGGTCCTGCACCCGGATTCCGGTCCGGGCCACCTTGTCGCTGTAGGCCGGGCCGATGCCGCGACCGGTGGTGCCGATCTTCGACTTGCCCAGGTACCGCTCGGTCACCCGGTCCAGGGCCCGGTGGTACGGCATGATCAGGTGGGCGTCCGCGGAGATCACCAGCCGCGAGGTGTCCACGCCGCGCTCGCGCAGGCCGGACAGTTCCTCGATGAGCACCCGCGGGTCGACCACCACCCCGTTACCGATCACCGGTGTGCAGGTGGGGGTCAGGATTCCGGCCGGGGTGAGGTGCAGCGCGAACGACTCGCCCTGCGGGGTGACCACGGTGTGGCCGGCGTTGTTGCCGCCCTGGTAACGGACCACGTAGTCCACCCGGCCGGCGAGCAGGTCGGTGGCTTTGCCCTTGCCCTCGTCACCCCACTGGGCGCCGAGGACCACGAGTGCGGGCATGGGAGACTCCCGTTGGGAAGACGATGGGGGCCCTGGTGCAAGCGCACCAGGGCCTCTTGCGATGAAAGGGTAACGAACATGCGCCTTCTGCTCGCTCTGGGCCTCGACGAGGCCGTGAAGAGTCGGGCGTATCAGGCGCTACTGGACGCAGGGCCGGTGCGGATGCACGTCCTGCCGGCCGAGCCGTCACGGTCCGAACTGGACCCGATACTCAACGCCCGCGACGGCGCGACCCTGGTCGTGGCCGGGGCCGACCCGGGGCTGAACACGGTCGTCACCCGCCTGGTGCGCCGGGGCGAGTCGGCCGACCTACCGATGGCGGTGCTGCCCTCGGACGGATCGGCACTGGGTCGTCTGCTCGGTCTGCCCACCGGGATCACGGCGGCGGCGCGGGTCGCGGTGACCGGGGAACCAACCCGACGGGGCCTGGTTCGCGACGACCACGGCGGGGTGCTGCTGACCGGCGCCACGCTGAGCCCGTGGCAGGGTCGGCGGTTCGGGGCCCGGGCGTACACCGACGAGACCGAGGTGGCCAACCGGCTGATCCGGCGCCTGGCCGTGCGCCCCGGGGACGGCTGTCTGCGCACCACGGTGACCGCCGGCCGGTGGCCCGGGCTGCCATGGTCTACCCGGACCCGGGTCGGCCGGGCGGTCACGGTGAGTTGTGAACAGGCCCGCCTGGTCATCGACGGGATCACCCACCCGCGCCCACAGACCCGGCGCACCTGGTGGCACGAACCCGACCTGTGGCAGGTCATGCTTCCCCGCTGACGCCCGCGGCACGGTCCACTCCTCGTGGGAAAAGCGCGCCTGTACCGGTCTTCCGGTGGGGGTCTTCGCGCGAAAAACACGGGCAGGGCGGCGACGGCGGGGTGGCCGAGGCCGGTGGGGTCACGGAAGCCAGGACACGTGGCCGTGCAGGGCGGCGTAGCCCACGAAGGCGGCGGTGTCCAGCAGGGTGTGCGCAAGGATCAGCGGCAGCACCCGACCGGTGCGCTGGAAGAACCTGGCAAAGATCAGGCCCATCACCAGGTTTCCCGCGAAACCACTGAACCCCTGGTAGAGGTGGTAGCCACCCCGCAGTACCGAACTGCCCACCACGGCCGACCACGGCCGCCAGCCGAGTTGGCCCAGGCGGGTGACCAGGTACCCGGTCACCACCACCTCCTCCAGCACGCCGTTCTGCGCGGCCGACAACACCAGCACCGGTATCCGCCACCACACCGCGGGCAGGCTCTCGGGCACCACCTGGGCACTCAGCCCCAGGGCGTGTGAGACCAGGTACAGGGCCAGGCCCGGGACGCCGATGACCAGGGCCAGCAGGCCGCCGCGAACCGCGTCGCCGCCCACCCGGCCGCGATCCAACCCGAGCCTGGCCGAACCGCTCCGGACGTCGCCGTCACGGGTGAGCAGGTGCACGGCCAGCAGTGCCGGCACCAGCCCGGCCAGCATGCCGACCATTTGCAACGACAGGTCCAGCCACGGACGGCCGGGCGCGCTGGAGGTGTTCAGCAGTGCCCGGCTGTCGGCCAGTGCCTTCGGCCCGGTGAGCGCACCGACCAGGTACACCGCCGCCCGGATCGCGGCGATGCCCAACGACACCCCGAGCACCAGCAGTACCTCGGCCCGCAGCACCCGGCGCGACACCGGAGCCCCGGCCTGGTCGGTCCGGGTCTGGGTCTCCTGCGTCAACTCGACCTCCGTCCCGCGCGTCGGTCGGGCGCCGTGGCGCCGGTACTGCCGGAATCATGCCCGTTCGGGCTGTGCGCCGATGATGCCAGACGCCTGACGTCGCTATCCGTCGCTATCCGTCGTCGCGGCCGGGGACAACACCCAACACCGCCACGGCGGCCGGGTCGCTGTCCCGCAGAAACCGGGCGCAGCGGTCCGCCTCGTCGTCCTCACCGATCATCGCCGCGGCCCGGCCGAGCGCGTGCAGACAGCGCAGGAAGCCCTGGTTCGGCTGGTGCGCCCAGGGCACCGGCCCGAACCCCTTCCAGCCGCTGCGGCGCAGCGCGTCCAGGCCCCGGTGGTATCCCACCCTGGCATAGGCGTAGGACTCCACCACGTTGCCGGCGGTCAGCGCCCGGTCGGACAGCGCGGCCCATGCGGCGCTGGCCGTGGGGAACCGCGCGGCGACCTCGGTCGGGTCGGTACCCGCGGCCAGCAGTTGGTCAGCCTCGGTGTTGGCCGGCAGCAGGGTGGGTGCCGGCTCGGGCATCAGGTTCTGACGTGCGTCCATGCCCTGATCCTGCCGGACGAGGTCTCCGGTCAGGCGGACAGTGACCTACCCGCCGACATCAGATCCTCGCATGCGGTGACGACCCGCTTGGCCATCCCGGTCTCGGCCGCCTTCAGGTAGGAGCGGGGGTCGTAGGTCTTCTTGTTGCCGACGTCACCGTCCACCTTGAGCACACCGTCGTAGTTGGTGAACATGTGCCCGGCCACCGGCCGGGTGAACGCGTACTGGGTGTCGGTGTCGACGTTCATCTTCACCACCCCGTAGGACAACGCCTCGCGGATCTCGCTCAGGGCCGAACCCGAACCACCGTGGAACACCAGGTCGAACGGCTTGTCCGCGCCGACCCGGGCGCCCACCGCCTGCTGGATGTCACGCAGGATCGTCGGACGCAGCCGTACGTTGCCGGGCTTGTAGACACCGTGCACGTTGCCGAAGGTGGCGGCCAGGATGTAGCGACCCTTCTCCCCGGTGCCCAACACCTCGGCGGTGCGCAGCGCGTCACCGGGGGTGGTGTACAGCTTCTCGTTCATCTCGCCGACGACGCCGTCCTCCTCGCCGCCGACCACGCCAATCTCCAGTTCCATGACGATCCGGGCCTTCGCGCAGGCGGCCAGGAGTTCCTCGGCGATGCTCAGGTTCTCCTCCAGTTCCACCGCCGAGCCGTCCCACATGTGCGACTGGAACAGCGGCTCGCGACCGGCGTCGACCCGTTCCTGGGACAGCGCGACCAACGGGCGCATGTAGCCGTCGAGCTTGTTCTTCGGGCAGTGGTCGGTGTGCAGGGCGATGTGGACCGGGTACCGCGCGGCCACCACGTGGGCGAACTCGGCCAGCGCCACCGCCCCGGTGACCATGTCCTTGACCGCCTGGCCGGACAGGAACTCCGCGCCACCGGTGGAGATCTGCACGATGCCGTCACTGCCCGCCTCGGCGAAGCCCCGCAGGGCGGCGTTGAGCGTCTCCGAGGACGTCACGTTGATCGCCGGGTACGCGAAGCCGCCGGCCCTGGCGCGGTCCAACATCTGGGCGTACACCTCGGGTGTGGCGATCGGCATGGCAGTCCCTCCGTGACCAGGCGTCGTCTCCTGGCGTGAGTATCCCGCAGTCGGCACGGCGCCGCGAAGACGGCCTGCCGGCGCACCCCGGGTCACCCACCGTGGCCGTCGCCCCGCCGGGCGATGGTCGGCCGCCGGGACCGCGGATCCGGGCGGATCCCTGGCGGGTCGCGACACGGTGCCAGATCGGGCGGGCACGCGGATCAGGGCTTCATCTGGAGATCAATTGCTGGTATATGAAAGCCCTCAGGAATTCATGTCCGCACATCCCGCGTTCCAGCGTCCCGCACACGCACATCCGGGTCGCAGTTCGATCTCGACCTACCGTGGAGGAAACCAGGTGTCCACTTCGGGCCTTCGGCCCCAGAACCGGCGGATACTCGCCTGGGTGGCCGCGTTGGGGGCGGCGGGTCTGGCCGCGGCCGTCGCGCTGGCCGGACCGGTCACCGCGGCCAACAAGGACGCCCCGGCCCAGACGAACCAGTCCATCGGTTACACGCTGCCGGCGGGGTGGACCGACCACTCCGACCTCCAGCCCCAGTTCGTCGCCCACCAGGCGCCGATGTGCTTCTACCAGGACGGCGACCCGACCCGGTGCTACGTGATGGTCCAGTCCACCGGCAGCACCGCGCCGGCGGTGGACCAGTTGGCCACCAGCATGGCCGGAACCTGTCTGCCGGACCGGTCCCGCCCGACCGTGGCGGTGCTCAACTCCGAGTCCCGCCAGTTCGACGGCCACCCGGCCGAGCACACCCGATGGTCGGCGACCTGTGCGTCCGGTGAGTCGATGGGGCTCCAGGCCGACTACCTGCAGGACCTGGGTGTCGTGGTCTGGTCCTATGTCGACTCGGTCTACGGCGAGAGCGTCGACAACACCGGTGTGAACCAGATCCTCGGCTCGCTCACCTTCGCCGGCCAGACCTCCGGCTGAGTACCAACCACGGCTGGTTGACGACCGTTCGACCGTGAACCGCCCCGGCGCCGGAACTCCGGTCGCCCGGGGCGGTTCTGCTCTACCGGGACGGTGTCCCCGGGGCTGTTCCACGGTTGTGCCGACGGCGAAAACCGCGCACAGCACCCGTGCCCGGCGGGCAGGGTGGCGGCATGCGTCTACTGGTACTCGGCGGTACCCGGTTCCTCGGCCGGGCGGTGGTTGACGTCGCGCTGGCCCAGGGTCTCGAGGTGACCACGTTCACCCGGGGTGTGTCCGGCGAACCACCGTCCGGGGTACGGGCGCTGCACGGTGACCGGGAGAACCCCGGGGATCTGGCCGTACTCCGCAACGGGGAGTGGGATCTGGCCGTGGACACCTCCGGGTACGTCCCGCGGGTGGTCGGTGAGTCGGCCAGGGTGCTGGCCGACCGGGTGGGGCACATGGTGTTCGTGTCGACCATCAACGCCCATCCCGGCTGGGGCGACGAACCGGTTCGCCCGGACACTCCGGTGCACGACTGTCCGGCCGACGCCGGCCCGGACGACGGGGACTACGGCTTTCTCAAGGTCGGCTGCGAACGCGCGGTGGAGCGGTACTTCGCCGGCCGGTGCACCCAGGCCAGGGCCGGGCTGATCGTCGGACCGCACGACAACTCGGGACGGTTGCCCTGGTGGGTGGGCCGAGTCGCCCGGGGCGGGCAGGTGCTGGCACCCGGGGATCCAGCCCAGCGGCTGTCGGTGGTCGACGCCCGTGACCTGGCGGCCTGGTTCCTCCACTGTGGACGATCTGGGATCACCGGCAGCTACGCTGCCACCGCGCCGTCCGGACAGACCTCGTTCGGTGAGTTGCTGGACCTGTGCCGGCAGGTGACCGGGTCGTCGGCCCGGTTCACCTGGGTGCCCGACGAGGTGCTGGTGGCCAACCAGGTGGACACGTGGGTCGAGTTGCCACTGTGGATCCCGGTGTCGGAACACCCACACATCTGGGACGTGGACGCCTCGGCCGCCCAGCGGGCCGGGCTGGTCTGTCGGCCGGTCCGCGACTCGCTGGCCGCCGTGTGGGAGTGGCTGCGGTCCGCACCCTCGACGCCGGTACGCACCGACCGACCGGTGCCGGGAATGTCCCCGGAGCGGGAGCGGGCGATCCTGGCGGCCTGGCAGGTCTGGCAGGTCTGGCAGGCCACCCAACGCCCGTGAGGTAGATCGTTGTGGCGGGCGGTGCGGTCAGCCACCGACCAGGTCGGCCAGGTCGACCTCCACCGCCTCGGCCGCCCTGCGCGCGGCGATCAGCACCGGATCCCAGACCGGGGCGAACGGCGGCGCGTAGGACAGGTCCAGGCCGGTCATCTCCTCCACCGTCATCGACTGCCACACCGCGGTGGCCAACACGTCGATGCGCTTGGCGGCACCATCCCGCCCCACGATCTGGGCACCGAGCAGTCGCCCGGAACGCTTCTCGGCGATCAGCTTGGTGGTGATGGGCTCGGCGCCGGGGTAGTACCCGGCCCGGGTGGTCGACTCGACCACCGCGGTGAGGAACCGGAACCCGGATCGGGTCGCCTCGGACTCGGTGAGCCCGGTTCGGGCGATCTCCAGGTCGCACACCCTGGTCACCGCCGTGCCCACCACCCCGGGAAAGGTCGCGTAGCCACCGCCGATGTTGATGCCGACGATGCGGCCCTGCTTGTTGGCGTGGGTGCCCAGCGGGGCATGCACCGGGGCCATCGACACCCGGTGCATCGTCTCCACGCAGTCGCCGGCCGCCCACACCCCCGGGTGGGAGACGCTGCGCATGCTCGCGTCCGTGCGGATACCGCCGGTGGGACCCAGGGCCAGCCCGGCCGCCCTGGCCAGTTCGGTGTTCGGCACGACCCCCAGACCCAGGATCACCAGGTCGGCCGGAACCTCGCCCATGGAGGTGACCACCGCGCGGACCGCACCGTCGGGGCCTGCCTCGATGGCGCGCACCGGTTCGTTCAGCCGCACCGTGATGTCCATCGTGCGCATCGCCTCGGCAACCATCGCACCCATGTCCGGGTCGACGGTGGACATGGGTTGCGGGCCGGCCTCCACCACGGTCACGGCCAGGCCGCGGTTGACCAACGCCTCGGCCATCTCCAGTCCGATGTAGCCGGCACCGACCACCACCGCCTGGCGCGCTCCGGCAGCCAGGGCGGCCCGCACCGCCTCACCGTCGCCGAGGGTCTGTACACCGTGGACGCCGACGGCGTCCACACCGGGCAGGTCCGGGCGGCGGGGTACCGCGCCGGTGGCGACCACCACCTGGTCGAAGTCCAGCACCCGTCGCCCACCGTCGGGCTGCCGGACCACGACGGCCCGACGGTCCAGATCGAGCACGACCGCCTCATGTTCGACCAGTACGTCGATCGCGTACCGCTCACGGAACGTGGCCGGGGTGCGAACCACCAGTGCCTCGGCGTCGGACACCATCCCGCCGACCAGGTAGGGAATCCCACAGGCGGAGTAGGAGGTGTGCCGGCCACGTTCGACCGCGACGATCTCCAGGTCGTCTGGTGAACGCCGCCGTCGGGCCTGGGACGCCGCGCTCATTCCGGCGGCGTCACCGCCGATCACGACCAGTCGCTCCCGCGCCATCCGCCACTCCCTCGGTCCGCAACGTCAGCCACCCACACCGCCACGGTGGCACAGGTGCCACCACGGCGACGGGACGCCGGGGCGGGTCGGTCCGGCGGGCCGCCGGCCCGGTGGGGCCGACCCGGTTAGCCTGGCCGGGTGGGCGCGGGTGACATTCTCGACGCGCTGCCCGGCCCGTCCAGCCTGCACACGCTGGGAGCCGCGGCGGTCTACGCGGTCGTGTTCGGGTTCGTGTTCGCCGAATGTGGGCTGCTGGTGGGTTTCCTGCTGCCCGGGGACACCCTGCTGGTCGCCGCCGGAGCGGTGGCCGCGACCAGGCCGGACCGGGTCTCGCTGGTCGTGCTGGTCGCTGGTGCGTTCGCCGCCGCGGTGGTCGGGGAGGTGGTCGGTTACCTGGTCGGCGCGCGGGCGGGTCCGACCCTGTTGGGGCGCCGGAGGCGGATCCTCACCCCGGCCACCCTGGCCCGGGCCGAACAGTTCACCGACCGCTACGGGAGTCTGGCCGTGCTGGGGGCCCGGTGGGTGCCGTGGGTGCGTACCTTCGTCCCCGCGCTGGCCGGGGCGACCGCGATGCCCTGGGCCCGGTTCCTGGTGGCCAACGTGGTGGGTGCGCTGGCCTGGGTGCCCACGCTGGTGGTCATCGGGTACTTCGCCGCATCTGTGCCGGTGCTTCGGCCGGTGGCGCTGGCGGTGGCCGGGCTGGCTGTCGCGACCGCCCTGGTCGCCGGGGTGGTCCGCTGGCGGCTCACCCCCAACCGCACCGGTCCGGACGACACACCCGACAGGACACCCGGTGAGGCGCCCGGCGACGCGACCTACGAGGCGCCCGACGAGGCGCCCGAGCACGCCCCTGGCGGAAACCCTGACCAGAACCACGACGCCGGGCCGCGCCAACCCCGGGTGGACCGGTAACCTCGGCCGGTGCACCCTGTCGCGGCACCCGCCCTGCTCGATCCCAACTACCTGATCGGGACGTTCGGCCTGGCCGGACTGCTACTGATCATCTTCGCCGAGTGCGGGCTACTCATCGGTTTCTTCCTGCCCGGCGACTCGTTGTTGTTCACCGCCGGACTGCTGGTCTCCCAGCAGGTCTTCGACCTTCCGCTGTGGACACTGCTGGTGCTGGTGCCGGCCGCGGCGGTGCTGGGCAACCTGGTGGGCTACTGGATCGGCCTGCGCGCCGGGCCGGTGATCTTCGACAAGCCCGAGTCACGGCTGTTCCGACGCGAGTACGTGGAGCGATCCACCGCGTTCTTCGAACGGTACGGTCCGTTCACCATTTTGTTGGCGCGTTTCGTGCCGATTGTCCGAACCTTCGCCACGGTGATGGCCGGGGCCAGTCGGATGCGGTTTTCCACCTATGCCCTCTACAGCCTGATTGGCGGGGTGCTGTGGGGCGCAGGGGTGACCACGTTGGGGTACTACCTGGGCCAGATCGCGTTCATTCGCGACAACGTGGAGGCGATCCTGGTCGCGATCGTGGTGGTCTCTGTCGTTCCGGTGATTCTCGAACTGCTCCGGTCCCGGCGGCGGGCCCGAAACCTCACCGGGTCCAGGCCGGCCGGACCCGACCAGCCCGGCCCCGGAGCGGCTCAGTCCAGCGACAACTGGTAACCGAAGAAGCTACAGTCCCGCTGCGTCGCACAGTCGTTCAGCGCGGCCCGCTGGGACCACACCAGCACGCCGAAGACCACGATCACCACCAGCGCAATGGCCTTGGTGACCACGGCCCGGACCACCATGCCGACGATGATCGCCAGCACGAACAGGGCGACGATCACGCCGATGGCGATCGCCTTCATCTGACCTACGTCGATGGCGAGTGCAGTCATGCCGGCAGCGTAGACGGTGCCGGGCGACCGGTCCGACAATCCGGCAGGTGCCCAGACGTCGGGACGTGACCCCCCCGACGGGGGCTGTCAGCCAGGCCGGCTCAGGCCGGCGGTGTGCTCAGGCCGGGTCGGGGCCGATCGCGGCCCGGCCGTGCCGTGGGGAGGACGGCTCGGCCAGGTACCGGTGTGGGATACGCCCGGCCAACCGGGCCAACCGACCCGCCTCGACCGCCCGACGCATCGCCTCGGCCATCACCTCCGGCGACTGTGCCCGGTTCACCGCCGAGGCGACCAGCACGGCGTCGCACCCCAACTCCATCGCCTGGGTCGCATCCGACGCGGTACCGATCCCGGCGTCCAGCACCACCGGCACGGTGGCCTGCTCGACGATGAGTGAGATGTTGTGCGGGTTGCGGATGCCCAGGCCGGATCCGATCGGCGCGCCGAGCGGCATCACCGCCGCGCAGCCGACCTGCTCCAGTCGGTGGGCCAGAACCGGGTCGTCGTTCGTGTAGGGCAGCACCACGAACCCGTCGTCGACCAGGCGCTCGGCGGCGTCGAGAAGTTCGATCGGGTCAGGCAGCAGGGTGCGCTCGTCGGCGATCACCTCGAGCTTGACCCAGTTGGTGCGCAGTGCCTCACGGGCCAGCCGGGCGGTCAACAGTGCCTCACCGGCGGTGAAGCAGCCGGCGGTGTTGGGCAGCACCCTGACCCCGTTGCGAACCAGCACGTCCAACACCGAGCCGCGCGCGTTCGGGTCCACCCGACGCATCGCCACCGTGGTCAGTTCGGTGCCCGAGGCCACCATGGCGCGTTCCAGCAACTCCAGACTGGTCGCGCCACCGGTACCCATGACCAACCGGGAGGCGAACACCTCCCCGGCGATCACCAGTGGGTCGTCAGCCATGTCAGCCTCCCTGAACCGCGGTGATGACCTCCACCCGGTCCCCGTCGTTGAGGGCGGTGGTCTGCCACGAGCCACGGTGCACGACCGTGTCGTTGACCGCCACGGCCACCCCGGTGTCAGCTCGGGCCAGCCCGGCCACCACCGCGGCCACGGTGGTGCCGGCGGGCAGGTCGCTGGACCGCCCGTTCACGATGACCGTCATGCGGGTACCTCCTGGACCACTGTCGGGCCGGCCTGCCCGGTGTCACCGAACCGGTCCGGGGTGAACGGCGCGGCCAGGTCCGGCAACCTGCCGGTCACCAGCAACTCGCCGACCACGTCCGCGGTGACCGGGGTGAGCAGGATGCCGTTGCGGTGGTGCCCGGTGGCCAGCACCAACCCGTCCAACCGGCCCGGGCCCAGCATGGGGGCGCTGTCCGGCGAGCCCGGTCGCAGGCCGGCGAACGTCTCCACCAGCGGCAGTTCGGTGAGCCCGGGCACCAGTTCGTGCGCGTCGCGCAACAACCCGTACACCCCGCCGGCGGTCACCCGGGTGTCGAACCCCAGTTCCTCGCTGGTGGCCCCGACCACCAGTTCGCCGTTCTCCCGGGGCACCAGGTAGACGTGACTGCCGCGGGTGTTGCC
>DATCWR010000402.1:0-6705 GCA_036566245.1 Mycobacteriales bacterium | reverse complement strand
CGCCGGGTTCGGGGACATGGGCGTGGTCCGGATCACCCGGCAGGACGTCGACGTGGTCGACCTGCTCGACGAGTACGTCAAGCGGCGCCCGCGACGGGTCACCTACCGGCCGCAGCGGTACTCGCTGTTCCACGCCCGGTTGACCTGATGGCCCTGTCCGTATCGGACATCGTCCAGCAGGCGGCCGGGTCTACCGGGGCGGCTACGACGTCGACGGTCACCCCGACCCTGCCCTCGGGTACTGCCACCGGGCGGACCCTGCTGATCGTGGTGGTCGCTGATACCACCGTGGCCACCCCGGCCGGGTTCGTCAGGGATGTGGTGCAGGTCAACAACGATGGCCACTACCTGTTCCACAGGACCACCACGGCAGGTGAGACGTCTTGGGCGGTGGCCCTGAACTCGGCGTCGGCGGCATGCTGGTGGGTGGCGGAGGTGTCCGGGCTCGCCTCGGCGCCGTTCGACGCGGCGTCGGTGTCGGACGGGTCGAGCGGTCAAGCGTCGTCGTTCTCCACCGGCACTACCGGCCCGATCAGCCGGGCCGACTCGCTACTCCTGGCCACGGTGGGCACATCGGCGGCCACGAACCCGGGCGCCACCTCGACCGCGTGGACGAACGGATTCACCCAGCAGGCCACGACGTCCACGACCAGGCCGTCAGGGACGAACGTCGGTCTGGGTGTGGCCGTGCGTTTCCCGGGCGCGGTGGCCACCTACGAGACGACCGCGTCCACGGCGTTCGCCGCACACACCGCCGCCCTGACCGTCTACTCGGGTGCACCGCCGGGTACCCAGCGGGACGTGGGGATGCGCGCCGGCGACCCCGTGGCCGGCTGGTCGGTGGCCGGCCCCCGGGCGGGGTGGGCTGTTGGATCACCGGCCGGGGCATGGCAGGTGTCCGATCCGACCTGAGTGGAGGCGCCGTGCCTGATCTGACTGTCTCCGCACTGTCCCTGGTGTACGTGCACGTCCCGGTTCGTGACGTCCTGTTCGACACCGATCCGACCGGCGACACAGTCGCGATGGCGTTTCCGACGGCCGGCACCGCCCCGGCCAGCAACGACTGGAACTCGGCGGCCTGGAACACCGACGCCACGACCACGCCGCCCACCTACTTCGCGCGTTGCCTGGTCGGCCCGGCCGGCACGGTCACCCTGACCGCAGGCGTCTACGACGTGTGGGTGCGGCTCACCGACGACCCGGAGGTGCCCGTGTTGCGTTGCCCGCACCGGCTGATCGTGACGTGAGCACCCTCACCGAGATCCGCGACGCGATCAAGACCACCATCGAAACGGCGATACCAGCCCTGAAGGTGTATCCGACGATCCCCGACTCGGTGACCTTGCCCGCGGTGGTGGTCATGCCCGATGAGGTCGATTTCTCGGTGGCGATGGGCCGGGGGGCCGACACCTACGAGTTCGACCTGATCGTCCTGGTGTCCACCGGTGACATGGACGTTGCCCAGCGGCAGTTGGACGGGTTCGTCACTGGAGCGGGTTCCAGTTCGGTTCGGCAGGCGATCTTCAAGGCGCGCACGCTCGGGTTGGCCGACGTCGACGCGCACGTCTCTGCGATGACCGGCTACGACCTGTCGTCGTCGGTGTCCAGCATGGACCACGTAGCGGCGATGCTCCGCCTGGTCGTCCACACGAGAGGAGTCGACTGATGTTCGCGTTGACCGATGCTGCGATCTGGGTCGCCGGCGTGGACTTCTCCGGCGACTCGAACAAGCTGATGGCCAGCGCCAAGGTAGAGGCGAAGGACACCACCACCTTCGGGTCGGGCGGGTGGCGGTCCAGGATCGGTGGGCTGCGCAGCGCGGAGATGGCCGTCGACGGGTACTGGTCGTCGGCTGTGGACGCCGCGGGTATCCCTGACCTGGGTGTGGTCGACAAGGTGGTCACGCTCAGCCCGGACGGGTCGGCAGGGTCGGTGGCCTACATGTTCCAGGCTGGCCAGTTCTCCTACGACACCGGCGAGGCCGTGGGTGAGGTCCTGCCGTTCAGCATCGACGCGCAGGGCACCAACGGGGTCGGTATGGTTCGCGGCCTGGTCGCCATACCCAAGGGCGATGTGTCGGCAACCGGACCGGTCGGGTCCGCGCTGGACCTGGGGGCGGTCGGATCAGGGCAGCACCTGTACGCGGCGGTGCACCTGTTCGCCGCCGGGACCACGGTCACCGTGACGGTCGAGTCGGACGTGGACGACACGTTCGCGGCGCCGACCACGCGGGCGACGATCGGCCCACTCACCGCCACCGGTGGCACGTGGATGACCCGGCTACCCGGGCCGATCACCGACACGTGGTGGCGGATCACCGTCACCGACATCACCGGCACGCACACGGTCGCCGCCGCGATCGCCATCCAGTAAGGAGACACACATCATGGCCATCGCCCTGCTCGACTTCTCGGCAACCGTGGGCGGCACGGACCTGTCCGACCACCTGACCAAGATCACCTTGAACGTGAAGGCGGATGCGGCCGACACCACCACCTTCGGGTCGGGCGGGTGGCGGTCCAGGATCGGTGGGCTGAAGGACTGGTCGGCGGCCCTGACGTTCAATCAGGACTTCAGCGCGTCGGAGTTGGACTCGATTCTGTGGCCGCTGCTGGGCACCGTGGTGACGTTCGTCGGCAAGCCCACGTCCGGGGCGGTGTCGCCGACCAACCCTTCCTACTCGGGCAGCCTGCTGGTCGAGGAGTACACGCCGTTCGACTCGACCGTGGGTGACCTGGCGCAACTGTCGGTGACCTGGTCGGGTGCCGGTGTGCTGACCCGCGCGACGGCCTGATGGCCGATCGCCCCGAGTCGATTCGGGTTGTCGGCCTGGCCAGGTTGCGCCGCGAACTGGCCAGGGTCGACAAGACCCTGCCCAAGGAGTTGGCGAAGCTCAACTTCAAGGCGGCCGACATCGTCGCCAAGGACGCGAAACTGCGCGCACCCAAGGGCAAGCACCAGGGCGGCGGGCAGATCATCCCGATCCGCAGGTCGATCAAGGCGCTGAAACGGTCGGGTACCTCCGCCCAGGTCGCGATGGGTGGTGTGCGCACCCCGCACGCGGAGGTCACCGAGTTCGGCGGGGAGATCCCCCGGCGCGGGTCGAGCCGCGAGGCGATCGAGCGGGCGCAGGCCCAGCATCAGTCGTTCCGCCGGGCCGGGGTCACCCGCCGCACGAAGATCACCGCCCGCCCGTTCCTCTACCCGGCGATCGACGCGAAACGCGACGAGGTCGTCGAACTGTACGAGCAGGGCATCGAGGACCTGTTCAACAAGATCCCCCAGGAGGAGTGAGCACGATGGCATCCCAGACCCGGCGCACCGTGGACCGGCAGACGCGCCGCCGGAGCGCCATCGGGGCCGGTGTGCGGGTCACACTCGACGGGGTCGCCTACACCCTGCACATGGGTGAACTGTCTGCCATGGACGCCTCGGCGTTGCGCCGGGAGACCGGCATGTCAGTGGCGGGCCTGCTGTCGGCGATCCAGTCCGACCCGGACATCGACATCCTCGCCGCGGTGGTGTGGCTGGCCCGCAGGCAGGACGGCGACCGGGTGACCTTCGACGAGGTCGCGTCGGGTATCGGGTACGACTCGGATCTGACCACGGAGTCGCTGCCGGCTCCGGATGTGGCCCCGGATCCGGTGCGGGTTGCCGAGGCCGGCGGACAGGTGGACGGCCACCCGGAAGCCTGAGGCCGGCCCTACGCCCGCTCCTACCGATTCTGACCCGCACCTATCCGGGTCTGCTGCCGTGGCACCTGGATGAGATGCCGGCGGCCGAGGTGGACGAGTACCTCGCTGACCTGAAAATGCTGTCCGAGCGGGGAATGATCGAGCGTTGATCTGGCGGGGGTGGTGAATCATGCCCACTCGCCGGTTCACGGTTGAAATTCTCGGTGACGCGAAGGACCTGGAAAAGGCGGTCAAGAGGACCAACACGTCGTTGGCCACGATCAAACCGGCCGCCGATTCCGCCGGGATCAGCCTGTCGGACATCACCGGGAAAGCCGGGGCGGTCGGTGTCGGCCTGGCCGGTATTGGGACTGCGTCGGCTGCCGCGTCGGTGGTGGCGGCCGGTGCGTTGGCCGGTGTCGGCCTGGCGATCGCTGGGATTGGTATCGCCGCCGCAGCGACCAGCCAGCAGGTCAAGGCCGATTTCGCGGATATGGCCGCCGATGCGAAAATGCAGATGCAGAAGGCTGCCGCCCCGCTGATACCCGTGCTCACCAATGCGGCCGGGCAGTTCAAGGGGATCATCGACCAGCAGTTGGCTCCGGCACTCGGTGGGGCGTTTGACGCGCTCGCCCCGGCACTGAACAGCCTGGTCAACGCGTTGGGGCCGGCACTGAAGCCGATCACCGGGGTGATCGAGGATATCGCCAAGGCCGCCGGGCCGGTGATCGAGTCGATCGCCTCCGGCCTGGGTCCTCTCCTGGAGGGCATCGCTGGGTTCTTCAAGCCGATCTTGGCTGAGGCCGGCGAATTGGCTCCGGTGTTCGGGCAGGTGTTCGCCGCGGTCGGGCAACTCCTTCCGATCTTCGGACAGCTCATCGCCGTGCTGGCCAAGGCAGGGGCGCCGCTGCTCGGCCCGCTGTTGGACCTGGTGGTCCAGCTCGCCCAGGGCCTGCTGGATGGCCTGGCCCCGGTCCTGCCGGACATCTCCGCAGCGTTCCTGGCGTTGATCAAGGCCGTGACGCCGATCATCCCGCTGGCCGCCGAGCTTTTCGCCACCGTGTTGGCCGATGCCGCGCCGGTGCTGACCCAGTTGATCGAGGCGCTGGCCCCGGTCATCGCGCAACTGGCGGACCAACTGGCTCCGGTGCTACCTGACCTGATCGACTCGCTGTTCCAGACTCAGGCCGCGTTCCTGCCGCTGCTGCCTGTGTTGGCGAATTTGCTGATCTCGTTGACGCCACTGATTCCGATCATCGCCGGGATCATCGAGCACCTGTTGTCGTGGGATGCGGCGGTGATTGGCCCGGTCATCGGCGCTCTGGGTAAGCTGCTGTCCTACGCGCCCGGGGTGTTCAACACCGTCCTGAAAGTGGTCCTCGGGTTCTTCGGTGCGCTGATCGACGGGGCGGCTAACGCGTTCGGGTGGGTTCCCGGTTTGGGCGGGAAATTGAAGAAAGCCGCGAGGGACTTCGAGAACTTCAAAGACGATGTCAATTCCCAGATGGCGCTCATCAATTCCCGGAAGATCATCACCTTGGACGTGGTCGAAAGGTCCACGGTGAAGAAGTCGGGGACGTCCGGCGCGGGTGGAACGGTGCGCCGTTTCGCCTCGGGTGGTTTGGCGTTGCCTGGCCTGGCGATGGTCGGCGAGGAGGGCCCGGAACTGGTCGAGTTCACGCGGCCCGCGCGGGTGATTCCGGCGGGGCGGACCCGGCAGATGCTGTCTGGCGCATCCGCTGCCAGCGGCGTGGCCACCGCCCCGACGGTGATCGAGATCCGCTCCGACGGTGGGCGCATGGGGGAGTTGCTGTTGCAGGTGCTGCGTGAGGCGATCCGGGTGCGTGGCGGTGACGTGCAAGTCGTGCTCGGGAGAGGGTGACCATCGTGGGATTCCCGGACACTCCGCTGGATGTGGTGACAGAGCTGTTCATCGGCGGCACGTGGCGGGACGTCAGCGGTGACGTGCTGCTGCGGGACGGCATCAGGATCACCCGGGGCCGGGCTGACGAGGCCAGCCAGGTGGACCCATCGACGTGCGCGTTGTCGATTCGAAACACCGACGGCGTGTACTCGCCGCGCAACCCGACCAGCCCGTTCTACGGGACGTTCGGCCGGAACACCCCGCTGCGGCTGTCGGTGCGCACGGTTGTCGACGGGTTCGGCCGGACCGTCCCGGCGGGCTGGGGGTCTACTCCGGACGGTCTCGTGTGGGACGAACTCGGCGGGGGCGGGTCCGTGGTCATCGGCGACTTCTCGGTGGATGGGACGTCGGGCATCCACACCGTGCCGGCCGCGCCGGCGTTTCGGGCCACCCACCTGGAGGCCGGGCCGTTCTACCGCGACTGCGAGGTCGCGGTCAGTTTCCGCCTCGACGTGGCGCCGACCGGGGCCGGTCTGGAGCCGGCCACGATCATGCTGCGCGGCCAGGACCTGACCACCTACTACCGGGCCCGGGTGACGGTGGGAACGGATCTGGCGATCGGACTGGCGATCCTCGACCCCGACCAGCAGATCATCTCCCAGACTGATCTGTCGTTGGTCTACGCGGTGGGTGCCCGCTGGCGGGTGCGGGCCCAGGTGGAAGGTCCGGCGATCCGGATGCGCGTCTGGGACACCGCCGGCCCGGAACCGCGCGGCTGGCACCTGGTGGCGGTCGATCCGTCCCCGCTGATGGCCGCCGGGTGGGTCGGGGTCCGGTCCGGTGTTGCGGGCGGGAACACCAACCCGTCCCCGGTCACATTCCGGTACGACGACTTCGAGGTGCGCCTGCCCCGCTTCGCCGGCGAGGTGTCGAGCTGGCCGCCACGGTGGGATGTTTCCGGTGCTGACGTGTGGGTGCCCATCACCGCATCCGGGATCGGGCGGCGCCTGGGCCAGGGCGCCTCACCGCTGCGCTCGGCCCTGTACCGGGAGATGACCTCACCCATCAACAGCTTCTTCCTGGTCGCCTACTGGCCGTGTGAGGACGGGTCGACCGCGACCCAGATCGCCTCGGCGTCACCGGCCGCGCCGATGCGCCTGTCCGCCA
>DATCWR010000355.1:0-3433 GCA_036566245.1 Mycobacteriales bacterium | reverse complement strand
TCTGACCTGACCGCCGGCTACGGCCAACTGGAGGTCCTGCACGGCATCGACCTCACCGTGGAGGCCGGCGAGGTGGTCGCGCTGATCGGTGCCAACGCCGCGGGCAAGACCACCACCCTCAACACGCTCGCCGGCGTGCTCACTCCCCGGCGGGGCAGGATCGAGTTCGACGGTGAGGACATCACCGCGCTGCCCTGTCACGCCCGGGTGGACCGTGGCCTGGTACTGGTACCGCAGGGCCGGCAACTGTTCGGCCACATGACCATCGAGGAGAACCTCGAACTGGGCGCCTTCACCACCCGGGCGGCCCGCCATGCCGCGCGTACCCGCGACGAGGTCTTCGCGCTGTTCCCGGTGTTGGCCGACCGGCTGCGCCAGCCGGCCGGAACCCTGTCCGGCGGGGAGCAGTCCATGCTGGCGCTGGCGCGCGGCCTGATGGCCATGCCCAGACTGCTCATGCTGGACGAACCGACCGAGGGCCTGTCGCCACTGCTGGTCAGCCAGACCATGCAGTTGGCCAGCACGGTGGCCGAGCGGGGAACCACGATCCTGCTGGTGGAGCAGAACGTGGTGCAGGCGTTGCGCCGGGCCAGCCGTGGTTACGTGCTGGAATCGGGCCGGATCACCATGTCGGGTCCGTCCGCCGACCTGCTGGCCGACCAGGGCCTACGCGCCGCGTTCCTCGGCCTGTGAGTCCCGGCCGGTGTCACGGGCTGGTGAGGATAACCAGTTGCTGGGTCGCCCGGGTCATCGCCACGTAGCGGTCGACCGCTCCTTCGGCGCCGTTGCCGAACGTCTCCGGGTCGACAAGGACGACCAGGTCGAACTCCAGTCCCTTCGACAGTTCCGGGCTCAGCGACCGGACCCGGGGCGTCGCCCGGAACGTGGGATCGCCGATGACGCAGGCGATCCCGTCGGCGTGCGCGGCGAGCCAGGCATCGAGGATCGAACCCAGATCCGAAGTGGATCCGCGTACGACGGGCACGCCACTGCTGCGGATGGAGGTCGGCACGTTGGCGTCCGGGAGCACGGCCCGGATGACCGGCTCGGCTTCGGCCATGACCTCTGTCGGCGTCCGGTAGTTGATGCTCAGGGATGCCAGGTTGATCCGGTCGAACCCGATCCGCCCCAGCCGTTGCGACCACGACTCGGTGAACCCGCGCCTGGCCTGGGCGCGGTCCCCGACGATGGTGAAGCTCCGGGACGGGCAGCGGGCCAGCAACATCTGCCACTCCGCGTCGGTCAGTTCCTGGGCCTCGTCCACGACGATGTGCGCGAACGGGCCGGCGAGCAGGTCCGGCTCGGTGCGGGGTAGTGCGGTCTCGTCGACCAGGGCGTCCTGGAAGTCCTCGCCGCGAAGCATGGTCACCAGGCCAACGCCGTACTCGTCGTCGGCGACCTCGATCAGGTTGTCGACGACACCGGCCATGCGTTCACGGACGGCGGCGACAGCGGCGTCGCGCCGACGTCTGCGCAGTGCCACCCGTGGGTCGCCGAGTCGCTGCCGTGCCGCGTCCAGCAGCGGCAGGTCCGACACCGTCCAGGACTGGGCGTCCTCACGCTGCAACCGCCGAACGTCGTCAGGGCTGAGCCAGGGAGCGCACCTGCGCAGGTAGGCGGGTACCGACCACAGGTCCGATACCAGGTCGGCCGGGTCGAGCAGCGGCCACGCCCTGTTGAGGGCCGTGAGCAGATCCCTGTTTCGCAGCAGCGACCTGCGGAGCAGGTCAGCCGAGACCTCGCCATCATGTTTGTCCGCCAGGATCGTGACCAACTCCTCCAGGATCTGGTCGCGCGCCTCGTTGTGTGGGGTACCGGGTTCCGGTGCGTCGAACGCCTCGACCCAGTCCTCGGCGCCCAGCCAGACGTCCGACCAGGGGGTCGTGACCGTCATCCCCTCGGTGGGTGGCTCCTCGTAGAACCTGACGGCCGCCTCGATCGCCTGGACCAGGTGCGCGGACGACTTGAGCAAAGCCACGTTCGGGTCGGCCTCGGTGGTCGCCGTGGCTCCCTCGGCGACCAGGTCCCGCAGGGTGCAGGTGCGCACGCCCTCCTCTCCGAGGCTGGGCAGCACGTCGGCGACGTAGGCCAGGTAGGGCTGGTGCGGACCGACGAACAGCACGCCGCCCCGGCGGTGACCGAGGCGAGGGTCGGAGTAGAGGAGGTAGGCCGAGCGGTGCAGGGCGACGACGGTCTTCCCCGTACCAGGACCGCCGTCGACGACCAGAGCGCCACGGGATCCCGCGCGGATGATGGCGTCCTGGTCGGCCTGGATGGTGCCGAGCACGTCCCGCATCCGGGCCGACCGGTCGCTGCCCAGGCTGGCGATGAACGCGGACTGGTCGTCGAGCGCGGCGTGCCCGACGAACCCCTCCGGGGTGAACACCTCCTCCCAGTAGTCGCTGATCCGGCCACCGGTCCAGCGATACCGGCGGCGGCTCGCGAGCCCCATCGGGTTGGCGTGGGTCGCGCCGAAGAACGGCTCGGCCGCGGGGGAGCGCCAGTCGATCAGCAACCGGCGACCCTCGCTGTCGGTGAGACCGAGCCGTCCGACGTACACGGGCTCGGGGTTGTCCGCGCGGACGATGCGTCCCAGGCACAGGTCCAGACCGAAGCGACGCAGGACGCGCAGGCGAGCGGTCAGCCGGTGGATCTCCAGGTCCCGGTCCATCGCCTCCTGGCCGATGCCGCCGGGTGCCCTGCGTTCGGCATCGAGGCGGTCGGACAGGTCGGCGATCGACTGGTCCAGGCTTTCGGCGATGGCCGCGAAGTGCTGTTCGTCGCCGGCGATCAGTGTCGGGTCGGCCTTGGCGGTGAGGTGGTCGGGAAGGTCGAACGCACTGGTGGTGTGCGGGTTCACCTCGTCAGCTCCCGGCTGTGGTCGGTTCGGGTCGCCGGGGTGTGACAACACGCACGTCGCGACCCCGTTCCGGGGATTCTGGCCCCGGCCGGCGATTGTGCGGCACGACCCGGGTCTTGCCGCAAGCCCCCCGGTGCGCTGTACGTTGGAGGTGGCAGGGAGTGGGTGCTCTCCCTTGCATCTCGTCCGCTGCGGACGGACCACTTCCTCGTTAGATACTCCGCCATTGTCGTGGTTTGAGGCGGTGTGGCGTTGAGCGACCCCAACCAGCCGCAGGGTTCAGCGGTCGGTCAGCAGGGCGACCAGTTGGCTGTAGGGCAGTTGTGCGGACCGGGCCAGGCCGGCCCAACCCGCCTCGCCGAGCAGGTCACGGCACGACTCGGCCGCACCGGCCAGGGCGGCCCGGTACAACGCCGAACCGGTGGACACCCGGCGCACACCCAACCCGGCCAGGGTCGCCCGGTCGGGCAGGCCCGGGATGGCCAACAGGTGCAGCGGCGCGCCGTCCACCGCCGAGGACAACCGGGCGATGGCGTCGGCGGCCGGCCCGTCGTCGGCGGTGGGGAACCCGGG
>DATCWR010000330.1:0-3134 GCA_036566245.1 Mycobacteriales bacterium | reverse complement strand
CGAACCGCCCATCTCCACCTCAGGATGATCATCCGTGTCACGGGCAGGGTGGTTGTGGACACCCCGGGCTCCGATTCCGATTTTGTCGGACTCACCATTGCCGGTTCGATCCACGAGTAAGTTGCGGACACAACAACGTTGGCGAGTGGAGCACATGGCTGCTGGGGGGATGCCGGAACCCGCGCCGGGGGGCGTACCGGGGGTTCGGCTGGAACAACTCGTGCCCGGTGTTCGGGTGGCAGGGCTGGTCGGGGCTGACCCGGTCACCGTGGACAGCGTGCGGTGGATCGGCAACAACTACCTCACGGTCGTCTATCGGGACGACGACGGCCGTCTCGACGACGCCGTGGTAGGTCGCGACCAGGAGTCGCGGATGCGGTCGGACCGGGGCGGCCGGTCACATCCGTTGGACGGTGACGCGGAGTCCTGGCGGTTGGCCGCCGAGGCGTTACGCATCCGCTACGCCGCCCTGTTCGACCCGATGCTGGCGGTGACCACCAGCGACCTGGCGGTGTTGCCGCACCAGATCAGGGCCGTCTACGGCGAACTGTTACCGCGCCGGCCGCTGCGGTTCCTGCTGGCCGACGACCCGGGGGCCGGCAAGACCATCATGGCCGGCCTCTACATCAAGGAACTGCTGCTGCGCGGCGACCTGGCCCGCTGTCTGGTGGTCGCCCCCGGCGGTCTGGTGGACCAGTGGCAGGAGGAGCTGTACGACAGGTTCGGCCTGCACTTCGACCTGCTCACCCGGACGCTGGTCGACCAGGCGATGGACGGCACGGTCTTCGACCGCCACCCGCTGCTGATCGCCCGGATGGACCAACTGTCCCGCTCGGACGAACTTCTGGCCAGCCTGGAACGGTCCGACTGGGACCTGGTCGTGGTGGACGAGGCGCACCGGATGAGCGCGCACTTCTCCGGCACCGAGGTGAAGCGGACCAGGCGGTACCAACTCGGCCAGTTACTGGGCCGGCTCACCCGGCACCTGTTGTTGATGACCGCCACCCCGCACGCGGGAAAGCAGGAGGACTTCCAACTCTTCCTCGCCCTGCTCGACGGGGACCGGTTCGAGGGCCGCTACCGCGACGGCATCCACACCGTGCAGCCGGGCGACCTGATGCGCCGGATGGTCAAGGAGGACCTGCTCACCATGGAGGGCCGCCCGCTGTTCCCCGAGCGGCGCGCCTACACCGTCCCCTACGAACTGTCCCCGGCCGAGCGGGACCTCTACGACGCGGTCACCCAGTACGTGCGCGAGGAGATGAACCGGGCCGAGCGGTTGAGCGCCTCCGGTGACCGGCGACGCGGCAACACCGTGGGGTTCGCGTTGACCGTGTTGCAACGCCGGTTGGCCTCCAGCCCGGAGGCGATCCTGCGCAGCCTGGAACGCCGCCGCACCCGGCTGGAACGTCGCCGCCGCGAGATGGCCAGGGACGCCTCGGTCGCCGAGGAGAAGAAGCTGCGGCAGCGGCTGGACGAACTACTGGGCCGCAACACCGACGGGGATGTCGACGACCGGCTGGACGACCTGGCCGGCGAGGAACGCGAGCAGGTCGAGAACGACGTGGTGGACGCGGCCACCGCCGCCCGCACCGCAGCCGAGTTGGACAAGGAGATCGCGATCTTGGCCGACCTGGTGGAACTGGCCCACCGGGTCCGGTACTCCAACTCCGACCGCAAGTGGTCGGAGTTGCGCACCCTGCTCGCCGACCACGACCTGACCCGCGACCCGGCCGGCAACCTGCGCAAGATCATCGTGTTCACCGAGCACCGGGACACCCTGGCCTACCTGGTCGACCAGATCCGCACCCTGCTGGGCCGCGCCGACGCGGTGGTGTCCATCCACGGTGGCACCGGCCGGGAGGAACGGCGGGCCGTCCAGCAGCGGTTCACCCAGGACGAGCGGGTGCGGGTGCTGGTCGCCACCGACGCGGCCGGCGAGGGTCTGAACCTGCAACGGTCCCACCTGATGGTCAACTACGACCTGCCGTGGAACCCGAACCGGATCGAGCAGCGGTTCGGCCGCATCCACCGGATCGGGCAGACCGAGGTCTGTCACCTGTGGAACCTGGTCGCGGCCAACACCCGCGAGGGCGAGGTGTTCACCCGGCTGCTGGCCAAGATCGAGGAGCAGCGCAGGGCCTACTCCGGCAAGGTGTTCGACGTGCTCGGGCAGGCGTTCACCGAGCGGCCGTTGCGCGCGCTGCTGATCGAGGCGATCCGCTACGGCGACCGCCCGGAGGTGCGGGCCCGGCTGGACACCGTCATCGACGACACCGTGGGCGCCGGTCTGGGGGAGTTGATCGCCGAACGCGCCCTGCACACCCAGGTGCTGGCCGCCGCGGAACTGGACCAGATCCGCGAACAGATGGCCGAGGCGCAGGCCCGCCGGCTGCAACCGCACTACCTGGAGGCGTTCTTCCGCACGGCGTTCACCGGTCTGGGTGGGCGGATCAGGGCCCGGGAGTCGGGCCGGTTCGAGATCACCCACGTGCCCGCCGACATTCGCGACCTGGACCGGCAGACCGGTGTCGGTGCCCCGGTGCTCCCCCGGTACGAGCGGGTGACCTTCGACCCGGCCCGGGTCCGGGTGCCCGGGCAGACCAACGCGGCCCTGCTCACCCCGGGCCATCCGCTGCTCGACGCGGTGGTGAACCTGACCCGGCAACGCGAGAGCGCCGCGCTCAAACAGGGCGCGGTGCTGGTGGACCGCGACGACGCCGGGGAGACCCCGCGGCTGCTGGTGGCGCTGACCCAGCAGATTCTCGACGGGCACCGGCCGCAGCATGTGGTGTCCCGGCGGTTCGCGTTCGTGGAGTTGACCCCGGACGGGCAGACCCGCCCGGCCGGCCCGGCCCCCTACCTGGACTACGAACCGCCCCGCCCGGAGGATGCCGACGCGGTCGCCGAGGCGGTCGAGCAGCCGTGGCTGGCCGGCGGCGTGACCGACCGGGCGATGACGTGGGCGGTCGAACACGCCCTGCCCGAGCACATGGCCGAGGTCACCGCCCGGGTGTCGGCGGCGGTGGAACGGACCCGCCAGCAGGTGCACAGCCGGCTGACCTCCGAGATCAACTACTGGGACACCCGGCACGCCGAACTCCAGGACAAGGTCGACGCCGGCCAGAGGCCGA
>DATCWR010000315.1:0-6372 GCA_036566245.1 Mycobacteriales bacterium | reverse complement strand
GGCGCCGCCCGCCACCGGCGCCGGGACGGCGGCGCCGACAGTTCACAGTGCTGGTTTCCGCGGTGCTGGTGTTGACACTGGTCGGGGCGGGCGTGTGGTGGTTCGCCCTCCGCGTCTCACCGGTACAGCCCGACGTGTTCGCACACCGGGTCTGCACCACGGTGGGCCAGTGGCAGGGCCAGATGGCCGGTGCCAGAGAAGAACTCGTGGCCTCCATCAACGGGAAGAACCCGCCGCAGCAACTGCGCGCCACGATGGTGGCGTTCTACCAGGACGCCGAGGAACGCACCGCGAAGCTGTCGGTGTCACTGGCCAGGATCGGGCCGCCCAACGTGGTCGGCGGTGACGAGTACGCCGAGGAACTGCGGCAGGCCGTGGCCACCACCGCCCTGTCCTTCCACGGTGACGCCGAACAGGCCGAGGCGCTGGACATCTCCACCAAGGCGGTCTTCACCGACCAGGCGCAGTCCCAGGTCGCCTCGATCGACTCACGGTCGCAGCCGATGTTCGGCGCGTTGTCGGGCCGGGGACTGGAACCCCCGCTGGACGTGCGCACCGCCTTCGATTCCGACCCGGCCTGCGCCGCGTACACCGGCTGACCGCCGGGCGGGCCGGGTCACTCCCACTCGATGGTGCCCGGCGGCTTCGAGGTGATGTCGAGCACCACCCGGTTCACCTCGGGCACCTCGTTGGTGATCCGGGTGGAGATGCGGGCCAGTACCTCGTGGGGCAGCCTGGACCAGTCCGCGGTCATGGCGTCCTCGCTGGACACCGGTCGGAGCACCACCGGATGGCCGTAGGTGCGGCCGTCGCCCTGCACACCGACCGAACGGACGTCGGCCAGCAGCACCACCGGGCACTGCCAGATGTCCCGGTCCAGGCCAGCGTCGGTCAACTCCGCGCGCGCGATGGCGTCGGCCGCACGCAGCACGGCCAGCCGTTCGGGGGTGACCGCACCGATGATCCGGATGGCCAGGCCCGGGCCGGGGAACGGTTGCCGCCACACGATCCGGTCAGGCAGTCCGAGTTGCTCCCCGACCCGACGCACCTCGTCCTTGAACAGGGTGCGCAGCGGTTCGACCAGGCTGAAACGCAGGTCGTCGGGCAGACCGCCAACGTTGTGGTGCGACTTGATGTTGGCCGTGCCGGCTCCCCCGCCCGACTCCACCACGTCGGGGTAGAGCGTGCCCTGGACCAGGAACTCGACCTCCTCACCGGCGTGTGCAGCGTCGCCAACCACGTCGCGGGCGGCCTGTTCGAAGACCCGGATGAACTCCCGCCCGATGATCTTTCGCTTCTGTTCGGGGTCGGTGACCCCGGCCAGCGCGGTCAGGAACCGGTCGCCGGCGTCCACCACGTGCAGCCGCACCCCGGTCGCCTCGACGTAGTCCTGTTCGACCTGCTCGGTCTCACCCTGACGCATCAGGCCGTGGTCGACGTAGACGCAGGTCAACTGGTCACCGACCGCCCGCTGCACCAGGGCCGCGGCCACCGCGGAGTCCACCCCGCCGGACAGCGCGCACAGCACCCGCTTGCCGCCCACCTGGGCACGGATCCGTTCAACCTGGTCCTCGACGATGTTGTCCATCGTCCACAGCCGCCGGCACCCGGCACCCTCGACGAGGAAGCGCTCCAACAGGCGGCGGCCGTGTTCGGTGTGCAGCACCTCGGGGTGGAACTGCACCCCGTACATGTCCCGTTCGGTGTTCTCGAAGGCGGCCACCGGCGCCCCGGCCGAGGCGGCCACCACGGCGAAGCCGGGGGGTGCGGCCTGGCACCCGTCCCCGTGCGACATCCACACCTGCTGCTCGCGCGGCAGCCCGCGGAACAGCATGCTGGACGGGTCGGTCACCCGAAGCGGGGTGCCGCCGTACTCGGAGGTGCCGGTGCGTGCCACCTCGCCGCCCAGCGCCTGGGCCATCAGTTGGAAGCCGTAGCAGATGCCCAGGACCGGAACCCCGGCCTCCAGCAGGCCGGCGGGCAGTTCGGGCGCACCGGCGGCGTACACGCTGGCCGGCCCGCCGGACAGGATGATCGCCCTGGGCCGGCGGGCCAGCATCTGCTCGACCGGCATGTCGTGCGGCACGATCTCGCTGTAGACCCGAGCCTCCCGAACCCGGCGGGCGATGAGTTGGGCGTACTGGGCCCCGAAGTCGACGACGAGAACGAGATCGTCGGTGGAGGATGCGGTGTCTGCGGGCACGAGAACGAGTCTACGGGCCGGCGGCGTCGGCCCGCCCGACCCGGTCGGGCGGTGACCGGTCGGGCTCATCTGCCCTCGGTCAACCCCGGTAGGCCAGGGTGATCTCGGCGCGCTGGAACTCCTTGACGTTGGAGTACCCGCACTTGGCCATGGCCCGACGCAGTCCGCCGAACAGGTTGCGTGCCCCGGAGGGGTCGGCGGTCGGCCCGAGCAGAACCTCGGCCAGTGGCACCCGATCCTCGGTGGGCACCAACCGCAGCGCCGCCGAACGCGGCAGGCTGGGGTGGGACACCGTGGCATCCCAGTACATACCGCCGCCGGGCGTCTCCACCGCCTCGGCCAGCGGCTCACCGAGCATGACCGCGTCCGCACCGCACGCCACCGCCCGGGCGATGTCACCACCGGTCGACATGTCGCCGTGCGCGATGATGTGCACGTAGCGACCGCCCGTCTCGTCCAGGTAGTCACGCCGGGCCGCGGCGGCGTCGGCGATGGCCGTGGCCATCGGCACGTCGATGCCCAGCATGCTCGGTGTGGTCGACCCACTGTGCGCGCCGTAGCCCACGATGATGCCGGCCGCACCGGTACGCATCAGGTGCAACGCGGTCTGGTAGTTCGAACAACCGCCGACGATGACGGGAATGTCCAGGTCGGCGATGAAGGTCTTGAGGTTCAGGGCCTCCCGGCTCTGGGCGACGTGCTCGGCGGAGACCACGGTGCCCTGGATGACCAGAAGGTCAACGCCGGCGTCGATGATGGTCCGGGCGTGCGCCAACATGTTCTGCGGTGACAGTCGGACGGCGACCCGGGCACCCGCCTTGTTCAGGTCGTTGATGTGCCCGACCACCAGGTCCGGCCGGACCGGTTCGGCGTACAGCCGGCGCATCAGGTCGCCAGGGGCGCCCTCGGCGGTGATCTGGTCGAACAGCGGTTCGGGATCCTCGTGCCGGGCCCACAGCCCCTCGCCGTTGAGCACGGCCAGCCCACCCAGCCGGTCGATCTCCACCGCGGTGGCCGGCGAGACCACCGCATCCGAGGGTGCGGCCACCAGCGGCAGGTCGAACTGGTGCGCGTCGATCTGCCAGGCGATGGACACGTCCTTGGAACCGCGGGTGCGGCGGGACGGCACCAACGCGACGTCCTCCAGGTGGTAGCCGCGGCGAGCTGTCTTGCCCAACCCGATCTCGACGATGTCGCGCACGCGCGCTCCCGTTTCCCTTCCGTTGGTTCAGGTCCGTGCCGGCGTTCAGCGCGAGTGGTAGTTGGGCGCCTCGACGGTCATCTGGATGTCGTGCGGATGGCTCTCCTTGAGCCCGGCGGAGGTGATCCGGATCAGTTGCCCGCGCTCCTGCAACTCGGGGATCGTTCCACAGCCGGTGTACCCCATCGCGGCACGCAGGCCGCCGACCAACTGGTGGGCGACCGCGGCCAGTGGACCACGGTAGGGCACCTGGCCCTCGATGCCCTGGGGGACCAGCTTCTCCTCGGCCAGCACGTCGTCCTGGAAGTAGCGGTCCTTGGAGTAGGACCGCCGGCCGTCCCGCGACTGCATGGCGCCCAGCGAGCCCATGCCCCGGTAGGACTTGAACTGCTTGCCGTTGATGAAGATCAGTTCACCGGGGCTCTCCTCGCACCCGGCCAACAGGCTGCCCAGCATCACCGTGTCGGCGCCGGCCGCGATGGCCTTGGCGATGTCACCGGAGTACTGGAGTCCACCGTCGCCCATCACCGGCACACCGGCCCGGCGGGCGACCTGGGCTGCGGCGTGGATCGCGGTGACCTGCGGGACACCGACGCCGGCGACAACCCGGGTGGTACAGATCGAACCGGGCCCGACACCCACCTTGATCCCGTCGGCGCCCGCGTCCACCAACGCCTGGGCGCCATCGGCGGTGGCGATGTTGCCACCCATCACGTCCACCGCCGCGGCGGCCTTGATCCGCCGGATCATCTCCAGTACGCCGCGGGAGTGCCCGTGTGCCGTGTCGACCACCAGGAAGTCCACGCCGGCGTCGACCAGCGTCATGGCCCGCTTGTAGGAGTCCTCACCCACCCCGATCGCCGCGCCGACCACCAACCTGCCGTCGGCGTCCTTGGTGGCCAGCGGATAGGCCTCGCTCTTGGCGAAGTCCTTGACGGTGATCAGCCCGCGCAGCCGGCCCCCGCCGTCGACCAGTGGGAGCTTCTCCACCTTGTGCCGGCGCAGCAGGGTCAGCGCCTGCTCTGCGGACACCCCCACCGGCGCGGTGACCAACGGCATCGGCGTCATGATCTCGCGCACCAGGCGGGTGTGGTCGGCCTCGAAACGCATGTCGCGGTTGGTGACGATGCCGACCAGAACCCCGTCGCGGTCCACCACCGGGGCCCCGGAGATACGGAACCGGGCGCACAGCGCGTCGACGTCGCCGAGGGTGTCCTCGGGCGCACAGGTGATCGGGTTGGTCACCATGCCGGCCTCGGAGCGCTTGACCATGTCCACCTGCTGGGCCTGGTCCTCGACCGGCAGGTTGCGGTGCAACACCCCCACGCCACCCTGCCGGGCCATCGCGATCGCCATCCGCGCCTCGGTCACCGTGTCCATCGCCGAGGAGGCCAGCGGGATGCGGACCGAGATGGACCGGGTCAGCCGGGAGGTGGTGTCGGCGTCGTTGGGCATCACGTCGGAGGCCGCCGGCAGCAGCAACACGTCGTCGAAGGTCAACCCGACCGTGGCGAACTTCTCGGGGAGACCGGCGGGGGATTCCATGGCACCTCTTCAGGCATCGCGGTGGTCGGCTGTCGAGGGGATCGGGGTGGTCCTCCAATCCTACCGGCGTACGGCACCACCCCGATCCGCCCGGCCGGGCCGGCCCGGAACGCCGGAATCTGCCGGTTGGTCCGTCCACGAATCCAGCACCACGGCCTGCGGGGGTTGCCACCGGCCGGTGGGGAACGTCTACGGTGGTGCACGTGACCGACGACGGCCCCCTCGATCCGTTCCACGGGGATCCGAGTGACCCAGCGGCGGCGCTCGACCACGAGTTGGACGACCCGGCCGCCGCGCCGCTCAGCCCGGCCGAGCGTGAGGACGTGCTGGCCGACATGGCGGACCTCGAGATCTTCGAGGTACTGCTTGCCCCGCGCGGCATCCGCGGCATCGTGGTCGACTGCGACGACTGCGGCGAACCGCACTTCTTCAGTTGGGAACTGATGCGGGGCAACCTGATCCACCTGCTCGATGCCGGGCAGACCCGGGTACACGAACCCGCCTACCGGCCGGATCCGGCCCACTACGTGTCGTGGGAGTACGCCCGCGGGTTCGCCGACGGTGTGATGGCCGAGGCCCAGGAGAGCTGACCGGGACCGACCCTGATCGGACCGGTCGGGGTTCTGGTCAGCGCGGTTGCTCCACACCCCGGGGCGGGTGTCGACGCGAGGCCGACTGGTCGGCGCCCGCCCGGTTCACGGCCCCGGTGTCCGACCACAGGGTGCCGTTGTCGTCCTCCTTGTGGTCGCCGGCCTCACCGGGGTCGGCCACGTCGGCGAGGTCGTGCGGCCGGTCCTGCTCGCCCCCGTCCTCGTCCTCCCTCGGATCCTGCTGGTCGCCCAGGTCCTGCTGGTCACCCGGGTCTGCCTGGTCGGCCCGGCCGCCAGGATCACCGTCGTCGGTGGGTGCCGTTGTCCGGTGTCCGTGTGGTCCGGCAGCCGACGACCCGTCGGTGGTGGCGGAGGTCGGCATGCTCGTGGCCGGGTCGGCCGGGTCTGCCACCGCATCGTCACCAGACCCACGCCGAGCCGTGTCCAGCCGAATCCGCAATGTGTCCAACCTGGCGGCCAACCGGGCCCGACCGTCCCGCTCCCGCACCCGGGGCAGCACCGCGCGGGCCTGGGCCAGGTCGTGTTCGGCGGCATCCAGGTGGCGGCGGGTCAGGGAGTGTTCGGCCCGGGTCAGCGCCTGTTCGGCCTGACCGGACGCGGTCACCGACGCGACCCGGCCGGGGTCGACCAGACCAACCAGCGGCCACAGCGGACCACCGGGGTGGGCTCGCTGTACCCCGACCATCCCGGTGAACAGCACCGCACCCACCACCGCGGCGGCCACCGCACCGCGACGGTCCCGGAGCCACCTCGACCGCCTGGGTCGCCCGGGTGGTCGGGGCGGTCCGACGGCCGTCACGTGCCCAGCCGCC
>DATCWR010000313.1:0-2883 GCA_036566245.1 Mycobacteriales bacterium | reverse complement strand
CACGCAGGTCGGCGGCGGCCGCGTCAGGGTAGGCGACCAGCCGCCATCCGAACAGCAACACCAGGATGGCGTAGGTGAGTCCGGTCAGCCACAGCAGCACGACGGACACGATGTCCAGCCCGTCGAGCCGCGTCCCGATCGAGACGATGCCGGTGGCCATCACCAGTGCGAAGTAGCCCGGCGCCAGTGTGCGAACCGCGCCGCGGACGGCGGTCAACCGATCCGACCGCGGTCCAGGCACACCGGTCCCGCGCCGGTCAATGGGCCGCCAGCAGCACCACGGTGGGTGACATCAGGCGAGGGCGATGACGGCTGAACGGCCACGCCACAGATTATCCCGGTTGCGGTCAGGTGGAACCGGTAGGTGAATGGTGCATGCACCATCACGTCCCAGGCCGGCCGCAGAGCGGCAGGCTCGCCCAGCCGGTTCCGTTCGATCGGGCCGGTGGACGTCGCTGGAGAATGACGCGGCCCCGGGGTCCTGTCATTCCGGCAGGAGGTCCCGGGGAGCCACTTCCGGTCTCCCAGCAGGAGAACGGCTACACGAGCAACGGTGGCATGCCGCAACCCCTCCGTGCAAGTGACCCGGCGTGGGTTGGTGATCGGGGAGTGACGGGGTGGGCGAGTAGCGTGTTGTCATGCCACGGCCGTTGAGTATCGAACACATCCGTACCGCCCCGAAGGTGCTGCTGCACGACCACCTGGACGGGGGACTACGCCCCGAGACGGTCATCGACCTGGCCCTGGCTGACGGATACGACGCGCTACCCACGACCGACACCGCCGAGCTGCGCCGGTGGTTCCGGGACGCGGCCGACTCGGGTTCGCTGGAGCGGTACCTGGAGACCTTCCGGCACACCGTCGCGGTGATGCAGACCCCCGAGGCACTGGTCCGGGTCGCCGCCGAGTGCGCCGAGGACCTGGCCGACGACGGCGTGGTGTACGCCGAGGTGCGGTTCGCCCCGGAACTGCACACCGAACGGGGCCTGTCCCTCGAACAGATCGTGGAGGCGACCCTGGCCGGGTTCCGCCGGGGGGTGGCCACCGCGGCCACCCGGGGCCGGAACATCCGGGTCGGCGTGTTGCTCACCGCGATGCGGCACGCGGCCCGGTCCCGGGAGATCGCCGAGTTGGCCGTCCGGTACCGGGACTCTGGCGTGGTCGGGTTCGACATCGCCGGCGCGGAGGCGGGTTTCCCGCCCACCCGGCACCTGGACGCGTTCGAGTACCTGCGCCGGGAGAACGCGCACTTCACCATCCACGCCGGAGAGGCGTTCGGGTTGCCGTCCATCTGGGAGGCGATCCAGTGGTGTGGCGCCGACCGGCTCGGTCACGGCGTGCGGATCATCGACGACGTGACCGTGCACCCCGACGGTCGGATCGTGCTCGGCCCGCTGGCCTCCTACGTGCGGGACAAGCGGATCCCGTTGGAGATGTGCCCGTCGTCGAACGTGCAGACCGGTGCGGCCAAGTCGATCAGCGAGCACCCGATCGGCCTGCTGCGCAGTTTGTATTTCCGGGTCACGGTGAACACCGACAACCGGTTGATGAGTGACTGTTCGATGACCTCGGAGATGGCCGCGCTGGTCGAGGCGTTCGGCTACGGCTGGGCCGACCTGCGCTGGTTGACGGTCAACGCGATGAAGTCGGCGTTCATCCCGTTCGACCAGCGGCTGGAACTGATCGAGTCGGTGATCAAACCCGGCTACACCCGCCTGTCCGCCTGACACACCCGGCCGACCGAGGCAGACCGACCCGGCGGGCCGGTCCGACCAGTCGGGCGCCAGATCCTCGACGCCCGACGATCAGACCATGCCGGGTGTGCATAAGCCGTATTGAACGGCGCACATGCCCGAAAGGGTGCTTGCTGACCCGCCCACGCCCGTCAGCAACACCAGCCGGACTCCCCTCATCCGGTCCGGCGGGCACGGTCGGGTCTGCCGCGCCTGACGTTCACACGGGGCTGTGCCCGAGGGGGAATCCATGCACGTACCTGACGGGTTCGTGGACGCGCCGACGTCGCTGACCGCCGGGGTCATCGCGGCGATCTCGGTGGCGGTGGCGTTGCGCCGCGCGCGCCGGGAACTGGGCGAACGCACCGCGCCGCTGGGGGGCCTGGTCGCCGCGTTCGTGTTCGCCGCGCAGTTGGTCAGTGTCCCGATCGCCGTCGGCACGAACGCGCACCTGCTCGGCGGGGTGCTCGCCGCGGTGCTGGTCGGGCCGAACACCGCCCTGCTGTGTACCACGGTGGTGCTGCTCGCCCAGGTGTTGGTGTTGGCCTACGGCGGGGTGAGTGGTCTGGGCGCCAGCATGGTGGTGATGGACCTGGTGCCGATCGTGGTCGGGTATGGCGTGTTCCTGCTGGTCCGTCGGATCGCGGCCCGGACCCGAACCGGGGTGACCGTTGCGGCGGCGGTTGGCGGGTTCGTGTCCGTTCCGGCCGGTGCGTTGGCGTTCGCCGGTCTGTACGCACTCGGCGGCGCGGCCGGTATCCCGGTGGGCACGGTGACGACCACGGTGGTGGTGGCGCACCTGGTGGTCGGTGGCGGCGAGGCAGTGGTCACCGGCGCGGTGGTGCGCGGCCTGTTGGCCACCCGGCCCGACCTGGTCCGGGCCGCCGCGCACCTGCCACCCCCAGCTACCGAACCGGTCGAACCAGCCGAACCAGTTGGGCCGACAGCAGCGGAGGCTGCCGCACCGGGCCCGAGTCCGGCCGGGTGACAGTCGTGAGGCTGCGGACGCTGATGTGTGTGCTGACCGGGTTGGTCGGGTGGTGTTGTTCGTCGGGTCGTTCGGTCCGGGCGCCGCGCACGCGCACGGTCACCGGGCACCCGACGGGTCCGTCCCGGCCGCGCAGGCCCGCCAGCACGGCGGTTCCGGCTC
>DATCWR010000296.1:0-13253 GCA_036566245.1 Mycobacteriales bacterium | reverse complement strand
CAGCCGGATCGAGTCGCAGGGCGTCGACGCGGTGTCCCGGGCCAACGCCCGGCCCGACGACGTGGACGCCCAGCTGGCCGCCGCCGACCTTCAGGTGGCCGAGGGCGACGCGGCAGCCGGGTTCGCCCGGCTTGTCGCGGTGGTGCGGTCCACCATCGGCGAGGAACGGGACCGGGCCCGGCTGCGTCTGCTCGACCTGTTCGTCGTGGTCGGCGACGACGACCCCCGGGTGCTCAAGGCCCGCCGCGACCTGGCCAGCGCCCTGTTCTGACCGGTGCCGGGCCCCGGGGTTCGGGGCCCGGCCCGGGCTGGACCTGGGGCCGCGGTCAGGCGCAGTTGCCGATGTCGGCGAAGCCCTCGCGGAACGCCTTGATCCGGGCGAAACCTGACGAACCAGGTTCGCCTAACGCGGTACCGCCGAAGCCGAGCAGGGCCTGCACCGCCTCGTCCAGGTCGCCCGGGGACAGTGCGAACCCGTCCGCGTCGGCCGACCGTTGGGAGACCGCCCCGGCATACCCGCCGGCCAGGCAGATCTCGTTGGTCAGCGCGTCGGTCCCCGTGGTGCTCAGGCCCAGCTGGCTGCGCACCGCCTGGCCGTACCCGACGGCGAGCAGCGTCATCGGACCGAAGTCCCCGGTGCGGCGGTAGATGTTCGGCAGCACCCTGGTGTCGTCGAAGTACAGGGTGCGGTCCGGCTCGCAGTACCGCACCGCCTGGGTGATGGTCACCGCGCCGCAGCGTGGTCGCTTCGAGTCGTCTCCGCCGTCGAAACCACGCACCCCGGCGATCGGATGCCAGGTACTGCCGTACCGGTCCTCGAACGTGCTCTGCCAGAACCTCGCAAGGTCGGCCGGCCCGTCCTGCATGGCCTGTGCGAACGACTCGTTGCCGCGCACTGCGGCGTCCCGGCTGTCCAGGAACGGCACCTCGGTGAACGTTCGCCTGTCGTTGAAGTCCCGACAGTGGCTCACCCCCTGCTCGTAGCCCTCCTGGAACGCGCTCACCCGGTCGAAGGCGTTGCCGTGCGCCTGCTCGTCGTTGGGGTCGGAACCCACCGGGTCACGGAACAGCAGATACCCGCCCAGGGCCTGGTCCAGGCTGGCGCTGTCCACCTGGAAGTGTTTGGCCCCACCCTGCTGGGCGGCCCGGGTCCAGGCACCGGCGTAACAGTCGGCCTGGGCCTCGATCACGATCGTCCGGGTACCCGGTTCGCTGGTACGGGCCTGGACCGCGTGTCCCAACTCGTGTGCCAGCACCATCGCGATCGGGAACGTGCCGAACCGCCGCTGTAACGCGGGCAGCAGGGTCACCCGGTCCCAGGCGACCGCGTCGGCCTGTGGGCAGTAGAACGCGTTGCCGGCGATGTCGGTGGGTTTGGCCACACACGGCACCCGCTGGTTGGCGTCGTGCGGGTCCACCGAGTAGATCCCCCCGGAGATCCGCCGGTAACGCTGGCCGAACTCCTTGGGCATCTGCTCAGCCCAGAAGTCCTGGATGTCGGACACCGCGTTGGCCGCGATCCGGTCCACCTCGGTCGGTGTGCCGTGGGCCAACCCCTGGATCTGGATCCGCGCGTCGGGGGCGGTCCTCAGCGACGAGTACGTCCCGACCCCGGGCACCACCTCGGTGCATGCGCTGGTCGCCATGCCGACGGCGAGCAGGCACACCACGCCCTGCCAGCGGCCACGTCGCCGCCGTCGCAGCCGTGGCCGGCGCCCACACCCCGGGCGTGCCCGGCGACCTGGCGGATGGGCGGTCAACTCGTTCCGCTCACCAACGTTCCGCACACTCCTACCGTAGTGTCGTGGAACGGGCGTTACCCACTGTCAGTGCTGGTTCGACCACGGTGCTGGAGTAGCAGCGCCCCCAACGGCGGGATCCGTAGCACCGCCGAGCACGGTTGCCCGTGCCAGGACTGGTCGAGGGCGGTCACCGCACCCAGGTTGCCGACCCCCGAACCGCCATAGTTCTCCGCGTCGGTGTTCACCATCTCGGCCCACCGACCGGGGCGGGGCAGCCCGAGCCGGTACCCCTCGTGTGGCACGCCGGCGAAGTTCACCACGCAGGCCACCACCGAACCGTCCGTGCCGTGACGTAGGAAGGACAGCACGTTGTTGTGCGCGTCGTTGGAGTCGATCCACCCGAACCCGGACGGCTCGTTGTCCTGCGACCACAGTGCCGGGCAGGACCGGTAGACCCGGTTGAGGTCGGTGACCAGCCGGCGGAGCCCGGCGTGGGCCGGGTCGTCGAGCAGCCACCAGTCCAGGGTGCGCTCGGCGGACCACTCCGACTCCTGGCCGAACTCACCGCCCATGAACAGCAGTTGCTTGCCCGGATGGCACCACATGTAGGCCAGCAGGGCCCGCAGGTTGGCCAGTTGCTGCCACCGGTCGCCGGGCATCCTGCTGAGCAGCGACCCCTTGCCGTGCACCACCTCGTCGTGGGACAGCGGCAGCACGAAGTTCTCCGAGTAGGCGTACATCATCGAGAACGTGGCCTGCTGGTGGTGGTAGCCGCGGAACACCGGCTCGTGACCGAGGTAGGTCAGCGTGTCGTGCATCCAACCCATGTTCCACTTGAAACCGAACCCGAGCCCGCCCAGGTGGGTCGGGCGGGTGACCCCCGGCCAGGCGGTGGACTCCTCGGCCACCGTGATCGCACCGGGTACCCGGCGGTAGACGGTCGCGTTCAGTTCCTGGAGGAACCGCACCGCGTCGAGGTTCTCCCGGCCACCGAACTCGTTGGGCGCCCACCCGCCCTCGGGGCGGGAGTAGTCCAGGTACAGCATCGAGGCGACCGCGTCGACCCGCAGTCCGTCGACGTGGAACTCCTCCAGCCAGTACAGCGCGTTGGCCACCAGGAAGTTGCGCACCTCGCGCCGACCGAAGTCGAACACCAGCGTGCCCCAGTCCGGATGTTCGCCGCGGCGCGGGTCGGCGTGCTCGTAGAGCGGTGTGCCGTCGAACCGGGCCAGTGCCCACTCGTCCTTGGGGAAGTGCGCGGGCACCCAGTCGACGATCACCCCGATGCCGGCCTGGTGCAGCCGGTCGACCAGGTACCGGAAGTCGTCCGGGCTGCCGAACCGTGACGTGGGCGCGTAGTAGGAGGAGATCTGGTAGCCCCAGGAGCCACCGAACGGGTGCTCGGCCACCGGCAGCAGTTCGATGTGGGTGAACCCGGTCTCGGTCAGGTAGTCGGCCAGCGCGTCGGCGAGTTCCCGGTAACCGCCCGGCGAGTCGTGTGAGCCGAGCATCCGCCAGGACCCCAGGTGCACCTCGTAGACGCTCATCGGGGCCGCGTGCCACGGGGTGTCGGCGCGCCGGGTCAACCACTCCTGGTCGTGCCACACGTAGGACGAGGTGAACACCACCGAGGCGGTTGCCGGAGGCCGTTCGGTGGCGGACGCCATCGGGTCGGCCTTCTCCCGCCAGGTCCCGTCCGCGCCCAGCACCGCGTACTTGTAGTGCGTACCGGCGCCCAGGCCGGGAACGAACAGTTCCCAGATCCCGGCGCTGCCCAGCGACCGCATCGGGTAGCCCTGCCCACCGGACCAGAAGTCGAAGTCACCGGTGACCCGCACGCCCCGGGCGGCCGGCGCCCACACCGCGAACGAGGTGCCCGTCACCGTGCCACCCGCGGTCTGGTAGGAGCGCTCGTGCGCGCCCAGGACCTGCCACAGTTGCTCGTGTCGGCCCTCGCCGATCAGGTGCAGGTCCACCTCGCCCAGGGTGGGCAGCCACCGGTACGGGTCGTCGACCAGGTAGCTGTGCTCGCCGTAGCTGACCTCCAGTCGGTAGTCCCCGACCTGGTAGGGAACCTGTGCGGCGAACACCCCGGCGTCGTGTATCTGCCGCATCGGGGTGCGCCGGTCCCCCTCGACCAGGGTGACCGCACCGGCCTGGGGACGCAGCGCCCGCAGCACGGTGGTGCCGTCGTCGAGGTGGTGGGCGCCCAGCACCGAGTGTGGGTCGTGGTGTGCGCCGTTCACCAGCCGGTCGATGTCGTCTCGGACGCCCAGCATCCTCATCTGGACTCCACCGTCAGTCGGGTCAACGAGCCGAGGGGGATGGACAGCCAACTGGGCCGGTTGCGGGCCTCGTACACCGCCTCGTACACCGCCTTGTCGGCCTCCAGGGCACGAAGCAGGACCGGTTCCTCGCGTGGGTCGGTGCCGCTCTGCTCGGCATATCCGCCGCAGAACGCGTCCCGGTTGCGGTCGGACCACTCGGTGGCGCGGTAGCTGAGCTGCGGGTCGGGCGTGCCGTCGAGCAGTAGGTGACGGGCGGCATAGTCGAAGGAACGCAGCATGCCGGCCACGTCGCGCAGCGGACTGTCCAGTTCCCGGCGTTCGGCCAGCGGACGGGCCGGTTCCCCCTCGAAGTCGAGCAGGGTCCAGCCCTGCGCGGTGCGCAACACCTGTCCGAGGTGGAAGTCGCCGTGTACCCGTTGCAGCCGGGTGGCGTTGTCCAGACCGCGTAGTGCGTCGTAGCAGCCGAGCAGGGCCGGGGCGTGCTGGGTCAGTTCCGGTACCACCTCGCAGGCCGCGGCCAACCGTGCGGCCATGCTGTCGGCGAGTTGACCCAGCCGCTCCTGGCCGACCACCTCGGTGGGCATCAGTCGGGCCAGGTCGGCGTGTACCGACGCGGTGGCCTGTCCGAGCCGGTGTGCCTCCGAGGCGAAGTCGCCGCCGACCTCGTCCGGGTGCAGGTCCCCCTCGCCGTACAGGTCGCGCACGCTGGTGGTGGCCAGCGACCAGCCGTCACTGGCCGAGGACAGGAATGTCTGGAGCATCGCCAGGCTGGACTCGCGCGCCGGACCCTGGGCGGTGGCGCCGTTCGGTTCGGCGCCGTCGGGTTCCCGCCACAGCGCGGTGAGGTGGCCCAGCAACGGGGCCATGTGCGGGTTGCCCGCTGGCCGCAGCGCGTCGTGGACCTCGATGTCGGGGTTGATGCCCGGCTCGACCCGGCGGAACAGTTTGAGGATGGCGGTCTCGCCGTAGATAAGCGAGGAGTTGCTCTGCTCGGCCGACAGGATGTCGCCGGGCACCCCCGCCGGCAGTTCGACGTCCGGTTCGAGGTGGAAACGCAGGTCGTCCACCTCGGCCCGGGCGGCGAAGAACTCCAGCCACACGGTGGTGGACTCCCGGTCGCGCAGGGCGTCGTGCACCCACCGGGTCTCGCCGCTGACCGGGTCGTCGACGTCGCCGAGCAGGGCGTGCACGAGTTGGTCGCTGGTGCGCCGGTGGTACGACAGCGGTACGTGGTAGGTCTCCCGTACCGGTCCGTCCCCGTCGGCGTACTCCACGGTGACCATCCGGGCCTCGATCCGCGGGTCGTCCTGCCGGAGTGTGGCCGCACTCCGGCTGTGCACCCGAGCGATACGTCGCCCCTTCGAGGCGAACCATCGCTGGCTGGGAAGCCAGCCTCGAAGCAGATGGTCGACCGTGATCACCGATTGGCCTCCGGAGGGGTCAGCTCGAACCAGTAGAAACCGTGCCCGGCCAGGGTCAGCATGTACGGCAGCACCCCGATTTCGGGGAAGCGCACCCTTCCGGTCAGTTCGACCGGCGTCCATCCCTCGAACCGTCGCAGGTCCAGTTCAACAGGCTGCGGGAACCGTGACAGATTATTAACGCAAAGGACGATATCGTCACCAAACTCTCTCGTGTAGCAGAGCACGGTCGGGTTACGTGAGCCCACCTCGCAGTGGCTGCCCATGCCGAAGGTCGGGTGCTGCTTGCGGATCTCGATCATGCGGCGGGTCCAGTGCAGCAGCGACGTGGTGCTGCGCAACTGCGCCTCCACGTTGGTGACCTGGTACCCGTATACCGGGTCGGCGACCACCGGCAGGTGCAGTCGCTGCGGGTCGGCGGAGGAGAACCCGGCGTTGCGGTCGGGCGTCCACTGCATCGGGGTTCGCACCCCGTCCCGGTCGCCCAGCCAGATGTTGTCCCCCATGCCGATCTCGTCACCGTAGTACAACACCGGTGAACCGGGCAGGGAGAGCAGCAGGGCCGAGAACAGCTCAAGCTGGTTGCGGTCGTTCTCCAGCAGCGTGGCCAGCCGACGGCGGATACCGATGTTCGCCTTCATGCGCGGGTCCTTGGCGTACTCCGCGTACATGTAGTCGCGCTCCTCGTCGGTGACCATCTCCAGCGTCAACTCGTCGTGGTTGCGCAGGAAGATGCCCCACTGGCAGTTCTCCGGAATCTCCGGAGTCTGGGCCAGGATTTCCGAGATGGGGAAGCGCGACTCGCGGCGCACGGCCATGAACAGCCGCGGCATGACCGGGAAGTGGAACGCCATGTGGCACTCGTCGCCCTTGCCGAAGTACTCCACCACGTCGGCCGGCCACTGGTTCGCCTCGCACAGCAACACCCGGTCGGCGTACTCGGTGTCCACCAGGGAACGGACTCGTTTGAGAAAATCGTGAGTTTTGGGGAGGTTCTCGCAGTTCGTCCCCTCCTCCTCGAACAGGTAGGGCACCGCGTCCAGTCGGAGCCCGTCCACACCCAGGTCGAGCCAGAACCGCAGCGCGTCGAGCACCGCGTCGCACACCCGCGGGTTCTCGAAGTTCAGATCTGGTTGGTGGCTGAAGAATCGGTGCCAGTAGTACTGCTTGCGCAGCGGATCGAAGGTCCAGTTCGACGTCTCGGTGTCCACGAAGATGATCCGCGCCTCGGGGTACCGCTCGTCGGTGTCCGACCACACGTAGAAGTCGCCGTAGGGGCCGTCCGGGTCGCTGCGGGATGCCTGGAACCACGGGTGCTGGTCACTGGTGTGGTTCATCACGAAGTCGATGATCAGCCGGATGCCCCGGGCGTGTGCCGCCTCCAGGAACTCGGCGAAGTCCTCGTTGCTGCCGTACTCGGGCAGCACCGAGGTGTAGTCGGACACGTCGTAGCCACCGTCCCGCAGCGGCGAGGCGAAGAACGGCGGCAACCACAGACAGTCCACTCCGAGCCACTGGAGGTAGTCCAACTTTGCGGTCAGACCGGGCAGGTCCCCGATCCCGTCGCCGTTACTGTCCAGGAACCCGCGGACCAGAACCTCGTAGAACACCGCGCGGCGGTACCACTCGGGATCCTGGCCGTCGCTCAGGCCGGGTCGTTTGGCTGTCGTGTTCACCACCCGTACCTCCGGACCGTGAACACGTGGGCGGGCTCGGCGTGGGGGTCCAGACGCACGTAGTTGCGTTGGCCCCAGTCGTAGGTCGCGCCGGACATCTCGTCGAGTACCTCGAAACGTTCGTGCCAGTCGAACCCGAGTTCGGGTAGGTCCAGGTCGCAGGTCGCTTCCTGGGTGTTGAACGGGTCGACGGTGACCACCACCAGCACGGTGTCACCGGTCTTCGCGTCCCGCTTGGAGAAGGCCAGGATCGCGTCGTTGTCGACCCGGTGGAAGTGCAGGGACCGGAGCTGTTGGAGCGCCGGGTGGGCTCGGCGTACCGCGTTCAGCCGGGTCAGGAACGGCGCCAGACTGCGCCCCTCCCGCTCGGCGGCGTCCCAGTCCCGCGGGCGGAGTTGGTACTTCTCCGAGTCCAGGTACTCCTCGCTGCCCGGGCGGACCGCGACGTGCTCGAACAGCTCGAAGCCCGAGTACATCCCCCAGGTCGGGGACATCATGCTGGCCAGCACCGCGCGGATCTTGAACATCGGCGGACCCCCGTACTGCAGGCTGGCGTGCAGGATGTCAGGTGTATTGACCCAGAAGTTTGGCCGGAACCAGTCGCACCTCGCCGCAAGCTCGCGTCCGTACTCGGCGAGTTCCTGCCTGGTGTTGCGCCAGGTGAAGTACGTGTAGGACTGGGTGAAGCCGATCCGGGCCAGCGCGTACATCATCGCCGGCTTGGCGTAGGCCTCGGCCAGGAACAGCACGTCCGGGTCGGTGCTCTTGATCTCCCAGATGAGTTGGTGCCAGAACGACAGCGGCTTGGTGTGCGGGTTGTCGCAGCGGAACACCCGTACGCCGTGTGACATCCAGTGTCGAACCACACCCAACAGGGCCTGGTAGAGCCCGTCCGGGTCGTTGTCGAAGTTCGGCGGGTAGATGTCCTGGTACTTCTTCGGCGGGTTCTCCGCGTAGGCGATCGTGCCGTCAGGCCGGGTGGTGAACCACTCCGGATGCTCGGTCACCCAGGGGTGGTCCGGGCTGAACTGCACCGCCAGGTCCAGCGCGACCTCCAGGCCCAGTTCGCGGGCCCGGGCGACAAACGAGTCAAAGTCGGCCAGGGTGCCCAGTCGCGGGTCCACCGCGTCGTGCCCGCCCTCCGGTGACCCGATCGCCCACGGCACCCCGGGATCGTCCGGACCGGCGACCAGCGAGTTGTTCCGGCCCTTGCGGTTGGTGGTACCGATCGGGTGAATCGGGGGCAGGTACACCACGTCAAAACCCATCCGGGCGATCGCCGGCAGCCGACGCATGGCACTGCGGAACGTGCCGTGGGTGGGCCGGCCGTCGACCAGCTCACCCTCCGAACGGGGGAAGAACTCGTACCAGGAGCCGAACAGCGCCCGGGGCCGGTCCACCCAGATCCGGTAGCGGGGACTACGGGTGACCAACTCGCGCACCGGGTAGGAGTGCAGCAGTTCGGCCAGTTCGGGATCGAAGGCGGGAGCGACCCGTTCGGACACCGACAGTGTGGTCTGGCGCAGTCGGGTCGCCGCGGCCAGCACGTCCTCACGCCGCCGCCGGGGCACCCGACGGGCGGCGCGGTCCAGGATGCGCGCACCCCATTCCAGGTCGTTGGCCAACTCGGCGGCATCCTGGCCGGCGTCCACCTTGATCCTGATGTCCCGCCACCAGTCGCCCAGCGGGTCGACCCAGGCCTGGATCTGGAACGTCCAGAAACCGGGACAGGTCGGTACCAGCTCGGTGTACCAGGTGTCCAGCCCCGGATTGGTACAGGTCATCCGGTGTAGCGGAACCCGGTCATCACGCTCGTCGCGGTCGTGGTGGTGGCCGTCGCGCTCACCACAACCCCCGTCACAGCGCTCACCGCGGTTCTCGTGGTCGGTGTCACCCGCGACGGTCACACCGCCCGGGTGATGCGAATGATGCGGGTGGTGCGGACGGCCGGTGGCCACGGTGCCGTCCGGACACCGCCACACCACGTTCGCCGAGGGCATCTGGTGACCCTCTCGCACGATCGTGGCTGTGATCGGGATCCGTTCACCCACCACGGCCTTGGCCGGGTACTTACCGCACTCGACGACTGGGGTCACGTCGAAGATTCCAAGGCGTCCGGTCATCGTGCGCCACGCTACCGGGGGTACCACGACAGAGCAGCCGGGCGGGCCGGCCGGCATCAGGAGCGGGGACGAACGCGCCACGTTCCGCCTCTCTTCGGGGTCGGTCACAAGCACACGCTGGCAGAGGCCCACTGGTGGGGCCGACAGGCGTGAAAAGGTGCATATGACATCAACGAGGGATGGCGCCCTGCGGGGCCGGGGTCCTCCGGCGTCACCTGATCAATTGTCCTGGGCGGCTGTGGGACGACTCACACGGCCTCCGCGCCAACTCGCCTTCCTCGCGTTGAGCGGTCGACTTTCTGCGCCGAACGGTCGATCTGTGGAGCCGAACCGCAGAATGCAACCTACCAACGCGATGGTGAGAAAGGCCACCCCGGCCGGGGAGAACCACCAGGTCGGCCCTGTGGACGTCCGTGGGTGCCACGGGTGACGTGCGGGCGGGCGGGGGCCGGACGCCGGCCGGGCGCACCGGAGTGGGCCGGTGGGCGGAGTACGGTAGGCCCGCCCCGGGGTTGGCTGACGTTTCCAGGCGTGGCGACCGCCGCGGAGGAGCGCGGTCACCACACCAGCGAACACCAGCGAACACCGGTGAACACCCGCGAATGCCGACGGGTACCAGCGCCACCAGAGCCCCTCCGGTCGGCCGATCGGATGGTGGGCACGGCCCCCTGGTGGCACGCGGTGCTGTGCGCGTTCCGTGCGGTCCAGGTTGTGTTGTCGCAGTCAGGTGGACAGGCCCGAGTGGCCCGGGGAGACGCGGTGTTGATCGAAGCGGACGAGCAGGACGCCGTGGTTGGTCCCACGGCACCCTCCGGCCGGGTACGCGGCATGCTGGAACGCCTGCCGGATCTGGTGGGGCCCGCCACCGCGGGCTTCGGTCTGCCCGCGATGGTGTTGCTGCTACTCGGCCTCTCGATCGTGCCGCTGGTGATCCTGCTCGGCGTCGTGGGGGCGACGGTGGCCACGATCGCGGTCCTGCGCGGCGACCCTGAACCGTCCCGGCGACGGGATCCGCTGTGGGCACTGCTGGCCCTGGCCGTGGCGATCGCGTTCTTCGTCTACAACGGCCTGTACGCCGCACAGAACATCTACGCCACCCGCGACCCGGCGACCTACGCACTGGCCGGTCAGTGGTTGGTGCACCACCACGGCATCCTGATCCCGACCCACGCGGAGGTGTTCGGGAACGTTCCTGGTGTCAGCCCCGAATCCGCTGGGTTCCGGAGCGATCCGTTGCATCCGGCCGACGTCTACGCCCAGGGCAACCACCTGCTACCGGTGTTGCTCGGAGTTGGGGGTTGGATCGCCGGGCCGGCCGGACTGTTCCGGGTGAACTGCCTGGTCGGTGCCCTGGCTCTGCTGGCCCTGTTCGGGCTGACCCGGCGGTTCGCCGGCCGGGCGTTCGCGCTGGTCGCCATGGTCACCCTGGCGGTGTCCATGCCGATGGTGGCCTTCAGCCGGGACACCTACACCGAACCGCTCACGCTGCTGCTGCTCTTCGGTGGACTGTCGGTGTTGTGGCGTGCGGTCCAGACCGGACGTGGTGGCCAGTTCCTGGTCGCCGGGCTCGTCGCCGGATCGTCGGCGACGGCCCGGATCGACGGGTACGCCGCGTTGTTGGCCATCATCGTGGCGGGCGCGGTGTTGCTGGCGGCGGCCCGACCCGGTCAACGCCGGATCTGGTCGGTCCGGGTCGCCCTGTTGCTGGGCGGCACGGCGCTGGCCGCCAGTATTGGCTACCTCGACGTCACCCGACTGTCCAGTGGGTACTACCACGACCTGCGCGGCAACGTGCTGGGACTGATCATCGCCGCGGTCGGACTGGCCGTGCTGGGAGCCGTGACGGTGCTGGTCGCCTGGTGGACCCCGGTGGTCGGATGGCTGTGTGCCGACCGCTGGCGTCGACGCTGGTCGGTGTGCGGGTCGGTCGGCGTGGTGACCGGCTTCGCCGTGTTGGCCTCGCGTCCGTTGTGGACCATGGGGCACGGAGACTGCGGCTCGGGTCTGGCCGGGTTGCAGCGGGGGCTGGGACTGCCGGTCGACCCGTGCCGCACCTACTACGAACAGACGGTGTCATGGATTTCCTGGTACTTCGGCTGGCCGATGGTGGTCCTGGCGGTACTCGGCCTGGCACTGCTGGTGTACCGGATGGTCTGGCACCGGCAACTGGCCCTGGTCGGCCCGGTCGGGATGGTGCTGGCCCTGTCCGCGCTGTACCTGGTCGACGCGAGCAACTCACCCGACCAGGTGTGGGCGATCCGACGGTTCCTGCCGGTGGTGATACCCGGCATGCTGGCCGCCGCCGGCTACCTGTTGTACCGGCTCGCCGGCCGGGGACGTGGGTACCGGTACGTCGCGGTCGGCCTGGGACTGCTCATGGTCGGCACGGCCGCGCAGATCACCTATCCGGTGCGGCAGGTTCGTACTGGCGTGCCGCAGTTTGCCCAGGTACGGGCGATCTGCCATGCCCTGCCGGATGATGCCGCCGTGCTGTCGTTGGGCCGGTCGCAGATCGGCACCTACGCACAGGCCATGCGGTCGTTCTGCAACGTGCCCTCGGCGGTGATGGCGGTCCCCAACCCGTCGGCGTTGGCCCGGGTGCGGGCCGCGGCCAGCGTGCACGACCGGCGGTTGTACGTGATCGCCGAGAAGGCCGACTCGGTCCCGTTCGCGGCTGGAGTCACCCGTCCCGCCCCGTTCTTCGTCGCCCACGTGACCAAGCTGCCCGAACGGCTGATGGACGTGCCGGCCGGGCCGAACGCCTACGACGTGCCGGTGTTCCTCGGCGTGGTGGACCCGGACGGTCGGGTGAAACCGGTGCCACCGGCCTGACCCGGGTTCAGCCGCCCGGTGGGGTGGCCGCCACCACGGCATACTCCTGTGGGCCGAACAGCACCGTGTTGAGTTGGTCGAAGGCGGTGTTGATCTGTCCGGCCAGGTCGACCGCCCACCGGGGGGACCGGCCTGGTGGCCGCACCGCAGGGAGTTGGTAGCCCGAGGCGGGGGAGTAGAACCGCAGTCGCACGTCGCGGAACCCGGCGCTCTCGCACAGGAACGCCAGCAGGGACGGATGCAGCGGCATGACGTGGGTGGGGTCGAGAATGTAGGAGTTGCCCAGCACGATCAGCGAGGCCGGGTTGGGCGTCTCGCTGACGAACACCCCGCCCGGGCGCAACTTGCGCACGGACAGTTCCAGCATCTCGATCAGCGCGTCCAGCGGGAGATGTTCCACCACGTGCGTGGTGATGATGGAGCCGAGCGAACCGTCTGACACCGACCGCAGATACTCCCCGGCCAGCGCCTGGTGCACCGTCACCCCGCGGTCCCGTCCCTCGGCCACCATGCCCGGATCGGGTTCCACCCCGATCACCTCCATGCCCCGGGCCGCGAGTGACTCCAGCAGCTCGGCCCGACCGCAGCCGATGTCCACCACCGGTTGGTGTGCGGCCAGCAGATCGCCGTAGCGGTCCAGCAGGGTGGTGTTGATGACCTCGGGATCGCCGCGGAACCGCCGTTCGAACCCCACGTAGTTGAACAGGGTGGAGGTCTGGCCCGCCTCGGCTGGTCCCTCGGCCTCGCCCGCCTCGCCTGGTTGGGTTGGTTGGCCTGGGTGAACCACGGTCAGGTTGCGCAGCCGACGTTCCAGCCCGTTCACCGCCTCGCGCAGTTCGGCGAACCGGGCGGCGGCGCCGGCCAGCCCGGTGGCCGGGGCAAACGCCATGCCCAGTTCCTCCAGGGTGTGTTGTAGTTCCCGCACCTCACCCTTGAGCAGTTCCAGGTTCACCCGGTTGCTCTCCGCGTCGCGCAGGCCCCGGTCCTGTACCGCCCGGCTGAGTTCGGCGTCCACCCAGCCGGCTCGCATCGCCTCGATCTGCTCGCGCTGTTGGGCCGCCTCGGCGTGCACGGCGCTCAGTCGTTCGACCAGTGGGCGGCCGCCGGCGATCTCGAAGGTTCTTCGCAACACCCGGCCGGCAGCACGCCGAGCCCGCGCCCTGGACCGGGC
>DATCWR010000511.1:0-2088 GCA_036566245.1 Mycobacteriales bacterium | reverse complement strand
CGATGACCTGGACGGCCGGGGCGCCGGACCCGAACGGCCGGTGCGGTGTGGGAAGGCGCCGCACCGGCTACAGCCCCCGTGTCGGGCGGACCGGCGGCCCTCGGACCGCCCGGCACGGGACCTTCCCGCCCGGCCAGTGGGGATCCTGGCCAGGGCATGCCGCCGGGCGCCACGCCCACCACGCCCCCCGAGACAGCGTGGCGCCCGGCACCCAGGGCCGTTAGCTCAACTGGTAGAGCAGCCGGCTTTTAACCGGCGGGTTCAGGGTTCGAGTCCCTGGCGGCCCACGGCGGACCGGACACCCCGGCCCCGACCGTGGAGGACACCATGGTGGTGGCGCACGCGCAGTTACGGTTCCTGTGGCTCGAGATCACCGGCAAGTGTCAACTCGAATGCACCCACTGCTACGCCGAGTCCGGACCGACCGGCACCCACGGCAAGATGACCGGCCCGGACTGGCACCGCGTCATCGAGGACGCCGCCCGACTCGGCGTCGACCAGGTCCAGTTCATCGGCGGAGAGCCGACCCTGCACCCCGACCTGCCCCGGCTCGTCGACCACGCCCTGGTGCACCGGATGCAGGTCGAGGTGTTCAGCAACCTCGTCCACGTCCCGGAGCGACTGTGGAATGTCTTCGCCCGGCCGGGTGTCAGCCTCGCCACGTCGTGGTACTCCGACGACCCGACCGAGCACGCCGCGATCACACGTCGTCCCAGCCACCCGCGCACCGCGGCGAACGTCGCCGAGGCGGTCCGCCGTGGTATCCCGTTGCGGGTCGGGATCATCGGCGTCCGGGACGGGCAGCGTGTCGACCGGGCCAGCGAGGCCCTGACCAGCCTCGGTGTGCCGGCCGAGGTGATCGGGTACGACGACCTACGGCAGGTCGGCCGCGGCGTGCGGGACGCAACCCCCGACGTGTCGCAGTTGTGCGGGGGATGCGCCGACGGAGTCCTGGCCGTCTCCCCGTCGGGGGAGGTGTGGCCGTGCGTGTTCACCCGATGGATGCCGGTCGGGAACGTCCTCGACACGCCGCTGGCCGACATCCTCACCGGACCGGCCACCGCCGGGGTGCGTGCCGAACTGACCGTCGCGTTCGCCGAGAGGCCCTGCGGACCCCAATGCAACCCGAACTGCGCGCCGCAGCACTGCACCCCAAAGCAACCGAAGAACCCATGCCACCCCGACTGCGCCCCCAAGCCATGCCAGCCGACGTGCGCGCCACGGTGCTCCCCGTCGTGCAATCCGTGCCAGCCGAGCAAGAATTGCTGGCCGACCCACCGCTGAACGGAGGATGCCCCCGTGATCGTCGAACGGGTGACGTGCCGACCGGACATGGTACGGCCCGGTATGTGGCCGTGGGACGTGCCGGCCGTCACCCAGCTCGCGGCCGACGGGCTCGACCTGGCGCCGGTGACGTTCCTCGTTGGCGAGAACGGGTCGGGCAAGTCCACCATCCTCGAGGCCATCGCGGAGGCCTACGGGTTGGATGCCCGCGGCGGCAGGGCCGGACGGAAGTACGGCAACCTGCGAGCCAAGACCGCCCTGGGTGAGGCGCTGCGGCTGGGTTACACGACCATCGGGTCGAAGATGGCCACCGGACCGCGTATCAAGAAACGCGGCTACTTCCTTCGCGCGGAGACCGCTTTCGGCCTGGCCGAAGCCGTCACCGGCCTACCCGGCTACTGGCAGGACAACCTGGATGCCATGTCCCACGGCGAAGGGTTCGTCACCATCCTCGACGCCATGTTCCACCACGAACCTGGCCTGTACCTGATGGATGAACCCGAGGCAGCGCTGTCGTTCACCGCGTGCCTTCGGCTCGTTGGTCTGGTGGCCGGGCTCGTTGCGGCCGGGGGGCAGGTGGTCTGCGCTACCCACTCGCCGATCCTCACCGCACTACCCGGCGCCCGGATCCTGCAACTCGACGGTGATGGCATGACGCCGGTCGAGTGGTCCGCGTTGGACTTGGTGGACAACTGGCGGCGGTTCCTGGCGCGTCCCGATTTCTACCTCGCCCCGCTTCTTGAGGAGGATTGACCCGCACACCTGCCCGCGAACCACGCCCCCGGTGACGATGCCGGGGGCCCT
>DATCWR010000290.1:0-13883 GCA_036566245.1 Mycobacteriales bacterium | reverse complement strand
TTCGCCATGGACCCTCACCTCCGTTCCGAGCTGGCCACCCAGCCCGGAACGGCACGCTGTACGTCCAGCGCCCGGCCCGGTAGTCTCGTAAGCACGCCAATGCACGAGAGACCCCGGCTGGGTGACGACCCCGGTCGGGGTCTGTCACGCTCAGTGCAAGAGCGTAGCGGGTGAGGCAGACCCATGCAACGTTATCGTTGTCCACATGTTGTGGTGTGCCATCCACAGAAACCCCACAGGTTGTGCACAGCTTCATCCACAGCCGCAGAGATGTGACCAACTGACCAAGCGCGAAGCGGCTATCTTGGTTACTCAGCGTTGGTCCGTCAACCCGGGTCGGTGTCGCCACGCGCCGCTCGAAGGCTGAGTCACTTTGGTACTTCTGGCCCGAACGGCAGGCCAGACGACTCCTGACAGAGACACTCCGACCTCGTACCCCATATGCGCCCGAGACGGCACTCGCTGACGGTCGGCACCGGACTCCAACGGTCGCCAACCGACCTCAACGACCAGTTTCCCGGAGGGTGAGCGGAGGGCGTGGGATTCGAACCCACGATGACTGTCACCAGCCATAGCGGTTTTCAAGACCGCCGCCATCGGCCACTAGGCGAGCCCTCCCAGACTGCGGCGCAGCGCCGGCCAAGGTTACCCACCCGTGCCGGGGCTGGTCCGCTGGTCCTGCCACGACACCCGGGGGCACCGTGACCTCGGCCAGTGTCTCATGTCAGACCGGGGCGGCCGAACGGTGCGGCAGTCCTCGGGCTACCGGTCCGGGGAGTCGGCGGCGATGGTCAGCGGGCGGGCGGCGAGCATTCCGCACCACCACTCGACGAAGACCAGGGCCAGCAGGGTCACGATCGGTGCCAGCCAACCGTCGGTTGCGGTGTGCAGCACGCCGATCACCACCGGCCCCACCCCGGCCAACAGGTACCCGACCCCCTGCGACATCGCCGACAGGGCCGCGGCCACCGCGGGCGTGGCCGCCCGGGCGATGGTGTGGTACAGCCCAACGCCCAGCGCCGCCCCCTGTCCCAGCCCGAGCAGACCGGTCCAGAACACCTGGGTGCTCATCGGGGCGACCAGCGCACCGATGACCCCGGCGGCGGTGGCCACCGCGATCGGGGTGATCAGGGCCCGCTGGCTCTGCCTCCGCTGGGCCAACATCGGCGCCACCAGCGCGGTCCCCACCCCGCCGATGCCGAGCATGGACACCAGGAACCCGGCGTGGGCCGCACTGGCCCCCCGGTCCTCGAAGAGCAGCGGCAACCAGGACAGGGTGGCGAAGTAGTTCAGGCTCTGGAGGCCCATGAAGAACGCGACCTGCCAGGCCAGGGCATGCCGGTGCACCCGGATCCGCACCCGGGTCGGACCGACGGTGCGCACCGGCCTGGGGTGACGCAGTTGCGGTACCCACACCACCAGCGCCACCGCCGCCGGCAGCGCCCAGATCCCCAGCGCCAACCCCGGCCCGCCGGTGGCCTCGGCCAGCGGCACACTGGTCCCGGTGGCGATGATCGCGCCCACGTACAGCGACAGCAGGTACAGCCCCAGCAGCATGCCGACCTGGTCGGGACGGCGGCGCTTGATCAGGCTGGTGAGCAGGACGTTCATCACCGCGATCGCCGCGCAGGCCAGCACCGTGCCGGGGAAGAGCATCGAGTCGGGGGCCAGCCCGCGCAGTGCCAGCCCCGCGGTCAGTACGGCCAGCGACCCACCCAGCGCCACCTCCTCGCCGAAGCGGCGGGACAACGCCGGAGCCGGCGCGGAGAACACCGCGAAACAGAACACCGGCACGGCGGCGAGCCAGGTCAGGGTGAGCGGGCTCAGGCCCATCACCGCGGTCAGTTCACTGAACAGCGGGGGTACACCGGTGACCCCTGGTCGCAGGTTGAAGGCCAGCAGGACGACGCCGACCACGAGCAGGACGCCACCGGCCCGGGGTGCCACGCCGTTGGTCTGGGATGTGCCTTCACCGAGGTTCTGCTCGGTGGCATGACTCATCAGGCGCATCCCTGGCCGGCCGTGCGCCGGCCGGTTCGAGGACCACTGGCGACGACCATCTGTTGGTGAGGTAACAGCAAAGAGAACAGCAACCCTCGAATCCTACGTGTCACGGTGATACGGCCAGACCGGGTCAGGCCCGGTGATACGTGGATCACACCCGTGGTCGGGCCATGCCCTCGGGACAGCGGGCGTCACCGGGCCACGGCCCGCTGTTCGCGGGCGGCCCTCGCGATGCCCTCGCGGTAGTTGGGCACCGACGGCGTCCACCCCAGTTCCGCCTTCGCCCTGGCCGCCGAGACCCGCATCGTGGTCTCGCCCAGCACGGTGGCCAGGTAGGGCGCGGTGGTCCGGGCCAGCCACACCGGCACCGACCGGGGCCGCGGGGTGCCGAACTCGTCGGCGATCGCCGCGACGAAGTCCCGCAGCGCGACCGGTTCGTCGTCGACGATGTTGTAGGCCTCGGCTGGCTGGCCGTGTTCCAGCGCGGCCAGCACCGCGGTGGCGGCGTCGTCGATGTACACCCAGGACATCACCCGCCGCCCGCCACCGGGCAGTGGCAGTTTCCTTCGGCGGAGCATGTCGACGAGCGTCTCCAGTCCGGCGCCTGGCCCGTAGAACGACCCGAAACGCAACGAGATCCCATCAAGTCCACCCTGGTCGGTGGCAGCGAACACCTGCCTCTCCAGCGAACGCAACGCGGCCAGGTGCCGTTCCAGATCGGGGGTGTGCCCGGACGGCGCCCACGGTTGGGACTCGGTGAGCACCTGGTCGCCCCAGTCGCCGAACCCGTAGCCCAGGTGCATCGACTCGGCGACGAACCGGCTCGCGCCGACCTGCCGGGCGGCGGCCAGCAGGTTCGTGGTGCCCTGTTCGCGCAGCGCGTCGGTCGACTCCATGTCGTGGTGTCGCATCGGCGGCTTCTTCAACGCGGTGAGCGCGTGCACCACGGCATCGGCGGTCACACCGCGCAACGCGGTCCGCAGCCCCTCGGCGTCCAGCGCGTCGGCCACGATCGGGTGTATGCCCTGGTAGGTCAGCCGGGTGGCGTTCGCCGGGGTCCGGGTCAGGCCGACCACCTGGTGACCTGCCGACAGCAACAGGCGGGTGAGCGGGGTACCCAGGGCACCGGTCGCCCCGGCCACCAGAACCTTCACGGCACCTCCCCTGGCAGCGGCGTGCGGGTACGGGTACCTGCGCGTCGTGTCAGGGACTACCCAACTTTTCGCGGGAAAACCGCACCTGGAAGCGGTTACAGGTGGGGGTTTTCGCGCGAAGACCCCCACCCCACACGCAGGGTCAGGGCTCGGCGGGGATGGTTGGCGGTCAGGACACGGCCGGGCTGGGTGGGGTGGCCGGACGGGTCCGGATGGTCAGCGCCGGGATGAACACGTGGGCCAGTGGCCCGATGCACACGGCGTAGAGCACGGTGCCCACCCCGACCGTGCCGCCCAGGAAGAACCCGGCGACCAGCACGGTGACCTCGATACCGGTCCGCACCAGCCGGATCGGGTGTCCCCGCGCGGCCAGACCGGTCATCAACCCGTCCCTGGGCCCCGGTCCGAGCCCGGCCCCGATGTAACAGCCGGTCGCCACCCCGTTCAACAGCACCGCACTGACCAGGAACACCCAGCGCAGCCACAGCGAGTCCAGGGTGGGAAACAACGGCAGGGTGATGTTGACGACCACGCCGATCACCACCGCGTTACTCAACGTGCCCAGGCCGGGCCGTTGCCGCAGCGGTATCCACAGCAGCAGCACGGCCACGCCCACGATGATCGTGACGGTGCCGAACCGCAGCCCCACGTGCTCGGACACGCCCTGGTGGAACACGTCCCACGGGTCGAGACCCAGCTCCGAACGAACCTGGAGCGACATGCTCAACCCGTACAGGACCAGGCCGACGTGAAGTTGCACCAGCCGACGGGCGAACAGCCCGACCGACCGCCGGCTGACCCAGACCCGACCCACCCGCCACCCCCGACTCTCCAGAGCGTCCATCACCGTTCACGCAGATGCCACTGTTGCCCCCGGACGAGATGGATCCACGGCCAACCGGCAGAGAGTGACCAAACTCAAACCCGCTGCCGACCCAGGCGTACGGCCCCGGGGCAGCGGCGAACATCGACAGGCACCGGCGCCGAGTGCGGGTTAGGCTCGCCATGGAGGTCGCCATGCACGACAGCGAGATCCTCGGACGGATCGGCGAACTGGTCGCCGAGGAACACCGGCTGCGCTCCCAGGCCGCCGGCGCCGGGCTGGACGAGGAGTCCTCGCTGCGGTTGGCCTCGCTGGAACGTCACCTGGACCAGTGCTGGGACCTGCTGCGCCAACGCCGCGCCAAGGACGAGTTCGGGGAGAACCCGGACTCGGCCCAGCAACGCCCGCCCGGCGAGGTCGAGTCCTACCTACAGTGACCACCCGCTCCGGGCGGGAACGGGTCAGGGCAGGACGAAGGACAACCCGCGCCCGCGCAGTACCGGCAGTGCCCGGGCAAGCGCGGCCACCGTCTGGGCGCGGTCACCCCCGCCGTCGTGGCAGAGGACCACGTCACCGGGCCGGGCCGACAGAATCGCCCGCAGGATGTGTGGCGTGCCCGGCCGCGACCAGTCCCGGGGATCCACACTCCAGGCCAGCGGACGCATGCCCAACACACCGGCCTGGGCCAACTCGGCCGGGGACCAGTTCCCACCGGGAGCCCGGAAGTATCGCGGCCACACCCCGCCACTGGCGCTCTCGATCGCGACGGCCGCGGAGCGGATCTCCGCCTGGACGTGTGCGGCCGAGGCATCGGGCAACCGCTCGTCGTGGTCCCAGGTGTGGTCGCACAGGGCGTTGCCCTCGGCCACGATCCGGCGGACCAACGCGGGGTGGGCCCGGGCGCTTCGGCCGATCAGGCAGAACGTGGCGTGCACGTGGTTGGCCCGCAGCAGGTCGAGCACCTGTGGTGTCCACCGTGGGTCGGGACCGTCGTCGAAGGTGAGCGCCACCGCGTTGCCCGGCACGTAGAACTGCGGCCCGGGCGGGGTGGCCGGCCGGTGCCCCTCCAGGCCGACGTGTGACACGGCCGGTCCGCCGACCGGCTGCACCGGTGTGCCGTCCCGAGGAACAGCCGTCGGGACGGTCGACGGCGCGAACCCGAGCGGTAACCCACCACCGGTGCTCGGGCGGTCACCCAGCACCCCGGCCACCACGAAGGCGACCAGGGCGCAGGTGACGAGGAGGAAGAGCAGTGGCGATCCGTTGCCGGGTTCGTCCCGCGAGAGGGTCACAAGCCAGTCAGCTTGTCACATCCTTACCTCCGAAACGGGCCCATGCCGCGGCCAGGAACAAGGCGGCGTACACGGCGGCCGAGGCCAGGCCCGGCCCGACAGCGTTGGTGGAGATGGGGTCCCGGAGCAGGTCCCCGAAGGCCAGCCAGTAGTGGCTGGGCAGGTACGGGTGGATGACGCTGATCTGCGGCACCGTGTCGAGGATCTCGCTGGCGATGGCGATCCCGGCGGTGGTGGCGATGGCGGCCACCGGAGCCTCCACCAGCACCGACACGAACAGCCCGATGGCGCCGAGTGCGGCCATGCATGCGCTCACGTACAGCGCGACCAGCAACAACCGCCACAGCCCACCGACCAGCCCGACCGGGGTGCCCGACAGCAACACCGCGTTGCCGCTGCCGAACAGCGCCAGACCGATCAGCGTGCCGGCCGCGGCGACCACCAGGGTGCCGGCCAGGCAGTAGGCCAGCACGCCGGTGTACTTCACCGCCAGCAGCCTGGCCCGGGACACCGGCACGGTGAGCAGGTAACGCAGGGTGCCGGTGCTGGCCTCGCCGGCCATGCCGTCCCCGGACACCACCGAGACGGCCAGTGGCAGGAAGAACGGAACAACCGCGGCCAGTGCGGAGAAGGCAACAAAGATCCCGTTGTGGGTAATCTGGTCGAACAGCGGCGGCCCACCGCCGTCGGCCGGCCCACCGTCGGAGGACACCCGGACCGCGATGGCGATGATGACCGGCATCGCGACCAGCACCGCCAGGGCGACCTGGTTGCGCCGCCGCCGGAACACCATCCCCAACTCGGACCGAACCAGGCGCAGCGACCGGAACCCGCCCGGGCCGGCCGAGCTGACCATGCGTACCCAGTTCCGCTGGACGTCGGTGGCCCCGGCAGCCCTCCGGGCCGGCGCGGTCGCGCCCGTGGCATCGGTCGCATCCGTGGCACCGGTGGCGCCGGTGGTGGTGTCAGCCGCTGACATCGAAACCCTCCCCGGTGAGCGACACGAACACATCCTCAAGATCCGGACGAACCACCCCGAACCCCCGCACGGGTATCCGGTCGGCGACCAGTTCCGCGCACACCTCCTCGGGTAGGCGCCCGCCCAGTTCGGCGGTGACCTCGTCGTCGCGGACCAGTACCCCGTCCAGGCCCTGTCGACGCAGCGACCCGGCGGCCAGCTCGGGCGAGGTGGTCTCCACCCGAACCCTGACCGCATCCCGGCCGCGCAGTTCCCCGATCGGCCCCTGGGCGACCAGCCTGCCCGCGCGCATCACCCCCACATGGGTGCACACCTGTTCCACCTCGGAGAGCAGGTGCGAGGACAGCAGCACGGTGGTGCCGTCACCGGCCAGTCCGGCGACCAACCCGCGCACCTCCCGGGTGCCCTGCGGGTCCAGGCCGTTGGTCGGCTCGTCGAGTACCAGCAGGTCGCGCGGTTGCAGCAGCGCGGCCGCGATTCCCAGCCGTTGGCGCATGCCCAGCGAGTAGGCGCGGTACTTCTTACGAGCCGCGGCCAGCAGCCCCACCCGCTCCAACGCGCCGCCGATCCGGGCCCGGGCGGTGGCCCCGTCCGCGGTGCGGTCCGCCGCGTCCAGCCGTTCCAGGTTGGCCCAGCCGGTCAGGTGCGGGTGGAAGGCCGGGCCCTCCACCAGCGCCCCCACCCGGGGCAGCACGCTGCCGGCGTACCGGGGCATCGACTGACCGAGCAGGGTGAGACTGCCCTGGGTCGGGGTGATCAGCCCGAGCAGCATCCGGATCGTAGTGGTCTTACCCGACCCGTTCGGGCCGAGGAACCCGAACACACACCCGCGCGGGACCACCAGGTCCAGGTGGTCGACCGCGACCTGCCCCCCGCCGCGCGACCGGAACACCCTGGTCAGCCCGGCGGTGCGGATCGCGCTGTCCTCGGTGTGGTCCACCGGACCGGTGGATGACCCACCCAACGACAGTTCCGGTGTCGTCGAACTCACGCCGTCCCCCGATCCGTCGCCGCACACCGGCGGCGCCCGTTCCTGCCCACGTTGGTCATCGGTGCGCGGCCGCCTGGTAGACCAGCTCCGGCCCGACCGGGCCGACCAGCACCCTTCCGTCGTCGGTCAGCAGTGCGGTGAACAGCGCGGTACGCAGCAGTTTTCCGCTGCCCCAGTCCCCGCTCACCTGTGGCAGTCCGGCCAGCACGCCAGCCAGTTCACCCTGCCTGTTGCCGGAGGCCGAGCCGGTCAGGGCCGAGATCGGTGACGTTCCCCGGAACACGGCCACCTGGGTCCACCCGCTGCCCACCGTGGTCGGTTCCGCTCCTGCCCGGTCCGGGTGGTCCCCGACCAGACCGGGCTCGGGGTGCGCACCGGCCGGCCCACGGTGTTCCGCCCGTTCGCTGTCACCCATGGTGATGCTGACCCCCGGCGGCGGGCTGAACCGGAACTGGTTGGCGTCAGGCCGCTCGAAACTCACATGGGTGAACCCCACCTCGAAGGCCGGGCTGCTGGCACCCCTGGCGATCGTTCGGACCCGCAGCGGAAGGTGTGTCTCCGCGTCGATCGCGATCCGGATCTGCCCGACCAGGGAGCGGCCGTCCCGGGGGGCCAGCACCAGCTCGTAGGCGTCCCGGCCGGCGACCCTGGCAGTACCGTCGGTGCTGACCGCGGTGGACGGGTCGAGCGCGGCCAGGGCCTGTTCGGCGGCCTGCTGGGGAGTGAGCGGCACCTCGGTCATCGGAGCGTCCGAACGGTGCATGTCGGGCAGTACCCGGTGGGTGGCTGAGTTGTCCCGGCTGGACCAGGTCCACAGGTCCGAACCATTGCGGATCACGTCGGACTCGCCCAGGGTGCCCAGCAGGGCGATCCGCACCCGTTCCGGGCCGTCGTACCAGACCCGCAACGTGTGTGATCCGGAGATCAGCGAGGACAGGTCCGAACTGCCCTGGCCCCCGCCGGGCATCGGAATGGCGGGCAGTCCCAGGTCGGCGTTCTCCACCACGGTGCCGGACACTCCGTCCACCCGCGGGTTCTGGAGGTCCACCAGCAACTGGGCCGCCGTCCTGGCCGGCAGGTCGGGTGCGGCCGAGGCGGAGATCGCCGTGCCGCCGGCGACCACACCGACGGCCAGCACGACCGCCGCCGGAGCGACCCAACGTCGAGAGGGCGCGGACAGACTGCGCATGACGGTCCTTCCTGCCGGGGCGTCTGGCGGCCTCGGCGGGTTCCATCATGCAGCCGGCGGACTGAGAGCGCGCTGAGAGCCGGCGGCTGGCTGAGAGCGCGCTGAGAGCCGGCGGCCGACTTCGACCCACCTGTCCGGGGCGACGGGTCGGATACGGCACCCTGGACAGACGCCCCGTCGACGCCGCGTCGACGCCGCGTCGACGCCCAGTCAACCGAAAGGCGGCCCCGGCGGAGAAGGGGGAGGAGGTGACCGGTGCGACTACTCGTGGTGGAGGACGAGGTGCGGTTGGCCCAGGCCCTGCGCCGTGGCCTGGGCGCGGAGGGATTCACCGTGGACCTGGCCCACGACGGACACGAGGGGCTGACCCGGGCCCGGGACGGCGGCTACGACGCGCTGGTACTCGACATCATGCTGCCCGGGTTGTCCGGATACCGGATCTGTCAGCAACTTCGTGCCGAGGGCAACTGGGTGCCGGTGTTGATGCTCACCGCCAAGGACGGCGAGTACGACGAGGCTGACGGACTGGACCTGGGCGCGGACGACTACCTGACCAAGCCGTTCTCCTACGTGGTGTTGGTGGCCCGGCTGCGGGCGTTGCTGCGCCGGGGTGCCCCACCGCGGCCGACCCGGCTGCGCGCCGGCGACCTGGTGCTCGACCCGGCCACCCGGCAGGTCCTGCGGGGTGACGACGAGGTCACGCTGACCCCACGGGAGTTCGCGTTGCTGGAGTACCTGATGCGCCGCGGCGGCGAGGTGGTGTCCAAGTCCGAACTGCTCGAACACGTGTGGGACGCCCACTACGACGGTGACCCCAACGTGGTCGAGGTGTATGTCGGGTACCTGCGCCGCAAGATCGACGGACCGTTCGACCGGCACGGGTTGCAGACCGTGCGCGGCGCCGGATACCGGATCGCCGCGGACGGGGGCTGACGTGCGGGCCAGGGCGTGGTGGACCGGTCGGAGCCTGCGGGCCCGACTGACCCTGCTGGCCACCGCGCTGCTGGCCACCGGGCTGGCCGCCGGCAGTGCACTGCTGTTCTTCCTGCTCGGGCGGACCCAACTGTCCACCCTGGATGCCGGGGCGCAGCGGACCGCCCGGGACGTGGCCACCCTGGTGAACGCCGGTGTGCTGCCCGACCCGATCCCGGCCGGGGTCGGCACCGCGGTGGTGCAGGTGGTGGACACCCACGGCCGGATCCGGGCCGCCTCGGCCAACGGCGACCACCTGGTGCCGCTGCTGACCGGCGGCGAGTTTGACCGGGTCCGACGCGGCGAGCGCCTGGTGGTGCCCGGCGACCGGGTCGGTCAGGACGACCCGGTACGGGTGCTGGCGGTGACCGCCGGGGGACCCACCGACCGGCAGACCGTGTTGGTCGCGGTGAGCCTGCGTGACGTGGTACACGGGCTGGCGGCGTTGCGCACCGCACTGCTCGTCGGGGTGCCGATCCTGCTGGTACTGCTGGCCGGGCTGGGCTGGTACGTGGTCGGGCTGGCTTTGCGGCCGGTCGACGCGCTGCGGGCCGGTGCCCAGGAGATCAGCGGAACCGGTGGGTCACGCCGACTGCCGGTGCCCGACGCCGACGACGAGGTTCACCGGCTGGCCACCACCCTCAACGACATGCTGGCCCGGTTGGAGGCGGCCGGGGCCCGGCAGCGGCAGTTCGTGTCCGACGCCGCGCACGAACTGCGTAACCCGTTGGCCAGTATCCGCACCCAGGTCGAGGTGGCCGACCGGTTGGGTGACTGGAACGACACCGCCGAGGGTGTGCTGGCCGACCTGACCCGACTGTCCCGCCTGGTCGATGACCTGCTGCTGTTGGCCCGGCTGGACGAGGCCGGTGTGCCGCCGCGCCGGCGGGTGATGGTCGACGTGGCCGGGTTGGCCCGCGACGTGACCGCGCCACACGCCGGTGCCGGGGTGCCGGTGCGGGTGACCGGGTCTGCCTCGGCCATGACCGAGGGCGACCCAGAGGGGCTGCGTCGGGTGCTGGCCAACCTGGTCGACAACGCGGTGCGACACGCCACCTCGGCGGTCACCGTGCTGGTCGGGTCGGAGGATCCGGCGTGGACGGTGGTGACCGTGTGCGACGACGGCCCGGGTATCCCCGAAGCGGACCGGGACCGGGTGTTCGACCGGTTCACCCGGCTGGACGACGGCCGCAGCCGACAGTCCGGCGGTGCCGGACTGGGCCTGGCCATCGTGCGCGACACGGTCCGGGCACACGGTGGCACCGTCACCCTGGCCGACGCCGACCCGGGCCTGCGCGCGGTGCTGCGACTGCCGGCCGTTCGACCGGACGTGGTGGGGTGACGGTCGCGTTTCCACACCGGATGGGTGACCGGCCGGTAACCGGCAACTACGGTCACGGATATGTCGGACACCGCTGACGCCACCTTCGAGACCCTTGCCCGCGCGGCCCTGGACGACCTGTTCGAGGCCAACCCCGAACTGGCCACCTGGCTGGGCGACCACCGGTTCGACGACCGGCTGGCCGACCTGGGCGGCGCGGCCCGGGAAGGCCACGCCCGCCGGTTCACCGCACGGCTGGCCGAACTGGACCGGATCGACCCGGGCGCACTGTCGGTCGGCCACCGGGTCGACGCGCAGATCCTGCGCACCTCGCTGGCCTCGGCCGTGTTCGAGGCGACCGAACTACGCGAGTACGAGTGGAGCCCGCTGACCGCCAACCCGGGCACCTCGGTCTACCTGCTGCTGGCCCGCGACTTCGCTCCGTTGGGCGACCGGCTGCGTTCCCTGGCAGCCCGGCTGGCTGCGGTTCCCGAAACCCTGGACACCGCCCGGCGCACCCTGCGCGACATGCCCCGGGTGCACGTGGAGACCGCGATCAGCCAGTTCACCGGCACCAGCGGTCTGCTCGGTGCGGTCCTGGAGGTGGCGTTGGAGCAGGCCCCGGCGCTGCGGGCGGAGGTGCAGCCGGCCAGGGAGGCCGCGCTGGCCGCCATCGCCGAGCACACCGACTGGCTGCGGGCCCGACTGGACGGCGCCGAGGCCACCGGGAATCCGCGGATCGGGGCGGAACGGTTCGCCACCAGGCTCGCGCTCACCCTGGACGCGGCCACCGACGCGGACGCGATCCTGGCCCGTGCCGAGGCCGAGTTGGAACGCATCACCGAGGAGATGACCGAACTGGCCGGGCGCATCACCGGGTCGGCCCGGCCCACCCCGGAACTGTCCCGGCAGGTACTCGACAGGTTGGCCGCCGACCATCTGGACAACGCCACCATCCTGCCGGCCTGCCGACGGTCGTTCGCCGCGGCCATCGAGTTCGTCCGTGAACTGGACCTGGTCACCGTGTTCGACGATCCGGTGGAGATCATCGAGATGCCGGAGATCCATCGCGGGGTGGCGGTGGCCTACTGCGACCCGCCCGGGCCGCTGGAGACCGTCGCCACCACCACGTTCTTCGCGGTGTCCCCGACGCCGTCGGACTGGTCGGCCGAACGGGTGGCGTCGTTCTACCGCGAGTACAACGCGCACATGGTGCACAACCTGACCGTGCACGAGGCGATGCCCGGGCACGTGCTGCAACTCGCCCACTCCCGGCGGTGTGTGGCACCGACCCCGGTGCGGACCGCGTTGTGGAGTGGGCCGTTCGTGGAGGGCTGGGCGGTGTACGCCGAGGAACTGATGGCCCGACACGGCTACCGGGGCGCGGACAACAACGCGCTGCGGATGCAGCAGTTGAAGATGCAGTTGCGCACCACCATCAACGCGATCCTGGACGCGCGGGTGCACGCGCACGGCATGACCGAGGCCGAGGCGATGGCGTTGATGACCGGACGAGGCATGCAGGAGGAGGGCGAGGCGGCCGGCAAGTGGCGCCGGGCCCTGCTCAGTTCCGCCCAACTGTCCACCTACTTCGTGGGCTACACCGAGGTGTCCGACCTGGTGCGGGACCTGCGCGCGGCCCGGCCCGGGGACACCGACCGGCAGATCCACGACCGGGTGCTGTCCCACGGTTCCCCGTCCCCCCGCCACCTGCGCACCCTGCTCGGTCTCTAGCGACCAGACAGGAAACGGGGCCCGCCCCGGCTGGGACGGGCCCCGTTGCGCACCGCTGGTTGTTACGGGATGAAGTAGCCGTAGATGTCGGCGACCACGTGGGTGTCACCGAGGATGTCGTTGAATATCGACACCATGCCGTTCGTTCCGGTCCCCACCACGGCCGCGTTGGGCACCGTCTGGCCGGCCATCGCGTTCACGTTGGACGTGGTGGGTCTGGGAAGCCCGGCCGGCCACGCCGTCAGGAAGGTCCGCTGTTTCGGGTAGACCACGGTCAGGTTGATCGCCACCGCTGTCGCGTTGTAGGGAACGCCGTAGAGCCGCGAACCCTGCACATCCATGGTCTTTCCAGACTTGAGCCAACCCAGGTGCAGACCAGTGCCGGTCCGGGTGTCCACGATGCGAGACATCGGATCCATGGCGACGAACCGCGCACCCCCGGTGGGCACGAACCAGCCCTGCAGGTCCACGATCACATTCAGGCTTCCCTTGAGATTGTGGATCCTGATCTTGCCGTCCGACCCGATTCCCACGGCGGTGAGGTTGGCCCGCAGCGAGGTGCCGTCCAGGTTGAGTGTCGAGGTGTCGGTCGGCTCGCTCGGGTAAACCTCGAGATAGGTGCTGGTGGTCTGGTTCACCCCGGTCACGTTGACGATGACCGAGGTGGCATCGTCGGGCACGCCAGCCCGACCACGCACCTGGAGGGCGAACGTCTCCCCTGGGCCGATCATGCCCAGGTGCCCGCCGTTGGTGGTGCGGGTGTCCAGCAACCGTTCCGGCGGGTTCTTCGACACGTAGGTCGCACCGCCGTTCGGTGTGAACGAACCGAGCAGGTCCACGATCGCGTCGGTCCACCCGATCTGGTTGCGGACCTTGATGGTGTGGTTCGGGCCCAGTCTGACCATGGTGAACACCGCGGCCGTCTGCTTCGCCACCAGGTTCAGCGTCGATGTTCCGGTGTAGGTCACCGGGAAGACGTCGATGTGGGTGTTGTTGGTCGGGGCGGTGCCGGTCACGTTGATGGCCACCGCCGTGGCATCGGCGGGCAGTCCGGGCACGGTCAGGGTGAAGATCTCACCGGAACCTATCTTGCCGAAGTGCCCGCCGTTGGTGGTGCGGGTATCCAGGATGCGGGTGGGCGTGGCCAGCGGCTGGTAGGTGTCCCCCTGTGGTGCCTGTGGGGTCTGTTGTGGTCCCATGCCGAGCACGCCGTGCCCGAACTCGTTGGCCGTCCCCTTGGGAGTGGCGTGCTGCTCCAGGTAGTTCTCGATCTGCGCGGCGTCGAACGACGGGTTCGCGCTCTTCACCAACGCCGCGGCGCCGGTGACGTGCGGTGTGGCCGCCGAGGTGCCACGGAATCCGTCCACGCAGGAGGTACCGGTCGAGGCCGTGCCGAACGTGGTGGTGCTCACCCCGTCGAACGC
>DATCWR010000277.1:0-3679 GCA_036566245.1 Mycobacteriales bacterium | reverse complement strand
TCTGAGTTTTTTTGCGATGTTTCGTAAGTCGTGGTTGCGTACGTCGGGCGGCAGATCCTGCGTTCCGCGAGCACTCACCCTTTTGAGGTATGCGGCTTTCATGCCGCATTCCACGCCATAGCAGAGTAAAAGGGAGGCGGCTGACCCACTGGTTTGGGTAGCGCTGTCCCGCAGCCTGGCATAGCTGCGGATCAGGTCTCGCACGCCGACATCAACTGCCATGCAGGAAGCCTAACCACTTGCGCAACGATCGCGGTGCACAGGTCGGTGGATCTACTCCTACGCGGCCGGGGGGAGGGTGGGGGTCGAGGTGGCCAGGAAGTCCTCGATCCGGTCGCGCAGGTCGGCGGCCTGCGCGGAGTTGGTGAACACCGGCTCGGTGAGATGCCGGTGCAACCGCCGGAACCGCTGGTTCAACGCGTCGATGCGCAGTTCGTGGGCGATGCCGAACGCGGGTTGGGCGGCCTCCCGGGCCGCGTCGAGGTCACGGTCCAGGACGTGTGCGGTGGCCGCGTTGACCTGGGTGGACGCCTCGTTGTCAAAGGCGCGTGCCTCGGCCCGCCCGCTCTGGTAACCGGTGACGCAGGAGCCGGCCTCGTCCACCGTGGCCGGGTGATCGCCGATGCCCAGATAGGACTCCGCGCTGTAGAAGTGCTGCTTGGGAACGGAGAAGGACAGAATGCCGCCGATCTCGTCCAACATGTCTGGTGCTACCTGCTCCCGAGCCTCGTTTGCCCGCGCCAACGCCGCCCGGGTGGCCTGGGCATCGCCGAGTTGACCGGTGGCGCGGGCCTCCATCGCGGGCAGCCACACGCTGACCGTGCCGGTGGCGACGCACTCCTGTCCACGACGGGCGAACAGCAGGGCGTCGCCGGGTCGACCGTCGCAGTAGGTGATGTTGCTCTGTTCACAGAGAATCCATGCCCGCAGACCGTTGTGCCCGGCCTGGTCGGCGCAGAGCAGCGCGGTCCGGGTGTGGACCATCGCCTCCTCGTAGAAACCGAAGTCCTGGGTGATCTCGGCGAGCATTCCGCAGGTAGCACCGGCCAGGAAGTGCAGATCCCGGAACTCGGTGCGCCGTTGCCGGCCGTCGAGCAGGGCGAACGCGCGGTCACGCAACCAGCGGGCCTGGACGAACACGTCCAGCCGCGGCGCGTTGGCGAACGACCGGGCCAGTCGGGTGACGTCCTGACGCAACCGGTCCAGGGTCGCCTTTCCCACGTCGGAGGGATGGTCGGAGAACTCGGCGGACTCGTGTGCGGCCATGAGCAGTTGCTCCTCCAGGCTCGGTGGCGCACCACCCGACCAACCCGGCCACCCGGGCCAGCCAGGCCACCCTGGTGCGGTCCGGGTGGCCGGCCAGTGACGACCGTTCCACCGGCCGGACCTGGTGCGGTTACCACGCCCAGTATGGGACAGGAATCGACGTCGGGCCGGTGCCAGATGTGCCGCCTGCATGGCGCCGTCCACGCTGTCCGGATGGGCCGGGCCGCGGTCCGCACGGTTGGCGTTCGCGGACTCCTCCAGCGCCTTCTGGTGCTCGGTCTGCAAGGTGGAGAAGGCGGTCCGTTGGCCACTGCGCGGGTTCACCGAGGCGTGCGACGCCGCACTGGACACCGGCGGGGCGTTGATCCGGCTGTGGCCGTGGGTGGAGATCAGGTCAGCGCTGAAGTGGGTCAACTCGGCCAGCCCGGCCTGGGACAGGTCCCGCTTGACCCGCCAGTACCGCAGTTCGGCACCGAACAGGTCCAGCGCCGACCGACCGGGATTCAGGTCCCGCGCTTTCTGGGCCATCGCACAACTTCCTGACAGACGACTGCGCCGGTGCCTCACCGACGGTGATCAGATGGCCGCGACACTAACCGTCGGCCAACGCAGACAACCAGCCCCTAACGGTGGACACGGACGGCGGCTCCACATCACCGGTTGTCCGTATCGCACCGCTGTCACCGAGCGGCGAACCCTGGTAACACCCGGCGGACATCCGGTGGCCGATATCTGGCCGGGGATCGTGCCGCAATACCCTGAACGGGTGAGCCCTCGGCACAACCGGCGTCGCCGGAACGGTAAGGAACCGTCCCGGGCCGACGACGACGGCCCCCGAGACGGCGGCCACCTGGTGCCGCAGCGGGTCCAGGAGTGGGCCGACGGCGACTGGATCGTCCGCCCGGTCACCGGCGCGACATCCGGCAAGGTCTACCGCTGCCCGGGCTGTGACCAACAGATCCCGGCCGGCGTGCCGCACCTGGTCACCTGGCCGGCCGACCCGATCGGCGCGGATGGCGGGCTGGACCAGCGGCGGCACTGGCACCGGCCCTGCTGGAACGCCCGCGACCGCCGGCGGGCGAACATCCAGCGTTCCCGGAACGCCCCCAGATACGGCTGAGATGACCTCGCCGGGGTGGTGCGGTTGCGTAGGTTGTTCAACGAACGAACGACCCAGCCCAGTGACCCAGTGAGACGAGGAAGTCGGATGGCCCTGTTCGACCTGACCGGTAAGAAGGCGCTTGTCACCGGGGCGTCCCGGGGTATCGGGCATGCGATCGCGGTGGCGCTGGCCCGGCAGGGTGCCGACGTGGCTGTGAACAGTCGCAGCGTGGCGAATCTGGAGCAGGTGCGCACCGACATCTCCGAGCTGGGCAGGCGGGTGTTGGCCATCGCCGCCGACGTGACCGACCGGGACGCCGCCCAGGGCATGGTGACCGCCGCGATCGACGGCCTGGGCGGTCTCGACATCGTGGTGAACAACGCCGGGGGCACCTCCTTCATGGTGCCGTTCACCGAGATGCGCTTCTCCGGGTGGGAGAAGGTGATGCGGCTCAACGTCGACTCGATCGTGCACGTGTTGCAGGCCGCCGCACCGCACCTGTTGGAACAGCGCTCCGGTTCGGTGATCAACGTGTCCAGTGTGGCCGGGGTCGGCGGCACTCCGATGTTGGCGCCCTACGGGGCGTCGAAGTCCGCGGTGATCTCGTTGACCAGGTCGCTGGCGATGGAGTGGGGGCAGGCGAACGTCCGGGTTAACGCTCTGTGTCCCGGGTGGACGGCCACCGATCTCAACCGGAACCTGTGGGAGAACCCGGAGGCATCCAGGGCCCTCACCGACCAGATCCCACTCGGCCGCTGGGCCCGGGCCGAGGAGATGACCGGCGCGGCGGTGTTCCTCGCCTCGGACGCCTCGTCCTACCTCACCGGCCACACCCTGCTCGTCGACGGCGGCCTCACCGCCGGATGACAGGCTCCAGTAGATCGAACTACATTGCAGTGTAGCAATTTGGAGAAATTGGATCGCGACGATGCGTGTTATCTTGTTGTTATGTCCTCATCAGTGTTGACCAGAGCGCATACCGTGCCCGATCCGGAAGGGAGGTGGCAGGTGGACGAACCAGCGACCGAAATCGACCTCAACGAGGTCAGTGCCAACCTTTCCGCCCTGCTGTCCCGGGTGGAACAAGGCGAACGGGTCGTGATCACCAAAGATGGTCATCCGGTGGCGTGGCTGCTCCCACCGCCTCCACGGCCACGTCGTGAGCCTGGCGTCTGGCGTGGACAGGTTGTCATTCACGATGACTTCGACGAACTTCCGGACGACATCGCGGATGCGTTCGGGGGACGTGAGCCATGAACCTGCTGCTCGACACCCATATTGCCCTGTGGTGGTTCGCGGACAGCCCGAGAG
>DATCWR010000273.1:0-23594 GCA_036566245.1 Mycobacteriales bacterium | reverse complement strand
TCGGGGCGGCCGCGCCACTGGGCCTGCTCGCCCCGGGGCTGCGCCGGGCCGGAGTGGACCGCCTCGTGGCCTCCACCCACGGCCACGAGGCGGGGTGGGCGGCACTGCCCGGTGCCCGTCAGTTGCTCGGCCGCATCGGTCGCGGCGTCGACGTGGTCACCTACCTGGGCGAGTACACCAGGCGCCGACTCGCCCCGGCGCTCGGCCCTACCGCCACCCTGCGCCGGTTGCCACCCGGAGTCGACACCGACACGTTCCATCCACGGGTGGACGGCTCACCGGTGCGTGCCCGGTACCGGCTCACCGACCGGCCGGTGGTGGTGTGCGTGTCCCGGTTGGTGCCGCGCAAGGGTCAGGACACCCTGGTCCGGGCGTGGCCCTCGGTGCGCCGTCGGATACCCGGTGCGGCCCTGTTGGTGGTGGGCGGTGGCCCGTACCTGCCCACCCTGCGCCGGCTCGCCGAACACGGCGGGGTGTCCGCCGACGTGGTGTTCACCGACACCGTTCCCTGGGAGGAACTTCCCGCCCACTACGCGGCAGGGGACGTGTTCGCCATGCCCTGTCGAACCCGGCGGGGTGGGTTGGACGTGGAGGGCCTGGGCATCGTCTACCTGGAGGCGTCGGCGAGCGGCCTGCCGGTGGTCGCAGGGGACTCCGGTGGTGCCCCCGACGCGGTGCGGGACGGCGAGACCGGTTACCTGGTGGACGGGCGGTCGGCCAGTGCGGTGGCCGACCGGATCACCGCACTACTCAGCGACCCGGACAAGGCCCGGGCGATGGGTGAACGTGGCCGACGCTGGGTGTGTGACGAGTGGCGCTGGGACGTGCTGGCCGCCCGCCTGGGCGACCTGTTGCGCCCCTGACCAGCGCGGGTGCCTCAGCGGCGGGGCTGGTAGATCGCTGACACGTCCTCGGCGAACTCGTCCAGGATCACCGACCGGCGCAGCTTCAGCGACGGGGTCAGTTCGCCGCCCTCCACGGTGAAGTCTCGCGACAGGATCCGGAACTCCCTGATCGACTCCGCCCGGGACACCGCCCTGTTGGCCTCGTCCACCGCGGCCTGGATCTCGGCCCGCAGCGCCGGGTCCTCGCGCAGTTCGTCCGCCGGTGTGTCGCCAGCCCGACCATGGGCGGTCAGCCACGCGGGCAGGAACTCCGCGTCCAGCGTCACCAGGGCGGCCACGAACGGCTGCCGATCTCCGATCACCATGGCCTGACTGATCAACGGGTGGGCCCGTAGTTGGTCCTCGAGCACGGTCGGGGCCACGTTCTTCCCACCCGCGGTGACGATGAGTTCCTTCTTGCGCCCGGTGATGGTCAGAAAACCGTCGGCGTCCAACCTGCCCAGATCGCCGGTGTGGAACCATCCGTCGGCCATGGTCTCGTCGGTGGCGGTCGGGTTGTTCCAGTAGCCATCGAAGACGATGTCGCCGGACAGCCACACCTCGCCGTCCTCGGCCACCCGGACCGACACGCCGGGGACCGGGCGTCCGACCGTGCCGATCCGAAGCGCGCCCTCCAGGTTGACGCACGCCCCGGCGGTGGTCTCGGTCAACCCGTACCCCTCGTACACGGTCACCCCGATGCCCCGGAAGAAGTGCGCCAGCCGGGCACCCAGCGGGGCGCCCCCGGAGATGGCCTGTCGGCACCGTCCGCCCAGCGCGGCGCGCAGTTTGCCGTACACCAGCAGGTCGAAGAACCGGTGTGACAGGCGCAGTTTCAGGTTCGGGCCGCCCCGGTCCAGTGCCTCGCTGTAGGCCACGGCGACCTTCTCGGCCTGGTCGAAGACCTTGCCTCTGCCGCTGGTGTAGGCGGTCTGCCGCGCGGTGTTGTACACCTTGTTGAACACGTGCGGGACCGCCAGCAGGAAGGTCGGCCGGAACGTCCTCATGTCGGTGGCCAACTGTTTGACGTCGGAGGTGAAGCCCATCCGACACCTGCTGTACACCGCACCGCACTGGATGGCCCGGGCGAACACGTGTGCCAGCGGCAGGAACAACAGCGTGGAGGAGTCCTCGCTGAACAGTTGACGCAGCCCCGGGAGGATGGTCAGGACCTCGGCGAGCAGGTTGCGGTGGGTGAGCCGACAACCCTTGGGCCGGCCGGTGGTCCCGCTGGTGTAGATGATGGTGGCCAGGTCGTCCGCGCCCAGTGCGGCCCGACGACGGGCCACCTCCTCGTTGTGCCCGCCACCGCCCATTCCGCGCAGGGTGTGGATGGCACCACGTTCGATCTGCCACACGTTGCCCAGACCGGGCAACTGCGCGCGCAGGCCGTCGACGGTACGGCGGTGTTCCTCGGTCTCGACGACCACCGCGACCGCGCCGGAGTCCTCCAGGATCCACCGGACCTGGTCGGAGCTGGAGGTCTCGTAGACCGGCACGGTGACCGCGCCGGCCGACCAGATCGCGTAGTCGAACAGGGTCCACTCGTACCGGGTCTTCGACATCAGCCCGACCCGGTCCCCCGGGGCCACCCCGGCGGCCACCAGGCCGGAGGCCACCGCGGCCACCTCGGCGGCGAAGCGGGCGGCGGTCACGTCCTCCCACCCGTCGTGGGTTCGTCGAGCGAACGAGATCGCGTCGGGGTGCTGCCTGGCGTTGTCGAACACCATGTCGGTGAGGTTCGCCTCGGCGGGCACGTGTGCCACCGCCGGGACAGAGAACTCTCGCACGGGGCCTCTCCTCATCACCGGGCTGACTGACCCCAACCTAGACGGTTGGTTTCATGCTGTCTGCCGATCACCGGCGGACCACGGGCTGGCCGGACCAGGGGCCGTACCGGGCGGGACGGAGGGCTGGCATCCTGTGGACAACGCAGGTTCGCCAGACCCGGAGACACCACCGTATGCCACAGATTGACCTGATCGAAGAGTCGTTCGTCGTGGCCGAGGCACACCGGGTGGCCGCGGTGTTGCGTGATCCAGCCCGATGGGTGACCTGGTGGCCCGACCTGTCGCTGTCGGTCTTCCAGGACCGCGCCGAGCAGGGGGTCCGCTGGACCGTGTCGGGCGCCCTGGTCGGCAGCATGGAGGTGTGGTTGGAACCACACGCCGACGGGGTGATCGTGCACCACTATGTCCGAGCCGACATGGCCGGTGACCGGACACCACGACCCCGGACCGTGACCCGGGAGGCTCGCCGCCGGGCGCGGCACGCGAAACGGTTGTTCTGGGCGTTGAAGGACGAACTCGAGGGCGCGCGCCGCCCCGGTGAGGGGATCTCGTGAACACGCTGCTGTCCGCACTGCGTGCGCTCCGTCGTGGTCAGACCGACCCGGTCGAACTGACCGAGGTGGCGCTGCGCTGCGCGGAGGAGCGCCGGTCGCACAACGCGATCGCCACACTGACCGACCGCGCCGCCCGGGACCGGGCACGGGAACTGCGCGCCGAACCGGAGCCGGTCGGTCCGCTGCACGGCATGCCGGTCACCGTCAAGGACCTGTTCGCGGTGCGGGGAACCACCATGCGGGCCGGTACCGGCGCACCACTGCCGGCGGAGCTGACCGGCAGCCAGACCGAGGCGCTGGCGGTGGCCCGGATGCGTGCCGCCGGCGCGATCGTGCTGGGCACCACGAACATGGTGGAGATCGCCATGGGCATCACCGGGGAGAACCCGGTGACCGGTGACGTGGGCAACGCCCACGACCCGGCCCGCCAGTCCGGCGGTTCCTCCAGCGGGTCGGCGGTCGCGGTGGCGCTGGGCGTGGGACTGGCCTCGTTGGGTAGCGACACCGCTGGTTCCATCCGGATCCCGGCGGCTCTCAACGGGGTGGTCGGGTTGAAGCCGTCCTATCGGATGGTGCCACTGGACGGGGCACTGGCGTTGTCGGTGACCTGCGACCACGGTGGGCCCCTGACCCGGACCGTCGCCGACGCTCGGCTGATGCTGTCCGTGCTGGCCGGCCAGGACGTGGCCGCCCACCCGGTGAGCGCGCCCCGGTTCGGGGTGCCCTGGCGGTTCCTGGAGGGTCGCCTGGGGGTTGGGGTGCGCGAGTGCTTCGGCCGACTGGTCGACCGGCTGGGGGCGGCCGGGGCCCGGATCGTGGACGCCAGACTCCCCGACGTCGAGGCGTTGTTGTCCGCCTACAACCCGTTGACCCGACCGGAGGCGGCCTGGGTGCACCGCGCCGCCTTGGAGCAGGACCCCGACCGGTTCAGCCCCCCGGTGCGTGACGCTCTGCTCGAAGGCCGGGGCTACTCGGCGTTGGACTACCTGGCCGCCAGGCAGGTGCGTGCCGACGCGCGGCAGCGGTTGGCGGCCGAACTGTCCGGGGTGGATGCTCTGTTGCTGCCCGGTGCGCCGGTGCCCGCGTCGCCACGGGGAGCCACCGAGGTACGACTGGAGTCAGGACCGGTGCCGCACCGCACCGCGTTCCTGCCCCTCACCCTGCCGTTCAGCGTGACCGGCGTCCCGGCGGTCACCCTGCCCATGGGCCTGGTGGACGGCCTGCCGGTGGGCGTGCAGTTGGTCGCCGGGTTCGGGTCGGACGCCAGGCTGCTCGACCTGGCCGGTTGGGTGGAGGCACGCAGCCTGGAGTAGGTCGGTGGGCCGGCAGGAGCGCGGCACTACGCTGCGGTTCATGCGGGTTCACGTGGTCTCCGACGTGCACGGGCGGGTCGACGCCCTGCGTCGGGCGCGCGACGGCGCGGATGTGTTGGTGTGTCTGGGCGACCTGTTGTTGTTCGTCGACTACGCCGACCACCGGGCCGGGATCATGGGTGAGCTGTTCGGCGCCGAGGCGGTGGGCCGGTACGTGGCGTTGCGTAACGAGCAGCGCTTCGACGAGGCTCGGACGTTCTCCCGTGGCCTGTGGGCCGGCCTGGAGGACGCTCCCGGTGCGATCCAACGGGTCGTGCGCAGGCAGTACGCCAACATCCTGGCCGCGATGCCGACCCCGGCCTTCCTGACCTTCGGCAACGTCGACGTGCCGCACCTGTTGCCGGAGTTCCTCCGGGAGGGGGTGCGACTGCTCGACGGGGAGGTGGTCGAGATCGGCGGGCGCACCTTCGGTTTCGTCGGTGGGGGGTTGCGGACCCCGATGCGCACCCCGTACGAGATCTCCGACGCCGACTACGCCGCCAAGGTGGCCGCGGTCGGCGCGGTCGACGTGCTGTGCTGCCACATCCCGCCGGCCCTGCCCGAACTCACCTACGACGTGGTGGCCCGGCGGTTCGAGCGGGGCAGCGAACAGGTTCTCGATGCGATCCGCGACACCCAACCCAGGATGGTGTTGTTCGGCCACGTGCACCAGCCGCTCCAGCGGCGGATCCGGATCGGCCGCACCGAGTGCGTGAATGTCGGACACTTCCGCGGCCTCGGGCGACCGTACGCGCTCGAGTGGTGATCGGTCCGGTCGGCTCCAACGGGTAGCCTTCGCCCATGGCCGAGCAGTCCACCCAGTCGATCGTGATCGACGCGCCGCCCTCGGCCGTGATGGCCGTGATCGCAGATTTCGACGCGTACCCCCGATGGGCCGCGTCGGTGAAGACCTGTGAGGTGGTCGACCGGGACAGCCAGGGGCGGGCCAGGCTGGTGCACTTCGTCATCGACGCGGGCGTGGTGCGGGACGACTACGTGCTGGAGTACGACTGGGCATCCGACGGGTGCGGGGTGAGCTGGCGGCTGGTCCGCGGCCAGATCCAGAAGAGTCAGCACGGCTCGTACCAGTTGCGTCCGGGCCCGGGCCCGGACGCTCCGACCACGGTGACCTACAGCCTGACCGTTGACCTGTCCATGCCGATGCTTGGCATGTTCAAGCGCAAGGCCGAGAAGGTCATCATGGACACCGCCCTGAAGGAACTGAAGAAACGGGTGGAGGGCTGAGCCCGCTCCCCACCTGACCAGTACCCGGCGGTGTTGGTCCGCCTGGGAAAGGCACCGAACGGCGTCGGTTACCCTCTTCGACGTGCGGACGCTGTTGTTCACCGGCAAGGGTGGGGACGGAACCTCCACGGTGGCCGCGGCCACCGCCGCGCGGTTGGCTCGCGGTGGAGACAAGACCCTACTGTTGTCCGTGCATCCGGCGCACCACCTGGCAGACACCCTGGGCGTGCCCGTGGGCGCCGAGCCGGCCGAGATCGGCGCGGGCCTGTACGCGGCCAGGGTGGACACCCGGCGCGGACTCGGGCAGTCCTGGCCAATGCTCCGCGACCTGCTGGACAGCCTGTCCCCACTGGGCGACGGATCGTCGGTGTCGGCCGACGAACTGGCACTGCTGCCCGCCGTCGAACCAACCCTGGCGCTGCTCCAGGTCCGGGACCACGCGAACAGTGGTCGGTGGGACACCATGGTGCTCGACTGCGCCACCACGGTGGACGCGCTCCGCCTGGTGGCCCTGCCCACGACCCTCGCCTGGTATGTGGGGCGACTCGTCGCCCACCACCGGCCAACCCGGCCCGCGTCCGGGACACCGGCCACCACCGTCGGCGCGTTGGCCGAGGCGGTGGCCGACCTGCGGATGACGCTGGCCGAGGTCGACTCGCTGCTGCGCTCCGCGGACACCTCTGTCCGGTTGGTGCTCACCCCTCGGGCCGCGGCGGTGGCGGAGGCCCGTCGGACGGCGACCGCGCTCGCCCTGCACGGCCACCTGCTCGAGGAGGTCGTGGTCACTCAGGTGCTGCCCGACCAGACGTCCCGGCACGGCGGCGAGGGCGACGACCGGTATCAGGGCTGGGTGCGGTCCCAGCAACGGCAGTTGGCCCTGATCGCGGAGTTGTTCGCCGACGTGCCGGTCCGTCGGGTGCCGCGCCAGGTCGACGAACCGGTGGGCGTGGCGGCGCTGCTGGACCTGGCCGATCAGGCGATCGGACTGGAGGACCCGTCATCGTCCGCCGGGCCGGTGGAAGGGCGGCCCCACGGACAGGGGCGCGGGACCGCGGGTCCGTCGGTACGGGTCGACCAGGTCGCCGACGGGTTCGAGTGGGCGCTGCGACTTCCGTTGGTCGAACGCGACCAACTGGACCTGGCCCGGGTCGACGACGGGTTGGTGGTCACGCTCGACGACCATCGGCGGGTGATCCCGCTGCCCGCCGTGCTGCGCCGGTGCACGGTCGAGGGCGCCCGGCTGGCCGACGGGTGGCTACGGGTGCGGTTCCGGCCCGATCCGGCGCGCTGGCCGACCGCGCTGTTGTCTGCGGCCGATCGGTGGGCCCATCCCAGCACGGTTGGCGGTACGGACGGCGTCGAGGTGGTGGAACAGTGAGCGGGCAGGGTTGGCCCACCCGAGGTCCGTGGCGGTCGGCGGGCCTGGAAGGGACTGTTGTCGGGTGAGCCAGCACACCGGAGCGGATGGTCCGCAGTGGGGCACGATCGGCGAGGAGGTCGCCCGCCTGCTCTTCGCGGTGCAGTCCTGGGCGAGTACGACGCTGGGTGAACGGGCTCCCACCGACTCCGTGGAGTGCCGGTTCTGTCCGGTGTGCCGGCTGTTGGCCGCGCTCGCCGGGGACCGGTCAGGGCTCGCCACCACACTGGGTGGAGCGGCCGACGCGTTGCTGGAGGCCCTGCGCACCCTGCTCGACCCGGACCCGACCCCACCGGACGTGACGTCGGCCGGCGAGTCGACGGCGGGCCGGCCCGGCGGTGGGGTGCAACGCATCGAGATCAGCTAGGAGTTGCGGGGTTGGCACTCGCCATCGGCGTGGACATAGGTGGAACCAAGGTGGCCGCCGGTGTCGTCGACGACCAGGGGAGGGTGCTGGACCGGTTGCGCCGGCCCACACCCAGCCTGGACGTGGACGAAACCGAGGACGCGATCATCGACGCGGTGAACGAACTGTCCGACCGGCACCAGATCGTCGCGGTGGGTATCGGTGCGGCCGGGTGGATCGCCTCGGACCGGGCCACCGTGCTGTTCTCCCCACACCTGGCCTGGCGTAACGAACCGCTGCGCGACGCACTGTCCGACCGGATCAGGCTGCCGGTGGTGGTGGAGAACGACGCCAACGCCGCGGCGTGGGCCGAGTATCGGTTCGGTGCGGCCAGGGGTGAGCGGGTCGTCGTGTGCATCACCCTGGGAACCGGTATCGGCGGTGGCCTGGTGGTGTCCGGGACCCTGTTCCGGGGGGCCAACGGGGTGGCCTGCGAGTGGGGACACATGTGTGTCGTCGCCGGTGGGCGTCGGTGCGCGTGTGGAAACCGGGGATGTTGGGAGATGTACGCCAGTGGCACCGCCCTGGCCCGGGACGCCCGGGAGCTGGCTGAGGTGTCCCCGGTGGCCGCCCACCGCATGCTGGAACTCGCCGGTGGCGACCCGGCCAGCCTGACCGGGAACCACGTCACCACGGCGGCTCGGGAGGGTGACCCCTCCGCGGTGGAGATCTTCGTCGCGATGGGTCGTTGGCTGGGTCGCGGCATCGCCGATTTGGCCGCCGTGCTGGATCCGTCCTGTGTGGTCGTCGGGGGTGGTCTGTGCGCGGCCGGCGACCTGTTGCTTGGCCCGGCCCAGGAGGCGTTCGCCGGCAGCCTCACCGGGCGTGGTTTTCGACCGGTGGCCGAGATCCGGCTGGCCCAACTTGGCCCGGACGCCGGGCTGATCGGCGCGGCTGACCTGGCCAGGCGTCGGGTCTGACCGGACCTGTCGTCACCCGAACGTGTCGCGGTGGTCACCCGTCAGGATGGTCTGGCCGCGATCCGGACCCGTCCGGGCACCAGATGATCATGCGGATCGGTCACTCCCGGTACCGTATGTTGATCTTCGTCGCTGGTCTGTTGGCACGCCGCGACGGTGACACCGGCGGCGCGCCGTGCGGTGTGTGCCGTCCGCGTACCTGGTGGACGCGGCAAACGCTACTGGCCGCGGGGCTGCGGGAGGACAGATGCGGGTCGGTCTGCTCGGGGCAGGTCGGATCGGGGAGTTCCACGCGACCACGCTGAGTCAGCACCCACGGGTGGAACGGCTGCTGGTGGGCGACCTCGATCCGTGTCGGGCCGCGGCGTTGGCCGACAAACTGGGCGCGGTGTCGGTCGGTGGTCCGTTCGACGTGTTGGACGCGGGGCTGGACGCGGTGATCGTCGCGGCGTCCACCGCGGCGCATCCCAGCCTGGTCGGTGCGGCGGTGGCCCGGGGACTGCCGGTGTTCTGCGAGAAGCCGGTCGCCCTGGACGTGTCCGGTACCCGGTCCGTGCTCGACCAGGTGGCGCGGGCCGGGGTGCCGCTCCAGGTCGGGTTCCAGCGCAGGTTCGACACCGGCTACCTTCGCGCCCGCCAGGCACTGCGGGACGGCACCCTGGGCACCCTGCACGCGGTACGCATGGTGGGTGCCGACCCGGCTCCGCCGCACGCCTCCTATCTGCCCACGTCGGGCGGGATCTTCCGTGACCTGCTCATCCACGACTTCGACGTGCTGCGCTGGCTGACCGGCCACGACATCGTCCGGGTGTACGCCACCGGTGCGAACCGCGGCGACCCGGACTTCGGCGCCTACGGCGACGTGGACACCGCGGCCTGCCTGCTGTGGTTGGACGACGGCACGTTGGCCACCGTCACCGGGTCGCGTCACAACGGCGCCGGCTATGACATCCGGATGGAACTGGCCGGCACCCAGGCCACGATCGCGGTCGGACTGGACGACCGCACCCCACTGCGGTCCTGTGAGCAGGCGGTGGCCTGGCCGGCCGGTCGGTCCTGGAGCGGCTTCCTCGACCGGTTCGCCCCTGCCTACGTCAGCGAACTGTACGAGTTCATCGAGGTGGCACTCGGGCACCGGCAGAGCCCCTGCCCGGGAACCGAGTCGTTGGAGGCGCTGTACGTGGCCGCCGCCGCGGACCGGTCGTTGGCCGAGGGACGGGCGGTGCGGGTCGACGAGGTGCGGTCGCTGGTGTGCTGACGGTGGTGTCGGAGTAGCTTCAGACGGGTATCCAAAACCTGTATAGGTGTGTTTGTCTTTTTCGTTGTGGTTGGTGGCGCGCTCATAGTGCCTGCCTGACGATGGAGGCAAACATGACGACGACGGTGCGGCACTGGATCGCCGGTACGCAGACCAGTGGGACGTCCGATCGGTTCGGACCCGTCTATGACCCGGCGACCGGGCGGGAGTCGGCCCGGGTTGTCCTGGCCGGGAAGGCAGACGTGGACGCGGCGGTCGTTGCCGCCGCCGAGGCCCAGGACCGGTGGCGGGAGGTCTCACTCGCCCACCGGACCGGGATCATGTTCGCGTTCCGCGACCTGGTGGACCGGCACACCGACGAGTTGTCCAGGATCATCGCCGCCGAGCACGGCAAGGTTGTCTCTGACGCGCGCGGTGAGGTGCTGCGGGGACTGGAGGTGGTGGAGTTCGCCTGCGGCATCGCCCACCTGCTCAAGGGCGAGTTCTCCGACCAGGTGTCCACCGGGGTGGACACCCACTCGTTGCGACAGCCGTTGGGGGTGGTGGCCGGCATCACACCGTTCAACTTCCCGGTCATGGTGCCGATGTGGATGCACCCGATCGCGATCGCCACCGGCAACGCGTTCGTGCTCAAGCCCTCCGAGCGCGATCCCTCGGCGTCGCTACTGGTTGCCCGGCTCTACGCCGAGGCGGGACTGCCAGACGGTGTGTTCAACGTGGTGCAGGGCGACCAGGTCGCGGCGCAGGCGATCTGCGACCACCCCGGTGTGGCCGCGGTCTCGTTCGTCGGGTCGACACCGGTGGCCCGTGCCGTGCACCAGCGGGCCAGCGCGACCGGCAAGCGGGTACAGGCGCTTGGCGGGGCGAAGAACCACGCGGTGGTCCTGCCCGACGCCGACCTGGACCATGCCGCCGAGCAGATCAGTTCGGCGGCCTACGGTTCGGCCGGCCAGCGGTGCATGGCGGTGTCTGTCGTGGTCGCGGTGGGGCAGGCCGCCGACGGGTTGGTGACCCGCCTCGCCGACCGGGCCCGCGCGGTACGGGTCGGACCGGGACTGGACCAGAACTCGCAGATGGGCCCGGTGGTGACGGCACAGGCCAGGACCCGGATCCTCCGGTACCTCGACGAGGGACTGGAGGCCGGCGCGGATCTGCTGGTGGACGGCCGAACGGTGTCGGTGCCAGGCCACGAGGCGGGATTCTTCCTTGGCCCGTGCCTGTTCGACCGGGTCGACCCGGACATGTCGATCTACCGCGACGAGATCTTCGGTCCGGTGCTGGTGGTGGTGCGGGCGGACACGGTGGCACAGGCTGTCGAGATGGTCAACGCCAATCCCTTCGGCAACGGGGTGGCGGTGTTCACCTCCAGCGGACGGGTCGCCCGTGACTTCGCGCGTGAGGTGACCGTGGGCATGGTCGGCGTGAACGTACCCATCCCGGTGCCGATGGCCTACTACGCCTTCGGTGGCTGGAAATCCTCACTGTTCGGCGACACCCACGTGTACGGAGCCGAGGGCGTCTCCTTCTACACCCGGGCGAAGGTCGTCACCACCCGCTGGCCGGACCCGGTTCCTGTCTCCGCCGCTCCGGCCGGCGAGGCGGATCTGAGTTTCCCGGCCACCCACTAGCTGGACGGTTGTGTCCATGCCCTCGCCGGGGCGGAACCCGGCTCCGGAGTTACACCGAAAGGGGGTGTGGTGCTGTGTTGCCTTCTGTGGGGGAGCTTCGCTCCACCCCACGCCCCCTCAAACCGCCGGAGCCCACGAGGCGGTCGGCAGACACCGTGGAATCAACCGTCCAGTCCGGCCCAGCCGGAGCGAGCTGACCGTCCGAACCGGCCCGCAGGAGGGCATGGGCCGCGGGTCCGTGTTTCCTCCGACATCGTCTCGGTGAGCGGTCTTGCACAGTGTGCGACGATGATCGTCTTCACCCGGACAATGGCGTTCGGGTACCGGGCTAAGGAGGCCTGGACGGTGCGGGTGGTTGTCGCGCTCGGCGGCAACGCGCTGAGCCCCAGCAGGAGTACCGGGTCGGTGGAGGAGATGCGTTCCTCACTGCTGGAGACCGGTGAGGTGCTCGCCGGGTTGGTCGAGCGTGGTGTGTCGCTGGTACTGACCCACGGCAACGGGCCGCAGGTGGGACGGATCCTGCTCCAACAGGAGGCGGCGGCGCCCGACGTCCCCCCGATGCCGATGGACGTGTGCGGGGCACAGAGTCAGGGTCAGATCGGGTACCTGTTGGCCCAGGCGGTGGACAACGCGTTGGGCCGACGGGGGCTGCCCCAACGGGTGGTCACCCTGGTCACCCAGGTCGTGGTGGACGGTCGGGACCCGGCCTTCCGTCGGCCCACCAAGCCGGTCGGCCCGTACTACGACGGGGACGGGGCGCAGCGGTTGGCCGCGGTCTCCGGGCACGTGTTCCGGGAGATCACACCCGGTCGGTGGCGTCGGGTGGTGGCCTCGCCGCGGCCACTGGGCTTTGTGGAGAACCCGGTGCTGCGACTGGTGGTGGAGGCCGGTCACGTGCTGGTCGCCGCAGGCGGGGGAGGGGTACCGGTGGTGTGCGATGGTGGGCTATACCGTGGGGTCGAGGCCGTGGTCGACAAGGACCGCACGGCCGCCCAACTGGCCCGGATCGTGGAGGCTGAACAACTGGTGATCCTGACCGAGGTACCCAGGGTGCAGACCGGCTTCGGCACGGAACGGGCCCGGGAGTGCGCTCGACTGACCGTCGGCGAGGCCCGACACCTGTTGGTCGAGGGGGAGTTTCCCGAAGGATCGATGGGGCCGAAGGTCGAGGCGTGCTGTGACTTCGTCGAGGCGGGTGGTGAGCGCGCCGTGATCGCGGCCCTGCGCGACGCCGCGGACGCGGTCTTCGGCACCGCGGGTACGTCGGTGGTGAGGGATTGACCTCGCTGCGGCTGCTCAGTTACAACGTGCGCTCCCTGCGTGGCGACCCCGAGGCGGTCTACCGGGTGGTGCGCCAGGCCAGGCCGGACCTGATCTGCGTGCAGGAGGCCCCCCGGTTGCTGCGCTGGCGCACCCGGTGTGCCGAGTTGGCCCGCAACTGCGGACTGCTGGTGGTTACCGGTGGCCGGAGTGCCGCCGGAAACCTGCTGTTGTGTCAGGTGGGAATTCAGGTCCACCACGCCGTGGACCTGATGTTCACACCGGTACCCGGCCTGCACCGGCGTGGTGCGGCGGTGGCGGTGTGCCGGCTGCGCGGCCGGCGGTTCAGCGTGGTCGGCACCCACCTGGACCTCGATCCGGCCGCACGGCAGCGGCACGTCCAGGAACTGTTCGACCGACTGTCCCGATGCGGGGTACCCGCGTCGGTGCCGTTGGTCGTGGCCGGCGACCTCAACGAGGAACCGACCGGGCAGACCTGGCAGGCGTTCTCCGATCGACTTGTCGACACCGGCGTGGTGACCGGACAGACCGAGGCGACGTTCCCGTCGGACCACCCGCGCCGACGCATCGACGGCGTCTTCGCCGAGCCGTCGGTGCAGGTGCGGTCCCACACCGTGCTGGACTCACCGGACGTGCGGCAGGCCAGCGACCACCGGCCGGTGCTGGTCGAACTGGAGTTGCCGGCCGACTCCGGCCAGCCCGCCTGAGGCATGCCCGCTCCGGGGCCAGCCGGCGGTCAGGTGGTGGTTCCTGGGGTGGCCCGGTAGGACGGGCAGAGTTCCCCGGCGAGCTGTTCCAGGAACAGCCCGGTGTCGGTCACGATGCCCATGGCCTGGGCGCTGCCCCGGTCGGCCAGCTTGGTGACCGTGGCCGGGTTGATGTCCACGCAGACCAACGGGATGGACGCCGGCAGCAGGTTCCCGGTCCCGATCGAGTGCAGCATGGTGGCGATCATGATGCAGAACCCCACGTCGTGGAGTTGGGCCCGCATCGCCCGCTGACCGTCGATCACGTCGGCGTGCACGTCGGGCAGCGGCCCGTCGTCGCGTACCGATCCGACCAGGACGAAGTCCTTGCCGGCCTCGACCAGTGCGTGCATCACACCTCTGGTCAACACGCCCTGCTTGACCGCGTCGGCGATCGAACCGCACCGGCGGATCGTGTTGATCGCCCGGATGTGGTGCTCGTGTCCGTGGGGAACACCCGAGCCCTTGTTCAGGTCCACCCCCAACGAGGTGCCGTACAGCGCCGCCTCGATGTCGTGGGTGGCCAACGCGTTGCCGGCGAACAGCACGTCGACGTAGCCGCCCTGGACCAGGGCGACCATCGCCGGGGCCGCGCCGGTGTGCACGATGGCTGGTCCGCCCACCCACAGGATGCGCCTGCCCTCGGCCTTGACCTCACGCATCCGGCGGGCGATCTGCCGAACCAACAGGGCCTGCGGCTTCTCGCTGGACACCGTCGAGGACATGAACTCGAAGGTCTCGTGTTCGGCGTCGGTACGGGGCTGCGGCAGGGTGACCCGCACCCCGGACGCCCCACAGACGATCAGTTCGTCGGCGTGGACGTCTGACACCGGCACGGTACGGACGCGACCGGCCTCGAAGACCAGCCCGCAGTCCATCTCCGGTTGTTCGACCGGTATCCACCGGCCGTCGATCCGAACCGAGGTCTCCAGGTTCGTGGTCGAGTAGAAGTCGTCGGGGAAGACACCGTCGCGTGGCGCCGGCCGCAGCACCGCCTCACCGGGGTCGACCTGGTTCACCCCGTGGGTCTGGATGCGCATCTGGATCCGGGCCAGCGTCGCCGGGTCCTCCGCGGAGATCGAGATCCTGGCTGTGGACTCGTCCTCGTGCCGGCGCCCCACGTCCAGTTTGTCGATACGGTAGTCGCCGCCGTACTCCAGTACGTCGTCGAGGACCCGGGCCAGGATGCCGGAATCCATCAGGTGGCCGACGACCTCGACCGTCTCGGTGTACCGCACGTTGCCCTCCGGCTCGTCACCGCGATGTGACGAACGCAGGGTAGATCATCGAGATCAACAGCGTGGTACCGATCGGCTGGTGGCGCGGTCAGACCACGGCGCCGTCGTCGGGACCGTCGTCGGAACGCCGTTCACCCAGTCGCCAGACGAGCAGCACGGCCGCGATCACGATGGCCACCACCCCGAAGGACTTGCCCGACGTCTCGTCAAAGCCGAGCAGGGTCGGGGCGACCACCATCAGCCCGCCGGTACCGAGCAGGATGATCGCGATCACCGCCTGCTTGGACAGTCTGGGTATCGGTGGTGGGGGAGGAGGCACGTAGTGCTCCTCCTCGTCCTCCGGTGGACCCGGTGGGTCCGGCTGGTCCAGGTGGTCCAGCAACCCGTCCTGGCGGCGCCAGCCGTCACCGCCCACCAGGTCGCGGCGGTCCGAGCCGGATCCTCCGGCGGCGGGGGCGGGCCGGTGGTCCTCGTCCTCGTTGCCGTCGGGGATGTCCTCGACCACCGGCCAGGGCGGCACCGTGACGTCAGGTTCAGCGGCGAAGCCGGCGACGATCCGCTGCCATGCCTGCTCCTCCTCGGCGTCGGTCAGCCCGCGGGAGGGACGGTCGTCACCGGGGATCTCGGGAATCCGCGGCCGTGGGTTGCCCACCTCGGTCTCGACGATCTGCCGGGCGGCGACGCGTTGTTCCCGGTCGACCCACAGCCGGTCGGTGGGCGGACTGGGTAGGGCCAACGCGCGGGTGTAGGGCTCCACGTCGGCGGACGGTTCGAGGTAGGCGGGTACCCCGGCCAACCGGAGCACGTCGAGCAGGTGCTCCCCGATGCGTGGGTCGACGTCGGCCAGGGGGATGTAGGTTGCCGCGTCCAGGCCGTTGTCGCGCCGTCCTCGGCGCGGGGGAAGCGGAAGCTCGCTGCTCATGGCCTCCCTACCCTGCCGGTTCGGTGGTTTGGACCGATTCGCCCGGTGATGACGCTAGCTGTCCACCACCGTCGGGCGACAGGGCCGGTGGGACGATTCGTGGTGACGGACCGTGGTCGCGCATCCAGCGCAGGCTGCCCTCGAAGATCGTCGGCGCGTCGTTGTCCAGGGTCGCCACGTGGAAGCTGTGCTCCAGGATGCGCTCCTCCACCGGAACCTGGCGAACACCCAGCCGAATCAGCGTGCTCGACCTGGTGTCCACCACGTGGTCGACCCGGCTGCGGTACATCAGAATCGGCGCAGCTACCTTGGGCAGGTCGGCGCGTACCAGCTTCCACAGCCTGGTCATCTCGTGCGCGGCCCGCAGCGGTGTACGGCCGTAGGCCAGTTCGACAGTGTCCGGCCTGCTGATGTCGCTGCCGATGCCCGGTCGGGAGGCCACCAGCCTGGACAACACCGGCAGCAGCGCGAGGTCCTTCCGGTAGCTGTGGATCGCCGGGTTGACCAGAACCAGCGCAGAAACCTCCTCCGGATGGGTCTGGGCCAGCCGGAGAGCCAGTGCACCGCCCATGGACAGTCCCCCGACGAACACCGCCGCGCAGCGGCTTCTCAGGTCGTCGAACGCCTGGTCCACGGTGTCGAACCAGGCCGTCCACGGGGTCGTCCGTAGGTCCTGCCAGCGGGTGCCGTGGCCGGGAAGTCTGGGCACGGTCACGGTGTACCCGGCGGCGGCGAGGTATTCGGCCCAGGGCCGCAGACTCTGCGGCGTTCCGGTGAATCCGTGACACAGCACCACACCGTGCGGACCGCCATCCGCGTGAAACCCTTCGGCACCCGGCATCACGGTCATCGCGGACCTCCTTGCCCCCCGCGGGGCACCGCATGCCGATCCTCGACCGCGAGGGCGAGTAGGGGCATACCCACCCTTACACGGTGCTCGCGCACCAGGCCCACCCTCCCGACGCGTCCAGAGCAGCAGAAGTACCACCATCGGGCCGTCGCCCGTACGAGTTACGGTACCCGTTGATGGCCGCGTTGTGCCCGCTCAGGCGGTGACCGTAGGCTTCCTGATGGTCTGTTGGCGGGTGGCTGGAGGATACGGTGCTGTACTGGTTCCTCAAGAAGATCGTTCTGGGACCGGTGCTGCGCATGCTCTTCCGTCCCAGGGTGGAGGGGCTCGAGAACATCCCCGAGCAGGGCCCGGCGATCATCGCCAGCAACCACCTGTCGTTCAGCGACTCGATCTTCCTGCCGCTGATGGTGCCCCGCCGGATCACCTTCCTGGCCAAGAAGGAGTACTTCACCGGTACCGGGCTCAAGGGCCTGTTGAGCCGGGCCTTCTTCGCCGGGGTCGGTCAGGTTCCCCTCGACCGGACCAGTGGGTCGGCGGCCCGGGCCGGGCTGGAGACCGGTAAGCGGCTGCTGGCCGAGGGCAAGCTGCTGGGCATCTACCCCGAGGGCACCCGCTCGCCGGACGGTCGGTTGTACCGCGGCAAGACCGGGGTGGCCCGCACCGCGTTGGAGGCGGGGGTGATGGTGGTGCCGGTGGCCATGGTCGACACGAACCGGATCCAGCCACCCGGCCGGATCATCCCGCACCTGGGCCGGATCGGAATCCGCATCGGCAAGCCGCTGGACTTCTCCCGGTACGAGGGCATGGCCGGCGACCGGGTGGTCGAGCGGTCGATGACCGACGAGATCATGTACGAGTTGATGCTGCTGTCCGGCCAGGAGTACGTGGACGTCTACGCGGCCAGGGTCAAGGCCGAGATGGACCGCTCAGGGGTCTCGGCCGCGGCCGCGGCCACCGCCGCCGCGGCCCGGCAGGCCGGAGAGAGAGCCCCGGTCGAACGGGCGAGCTGACCGGTCCACACGGTGGGTCAGAGTTCCCAGTCACGGGCGCGTTCGACCGCGCGCCGCCAACGGACGTGCCGGCCGTCGTCGCGTGCCCCCTCCACCGGGTCGAACTGACGGTCCAGTCGCCAGGTGTGGGTCAACTCCTCGGCGGACGACCAGACGCCGGTACCCAGCCCGGCCAGGAACGCCGCACCCAACGCGGTGGTCTCGGTGACCTGCGGCCGGCGCACCGGTGTCGCCAACTGGTCGGCCTGTAGCTGACACAACAGGTCGTTGGCACTGGCCCCGCCGTCCACGCACAGCACCGGCGCCTCGGTGCCGGCCTCGCCGACCATCGCGTCGACCACGTCGCGGACCTCGAACGCGATCGCCTCCAGGGTGGCCCTGGCCAGGTGCGCCCGGGAGGTGCCACGGCTGATCCCCAGGATCGTGCCGCGGGCGTGCGGATCCCAGTCCGGGGCACCCATCCCGGTCAGGGCGGGTACGAACACGACCCCGCCAGAGTCGGGCACCGAGCGGGCCAGGTCCTCGACCTGGGCGGCGGTACTGATCAGCCCCAACCCGTCCCGCAGCCACTGCACGGCCGCGCCGGTGACGAACACCGCGCCCTCCAGTGCGTAGACCAGGCCGTCGCCGAGGTCCCAGGCCACCGTGGTGAGCAACCCGGCGGCCGACCGCACCGGGATGTGCCCGGTGTTGGTCAGCACGAACGAACCGGTGCCGTAGGTGCACTTGGCCGCGCCCGGCCGGAAACAGGCCTGACCGAACAGCGCGGCCTGTTGGTCCCCGGCGATGCCGGCGACCGGCAGTCGCAACCCGAGGAACGAGTCGGGGTCGGTGTGGCCCACCACACCGGAGGAGGGCACGATCTCGGGCAGCGCCGTGGGCGGCACGCCGAACAGGTCACACAACTCCGCGGACCACGTGCCGGTGGCGAGGTCGAGGAGCAGGGTGCGTGAGGCGTTGGACGGGTCGGTGACGTGCCGGGTGCCGCCGGTGAGCCGGCTGACCAGGTAGGAGTCGACGGTGCCCACCGCGGTGTGACCGGCCCGAACGCCGGCGTAGACCTGTTCGTCGTGTTCGGCGATCCAGGTGAGTTTCGTCCCGGTGAAGTAGGGGTCCAGCCGTAACCCGGTGAGGTCGGCGACCCGTTCCTCGTGGCCAGCCTCACGCATCCGTGCGCAGATGCCGGCGGTGCGGCGGTCCTGCCAGACGATGGCCGGCCGGGGCGCGCGCAGGCTACGCCGATCCCACAGCACGACCGTCTCACGCTGGTTGGTCAGCCCCACGGCGGTCGGTTGGGCCGCCGACCCGGCCAGGGCCTGCCGGCACGCACCCAGGGTGGCGGTCCAGATCTCCTCGGGTTCGTGCTCGACCCAGCCAGACCGCGGGAACCGCTGCGGGAACTCCTGGTAGCCGTGCCCGAGCGGTCGGGCGTCGTCGTCCACCACCAGGGCGGTCACCCCGGTCGTCCCGGCGTCGATCGCGAGTACCGGCATGACTCCTCCTCACCGTGGGTGCTACCGGGCCCGTCGGGACCGGCCCGGGCCCACCGCGTCGGGCCAGGGTTGCTGGTCCGCCTCCGAACGACCCGGCAGGGTTCCACGGCGAACGGTGACCGGACCGGTGGGAACCGGCGGCGGTACCGATGCCGTTCCGGCGGCGAGTGTCGCACCTGGCGGCTGTCCGAGCACACACTCTGACCTCCTCCCCACCCTGGTGGGTGGGGGCGCCCGCCACCCCTCCGGACGATCCTCGCCCAGTCGCGACTCCCGGGAGAGGGCCTTCGGCGGTGTCCGCCCGGGAGAGGAGGATGGATGGCGAACGGACAGGATGAAGAAGGGCGGCGGATGTCGGAACCCAGGCGGTACTTCTACGACACCGAGTTCATCGAGGACGGGCACACGATCGAGTTGGTGTCGATCGGCGTGGTCGACGAGCAGGGACGTGAGTTCTACGGCGTGTCCAGCGAGTTCGACCCGGACCGGGCGATTCCCTGGGTTCGTAGGAACGTGTTGGACAAACTTCCCTCGCCCGGCGATTCGGCCTGGCGGTCACGGGCCCGACTCCGGGAGGACCTGTACGCGTTCCTCACCGAGCCGGGTACCGAGATCGAACTGTGGGCCTGGTACTGCGCCTACGACCACGTGGTGCTCTGCCAACTGTGGGGTCCCATGCGGGTGTTGCCACGCACCATGCCCCGGTTCACCAATGAGTTGCGCACCCTGTGGGAACTGGCCGGTCGACCGGAACTGCCGCCGCCGCCCGCGGACCAACACGACGCGCTCGCCGACGCCCGACACAACCTGGCCCGGTGGCGGGTGATCGACTCGGCCATGCGCGCGGGTTCGGCCAGGTGGCCCGTCGCACGCTAGAGTCGGGCGCTGCGTCCTCGATACAGGACAGTCCACACAGGTCACGGTCAACGTCACGTGTAAGAGGAACAACACATGCGTATCGGCCTGCTCACCGGCGGAGGAGACTGCCCCGGTCTCAACGCGGTCATCCGTGCCGTCGTTCGTACGGGAATCGACCGTTACGGGCATGAGTTCGTGGGGTTCCGGGACGGCTGGCGCGGTCCTCTCGACGGCGACACCATGCCGTTGGACACCCAGGCCGTGCGGGGAATCCTGCCCCGTGGCGGAACCATCCTCGGGTCGTCCCGGACCAATCCCAGAACGGTCGAGAACGGGCCGGAGCGGGTCATGGCCACGATCGAGAATCTGGGTATCGACGCCCTGGTGGCCATCGGTGGTGAGGACACCCTGGGCGTGGCCCAGATGCTGCACGAACGCGGCCTGCCCACCGTGGGGGTGCCCAAGACGATCGACAACGACCTGGGCGCCACCGACTACACGTTCGGGTTCGACACCGCGGTGAACATCGCCATGCAGGCCATCGACCGGTTGCACACCACCGCGGAGTCCCACCACCGGGTACTCATCGTGGAGGTGATGGGTCGGCATGCCGGATGGATCGCCCTGCACGCTGGTATGGCCGGCGGGGCGAACGTCATCCTGATCCCGGAACGACCCTTCGACATCAACCGGGTGTGCGACTACATCACCACACGGTTCGAGAGCCGGTACGCCGCGATCGTGGTGGTGGCCGAGGGGGCGACCCCGGTGGAGGGCACCATGGTGTTGCAGACCGGTGCCCGCGACTCGTTCGGGCACGTCCGGCTGGGCGGGATCGGCCAGCGGCTGGCCGAGGAGATCGAGCGGCGGCTGGGCAAGGAGGCCCGGGCCACCGTGCTGGGCCACATCCAGCGCGGGGGTACCCCCACCGCCTTCGACCGGGTGCTGGCCACCAGGTTCGGCATGCACGCCATCGACGCGGTGCACGATCGCGCCTTCGGTTCGATGGTCGCGTTGCGTGGTACCGACATCGTTCGGGTACCCCTGGCCGAGGCCACCCGGGCGCTCAAGACCGTCCCGGTGGAGCGCTACGAGGAAGCCGAACTCCTGTTCGGCTAGGCGGACGGGCACGCCACGCCCCGGTGAGGCTCCGGACGGCGACCCTCTAGGCTTGTGCGGTGAACCACGATCTGGACGCGTGGCGGACGCTGCCGGCCGCGCAGCAACCCGACTGGCCGGATCCCGAGGCGTTGCGCGAGGTGGCCTCATCCCTGGCCACGCTGCCGCCGCTGGTGATCGCCAGCGAGGTGGACCTGCTCCGCGACCGGTTGGCCGCGGTCGCCCGGGGCGAGGCGTTCCTGCTCCAGGGCGGTAACTGCGCGGAGACCTTCGCCGAGTGCACCGAACCGGCGCTGCGGGCCACCCTCAAGACGCTGCTCCAGATGGCCGTGGTGCTGACCTACGGCGCCAGCGTGCCGGTGGTGAAGATGGCCCGGGTCGCCGGCCAGTACGCCAAACCCCGGTCGTCTCCCACCGACGCGTCCGGCCTGCCGTCCTACCGTGGCGACATGGTCAACGACCTGGCCGCCAATGCCGAGGCACGGGTTCCTGACCCACGCCGGATCCTGCGGGCGTACCAGACCGCGGCGGCCACCCTGAACGTGCTGCGGGCCTACGCCACCGGCGGGATGGCCGACCTGCGCCGGGTGCACGACTGGAACCGGACGTTCGTGCGTGACTCCCCGGCCGGGGAGCGGTACGAGGCGTTGGCCCGGGAGATCGACCGGGCGCTGGCGTTCATGCGCGCCTGTGGGGTTCGCGACGACACCCTGCACGGCGCCGAGCTGTACGCCAGCCACGAGGCGTTGATCCTGGACTACGAGCGTGCACTGACCCGGTTCGAGGGTGATCGGCCCTACGACCTGTCCGGACACCTCGTCTGGGTGGGTGAACGCACCCGAGCGCTGGGCGGTGCGCACATCGACTTCGTCTCCCGGGTGGCCAATCCGATCGGGGTGAAACTGGGCCCGACCACCACTCCGGAGGTCGCCGCCGAACTGGCCGCCCGCCTCGACCCGGACCGGGTACCCGGGCGGCTCACCCTGATCACCCGGATGGGCAGCACCCGGATTCGTGACGTGTTGCCGGCCATCGTGCAGAAGGTCACCGCTGGTGGCCACCTGGTGGTCTGGAACTGCGACCCGATGCACGGAAACACCGTCGAGTCGGCCAGCGGATACAAGACCCGACACTTCGACCGGATCGTCGACGAGGTGCTGGGTTTCTTCGAGGTACACCGCGAGCTGGGCACCCATCCCGGTGGCATCCACGTCGAACTGACCGGCGCGGACGTCACCGAGTGTCTGGGTGGGGCCCAGCGGATCTCCGACGCCGACCTGGCCGGGCGTTACGAGACCGCCTGCGACCCCCGGTTGAACACCCAACAGTCCCTGGAACTCGCCTTCCTGGTAGCGGAGATGCTTCGTGGCTGAACTGTCCATGTCCACCCCGTCCACACCGTTAACCGGCGTCGTCGACCTGCGCAGCGACACGCTCACCCGCCCGACCGAGGGAATGCGCCGCGCCATGGCCGCCGCCGAGGTGGGCGACGACGTCTACGGCGAGGACCCGACGGTCAACGCTCTCCAACAACGGGTGGCTGACCTGTTCGGTCACCAGGCCGCCCTGCTGGTGCCCAGCGGCACCATGGGTAACCAACTCGGCGTCCGGTTGCTGGTCCGGCCGGGTCAGGAACTGCTCTGTGACGCCGGCGCCCACGTGGTCACCTACGAGTCGGGAGCCGCCGCCGTGCACGGCGGGATCAGCACCCGCACCTGGGGCAGCACGAGGGGCATTCTGGACCCGGACGCGGTCGCCGCCATGGTTCGGCCGGCCGGCTACCACACCGTGGCTACCGCCGCGCTGGCCGTGGAGCAGACCCACAACCGGGGTGGGGGCACCATCCAACCGCTGGAGGCGCTTCGCGACGTTCGTCGGATCGCCGATGAGCACGGCATCGCGGTGCACTGTGACGGCGCGCGGATCTGGAACGCCTCGGTGGCCAGCGGAGTGCCGTTGCGCGAGTACGGCCAACTGTTCGACACGGTGTCGGTGTGCCTGTCCAAGGGGCTGGGCGCGCCGGTCGGGTCGTTGCTGGTGTCCTCCCAGGAGCGGGTGGACCGTGCCCGGGAACTGCGCCAGCGGCTGGGCGGCGGGATGCGCCAGGCCGGGGTCCTGGCCGCGGCCGGCTGGTACGCGCTGGACCACCACGTGGAGCGGTTGGCCGATGACCACCGCCGGGCCCGGCGACTGGCCGAGATGGTGGGGGTGGACCCGGCCGAGGTGGACACCAACCTGGTGCTGGTACCGGTGTCCGACGCGACCGCGTTCGCCGAACAGGCCGGCGCCGAGGGTGTCCTGGTGTCGCTGATGGGGCCCCGGCAGGTCCGACTGGTCACGCATCTGGACGTTGACGACGCCGGTGTCGAGCGGGCCGGCGCGGTGCTGTCCCGACTGCTCAGGGAGCGGTGAGCAGGGTCCGGCGTCGACGGTCTAGTCCGATCGGGCCTCGGTCAGGGTCTGGCGTACCTCCTGGTCGGTGACCGGGCGGAAGTCCCGGTAGTGTCCACCGACAGACAGGAAGTGCTCCGGCGTGGCCGTGCACACCACCTCGTCGGCGACTGCCTGGAGCCGTTGCACCGTGTCCGGGGCGCCCACCGGTACCGCGAGCACGACCGGG
>DATCWR010000271.1:0-2181 GCA_036566245.1 Mycobacteriales bacterium | reverse complement strand
GCCCTGGCCGCCCGGGCCGGCGGTTCGCCCGAGGCCGTCGAGCAGGCCGCCGATCGGGTCCGCAAGGCCCGTCCCACCGCGGTGAACCTGGGGTGGGGAGTGGACCGTGCGCTGGCCCGACTGGGTGACGGTGCGGACGCGGTGGTGGCCGAGGCGTGCGCGGTGTTGACCGAGCAGGTTGCCTGCTGTCAGGCCGTGGCCGAACGCGGCGCCGACCTGGTCGAGGAGCTGGTCGACACATCGGCCCGACGTGATCCCGATGGCGGCCCGTCGCTGCGGGTGCTGACCCACTGCAACACCGGCTGGTTGGCCTGCGTGGAGTGGGGTACCGCGTTGGGCGTGGTGCGGGTCCTACACGGGCGTGGCCGGGTCGCCATGGTGTACGCCGACGAGACCCGTCCGTTGTTGCAGGGCGCCCGGTTGACCAGTTACGAACTGGCCCAGATGGGAGTGGAACACCGGGTCGTGGTGGACGCCGCCGGGCCCACGGTGCTGGCCCGGGGGCTGGCCGACGTGGTGCTGGTGGGCGCCGACCGGGTGGCCGCCAACGGCGACGTGGTGAACAAGATCGGCACCTATCCGCTCGCTCTGGCCGCGGCCCGGGCGGGCGTTCCGTTCGTGGTGGCCGCACCCGAGTCGACCCTGGATCTCGCCACCGCCACCGGAGAGCGGATACCCATCGAGGAACGGGACCCGACCGAGGTGCTGTCCTTCGCCGGCACGGCCACCGCGCCGGACGGGGTCGCCGCCTACAACCCGGCCTTCGACATCACCCCCGCCGACCTGGTGACCGCGATCGTGACCGACCGGCAGGTCGTCCGTCCCGCCGCGGGGCAGCGGTGAACCCCGGGGTCAGGTACCGGGCCGACGCGGTGCTGGCCTGCGACGAGTCCATGGCGATACACCGTCCCGGCGTGGTCGACGTGGACGGTGCCGGCCGGATCACCTGGGTGGGCAGCGCGCCGGACGCGCCGGCCCGGCCGGAGGGCTGGACCGAACGGCGTCTGGACGGGCTGCTCATGCCCGGACTGGTCAACGTGCACTGCCACTCCCCGATGACGTTGCTGCGTGGGCAGGGCGACGCGTTGCCGCTGTCGGCCTGGTTGACCGAGGTGGTCTGGCCGCGCGAGGCCCGGATGGGCGTGGACGACGTGTACGCCGGCATGTTGTTGGCCAGTGCGGAACTGCTCCGGTTCGGGGTGACCACCAGCGTGGAGATGTACTTCCACCACGACGCGGTGGCCCGGGCGGTGGACGAGTCCGGGGCGCGCTGTGTGATGACCCCCGGGGTGGTGGTCGCGCCCGGCTGGGAACGGTTCGGCGACTGGACCGCACAGGTCGACCACGTACGGCGGATGGTCGAGCGCTACCGCGACCATCCCCGGATCGAGGTCGGGTTCGGGCCGCACGCCGCCTACACACTGCCCGACCAGGCGCTGCGGGAGGTCGGCGAGCAGGCCCGGCAGACCGGTGCCCTGGTGCACCTGCATCTGGCCGAGACCGAGCACGAGGGCGACGAGGTGTCGGCCCGGCACGGCGGGGCCAGCGTGCCCCGGATACTGGCCGACCTGGGACTGTTCGAGGGCAACCGGGTGCTGGCCGCGCACGCGGTGTGGCTGTCCGACCAGGACATCGATCTGCTGGCCCGGTATCGGGTGGCGGTGGCGCACTGCCCGGGCAGCAACGCCAAGCTGGCCTCCGGGGTGGCCCGGGTGGCGGCCCTGCGGACGGCCGGCATCACCGTGGGTCTGGGTACCGACGGCCCGGCGTCCAACAACGACCTGGACATGTGGGAGGAACTGCGGCTGGCCGCCCTGCTGGCCAGGCTCGCCGACCGTGACCCGACCGCGCTGTCGGCTGCAGATGTGCTGGGCATGGCCACCAGGGGCGGGGCGGCCGCGATCGGCCGGGACGACCTGGGCGTGCTGGCCCCCGGACGGTGGGCCGACATGCTGCGCGTTGACCTGTCCGACCCGGCCTTCGTGCCGGTACTCACCGACGCCGACCTGGTCGCGCACCTGGTGTTCGCGGCGCCCCGCCGGGTGGTGCGTGACGTGTGGGTGGGTGGCGAACAGGTGGTCGCCGACGGTACCTGTCTACGGGTCGACGTGGCGGCGGCCGGGCGAGCCGCGCAGCGTGCCGCAACCGCGCTGGCCGGACTGTGACCATGCGGCGGGATGA
>DATCWR010000267.1:0-11129 GCA_036566245.1 Mycobacteriales bacterium | reverse complement strand
GCATCCCGGCGTACCTGTCGGGTCAGTGCCCGGCGGTGTTCTCGCTGGTTTGCATGCCTTCGCACGCGGCGCTCGCTGCGGCCTTGCCGGTTCGCCGTCTGGCATCCCGGCGTCCCTGTCGGGTCGGTGCCCGGCGGCGTTCTCGCTGGTTTGCGTGCCTTCGCGCGCGGTGCTCGCTGCGGCCTTGCCGGTTCACCGCCTGGCGCCCCGGTGTCCCCGGGGGGTGGTGTGTGGGTGGCGGGTACCCGCGTGCCAGGCTCTGGGACATGTCGCGTCACACCTACCTGTGCCCGCTGCGGTGGGCCGACATGGACCCGTTCGGCCACGTCAACAACACCCTGTTCGTGGCGTATCTGGAGCAGGCCAGGGTCGATCTACTCTTCCACCGCGCCAGCCAGGAGGGGATCAGGACCATCTCCGAGGGAACGGTCGTGGCCCGCCACGAGATCGACTACCTCCGTCCGGTCCGGTACCAGCACCGGCCGCTCCGGATCGACATCTGGTGCAGCAGGATCGCCGGTGCGTCGTTCACCATGGACTATGAGATCTTCGACGGCACCGACGGCACCACGGGGTCGAAGACCGGTGCGCGGGAGTGGCTGGCCGCCCGGGCGCGATCGCTGTTGGTCCCCTACGACCTGGCTGCCGGCCGGCCGCGACGGCTCACCCCGGGAGAACGGGAGTTCCTCGGGGGATACCTGGAGGGTCAACCCGGGTGAGTGTCGTCGGTGGGTTGGACCTGCTCGACCAGACCGAGGCCGCGGACCTGGAGGCATTCCTGCGGCGGGTGGACCGGTTGGCAGCCGGCACCCTGGTGCGGCTGGTCACCGACCCGCGCCAGCGGGTGGTGACCGGCCACGTCAGGCTGCCGTTCGGGGTGCCGGTCAGCCGGACCGCGCGCGCCGTGCTGACCGGGAGCAGCGATGTCACCGTTCGCGCCGCCGACCTCGCCGAGGTACTGGCCAGATTCCCGGACGGCTCCGACCGGGTGGCGCTGCCGGCCCGCCGTGATGCCGAGTGGCGAGGACAACTGCCACCGGTGGCGGGGTGGCGGCGGGTGGACTCGGTTCCGGTGGGTGCGTTGCGACAGGTGGTCCGCGCCGGGATCGCGGTTTTCCGGACCGCGACGGCCCAGAACAACGGCGCACCGGTCCGGCCCGCGGTGGCCGACGCCCTACTCGACCACCAGGCGTTGACCGTCTCGCACCAGCAGGACACCGTGACGTTCCCGCTTCGGGTATGTCACGCGGCGTGGCGGATGGGCTTTCTTGGCGCGGACGACAGCGCCGACTGCACCGTGTCGGTCGCCGGCCGGTGGTCCCGACTGGCGGCACCCTACGGATCGGTCTACCGCGGCCCTGACGAGGTTTCCGTGCTGCTGGTGCGGTAGTCACCGGGCCGGTGTCACCCGGTCCGGGGATCAGCCAGCCATACCGAGGTGTCCGGAGGCAGTTCCCCGTCCTCGAGAGGGCCACTGGACACCAGAACCTCTCCGGGCGGCAGCGGTACCGCCCGGTTGCTGGCGTTGAGCGCGCACACCAGTCCGTCCCCGCGGCGGAACGCCAGACAGTCGTGTGGTGCGCCGAACCACTCCACGTCGGTGGAGACCGCCGGCCATCGCCGCCGCAACTCCAACGCTGTGCGATACAGGGACAGCGTCGATGTCGGATCCTCCAACTGCGCCTCGACCGTGATGTCCTCCCACCCGTCGGGCATCGGCAGCCAGGTCGACATGCCGCTGGTGAACCCGTAGGGAGGCTTCTCCCCGCTCCACGGCATCGGGATCCGCTCCCCGTCCCGGCCCCGCTCGGTGTGCCCGGACCGTTCCCAGATGGGATCCTGAAGCGCCTCGTCAGGTAGCTCCACGTTGGGCAGGCCCAACTCGTCGCCGTTGTAGATGAACGCGGCGCCGGGCAGCGCCAACTGGAGCAGGGTGGCGGCCCGCCCTCGGCGCCGGCCTATCTCACCGCCCCCGTACCGGGTGACGTGTCGGACCACGTCGTGGTTGGACAGCACCCAGGTCGGGGCGGCGCCCACCGCACGGACCGCGTTGAGCGAGTGCACCACCGCGTCGGTGAACTCCTCGGCGTCCCACGGTGCCTCAACCAGTCGGAAGTTGAACGCCAGGTGCAACTCGTCTGGCCGCAGGTACCGGGACAGCCGTTCGTCGTCGAGCACCCACACCTCGCCCACCGCCACCCGGTTCGGGTAGCCGTCGAGCACCCTGCGGATCATGCGGTGCACGTCGTGTACCCCGTCGTTGTCGAACCGCGGAGGCCCGTCGCCCTCCAGCAGGGCGCCCTGGCCGTCGTCCACGTCAGGCAGGCCATCGGGTTTGGCGATGCCGTGCGCGACGTCCAGTCGGAAGCCGTCCACGCCACGGTCCAGCCAGAATCGCATGGTGCGGGCGAAGTCGGCCCGGACGTCCGCGTTGTGCCAGTTCAGGTCTGGCTGCTCCCGGGAGAACAGGTGTAGGTACCACTGGCCGTCGGCGACCCGGGTCCAGGCTGGGCCGCCGAAGATGGACAACCAGTTGTTCGGCGGCTCCGACCCGTCCTCACCCCTGCCGTCCCGGAACAGGTACCGGTCCCGTTCGGCACTGCCGGCTCCGGCAGAGAGGGCATGCTGGAACCACGGGTGCTGGTCCGACGAGTGGTTCGGCACCAGGTCGATGGTGACCTTCAGCCCACGCTCGTGCGCGTCACGTACCAGTTCACCGAACCCGTCCAGGTCACCGAAGAGGGGGTCCACCCCCCTCGGGTCGGCGACGTCGTACCCGTGGTCTGCCATCGGAGACGGGTAGAACGGGGTGATCCAGAGCGCGTCCACTCCGAGCAGGGTGAGGTAGTCCAACCGTTCCCGGACACCGTTCAGGTCGCCGACCCCGTCGCCGTCGCCGTCGTTGAAGCTGCGGAGGTAGACCTGGTAGAAGACGGCGTCACGCCACCACTCGGTACGGCCCGAGGTGGCGGGTGTGGCGCTGCTCGCCTCAGTTGAGCGATGCACGGTCCTCCTCCGGTCGGTCGGCGCGGTCACGCCGGCGCGCGATCCGGTCGTCCGAACTCCTGTCGTGGCCCGCCGCCGGTGTCTGGTCCGGTGCGCGCGGACACGGTCGTGGCGGTCCGGCGGGGTAGGTTACCCAATTAACCCGGTACGGCGTCATGTCACCGTCGGTCCAGTCTGGCCCACATGTCTGGCTTGGTGCCAGGGTGACCGGTGCTCGCGTACGGAGCCCACCGGCGGTGGTTACCCGGTGGAACCGGGTGGTTCGTCCGTCTCGTCCCATCGGTTGCGCAGGCTCGCTGCGGCGGCAACCAGGTAGCGCCACATCTGCTCGGATCGTTCGGGAGGCATGTCGACGGCGTCCAGCGCCTCACGCATCCGCGCCAGCCAGGCCATCTGTTCCCGTTCGCCGATCGCGTAGGGAACGTGTCGCATGCGGAGTCTGGGATGACCGCGCCGTTCGGAGTAGGTGCGGGGACCACCCCAGTACTGCTCCAGGAACATTCTCAGACGTTCCTCGGCCGGACCCAGGTCCTGCTCCGGGTACATCGGCCGGAGGATCGGGTCGTTGGCCACTCCGGCATAGAAGTGGGAGACCAGGGCGCGGAAGGTCGGGGAACCTCCCACCGCCTCGTAGAAGGAGGTTTCATCGGGTGTGTCGGGGTCCTGCACGCCTCGATCCTGCCCTATCGGCGACCGGACACTCGACCCGGACGGGCGTTGGACTCAGGCGGCAGCCTCCCCTGAGGCGTCGGCCCCGGTGGCCGAGCTGGTGGCACGGGTGCGAAAGATCGGATGTGGCCAGATGGTGACCAACCCGAGGACCACCAACGTCCCGACAAACCCTGACATGGCCATGACGGTGGTGGGGGCGAGCCGTTCGGCCAGCACTCCGGCGAAGAACATCCCCATCCCCTGGGTCACGTTGACTCCGGAAACCGCGACACCCATCGCTCGGCCCCGGTACTCCGGTGGGACGGCACGGACGAACATCGGGTTCAACGGGATGATGAACGAGTTTCCGAAGCCCATCAGCACCAGTAAGGCCAGCACCACGGCGAGTGGTGGGGCCCAGAGCATCGGCACGAGCGAGAAACAGGCCAGCACAGCCAACGGGATGGTCAGTCTGATCCTCAGTGTCGGGGCGCACATCCGGCCGATCAACACCCCTCCGGCGGCGACTCCCACCGGGGCGGCGGCCAGCAGCAGACCGCCGACCTTCGGGCCTCCGTGCAGTTGCTCGGCCAGCGGGGCCACCAGGCCCTCAACCGAGAACGAGAACGCCGTGGCCAGCCAGAACAACAGCAGGTAGGCACGCAACGTGCTGTTGCGGAACACGAACGCGGCGCCGTTGGCGGACTCCCGCAACACCGAACCGACCCCGGTCCCGGTCGACTCCACCGCGGCCGGCCGGAACCTCACCCCGACGGCCAACAGCACGGCGGAGATCGCGTAGGTCAGCGAGTCGGCCACCAGCGCGCCCTGCGGCGTCAGGGCAAGGATTATCGGACCGCCCAACGCGAAGCCGAGGACCTGACAGAGCTGGTTGGTGATGTTGTCCAGTCCGTTGGCGACGACGTAACGGTCGCCCTCCATGATCTCGGGCATCATCGCGGCCCGCGCGGACAGGAAGGGCGGGCTGAAGATGTTGGCGACGAACAGGATGCCGATCAGGGCGGCGACCGGCACACCGGGGATGGCCAGGGTGGCCACCAGGACCGCGCGGATGACGTCGCAGACCACCATGACGGTCCGGCGGGGCAACCGGTCGGCGTAGGCGGACAGCAGTGGACCGCCGACCACCCAGGGAATGAACGACACGGCAAAGGTGGCCGCGGACAGGGTGGGGGAGTGGGTGCGGTCGAAGACCAGGAAGGTCAGGGCGATCTTGGCAAGCTGGTCGCCGATCTGGGACAACACGTTCGCGGTGAACAGGTGGACGTACTCGTTGACCGCGAACACGTCGCGATAGCTGGCGGCTCGGTCGTCCACCGGTACTCCTTCCAGGTCCCCAGGGCGGCCGATCGCGTCGGTAGCGGGGGTATCACCTCCGGCTCCGCCGCTGTCACCGCCGATCACCGTACGGCTCCGCTGCCTCGAGGTGTCTCCCATATCGCAGAGTGTGAACCACCCTGCGCGTCCGGCTCAGCCCCGATGCCGCTGTACGGCCTCTTTCATATGCTGTGGCTGGCCCAGTAAGACACCTACTATCGTCAGAAGCACGAAAGTGTTACTCGGCCGTTACCTGCAGTGGCGGTACGTTGGGACGACCGCATCGCTGGCGTCCACCGCCACACGTTCCACGTCAGTCAGCCCCACCAGTGTTGGGCTGGCGGGTCGACCCACCGGTCCGCACGGACGCGACACGGTTCCGGAGTCGGCCTCGGTGGGGCGCCGATGGCCGCCGAACGGTGGCCACCCGTTGGTGGATGCTCGGATGCTCAGGCCGGACGTGTGTCGGGAGGCCGTCGGGCGGCCGCAGGACGGGCGACCGCCGGGCGTTCGGGTGTACCGGCGTGAAGACGGGCAGATGGAGCCTTCAGCCTCGACTGTCCGGTTTCGGGCACACCCCGATCAGCCGCGGCCGGCACGCCGACCGGTACGTGGACCGGTACGTGGACCGGTACGTGGACCAACACACCGGGCGGTTTCCGGGCGAGGCGTTCGGGGCTGGATGCCTGGTCTCGGGCCCGCCGGCCAGATGTGTGGTTCCAGGATGGCTGCCGACTGTCTCGTGAGCCGGTGGTTCTCAGGGGGGCGCGCGGTGGAGCGAGGCACCCAACAGAAGGCAGGACCCCACCACGTCCCCGCACCTCGTGACCCGCGGCCCGGGACCAACCGTCTAGGACGAGGAGATGCCCTCCCGGTCCAACCGCTCCTTCACCCGGCGGCGCAGTTCCCGACCCACCCGCCACTGTTCACCCGGACGGGTCTTGGCGATCAGCCTCAGTTGCGTACTGTCGGTGGTCAGGTTCTCCACACCGAGGAACTGCGGTTCCTCGATCATGACCTCGGCCCACTCCTCGTCCCGCCACAGGGCGTCGGCGACCTCCTTCATGACCGCGCCGGCCCGCTCGATGTCGGTGGTCCGTGGGAAGGAGAGGTCGAGCACCACCTGTCCGAAACCCTGGCTCTTGTTCCCGACCCGCGCGATGGTGCCGTTGCGTACGTACCACACCGTGCCGGTCACGTCGCGAAGTCGTGTGGTGCGCAGGCCCACGCTTTCCACCGTGCCCGACGCGTCGCTCACGTCGATGACGTCACCGACCCCGTACTGGTCCTCGAGGATCATGAACACCCCGGCGAGGAAGTCCTTGACCAGACTCTGCGCGCCGAAGCCGACCGCCACGCCGACGATCCCGGCACTGGCGATGATCGGTGCCAGATTTATCCCCAGCTCGCCCAGGACCAGGACGAACGCCAACGACAGCACGGCGAACGACACGATGCTGCGCAGGATGGCCCCGACGGCCTCGGCCCGCTGACGTCGCCGTTCGGAGGCCACCGCGCCCTCGAGCAGGCTGCCGAGGTTGCCCAGTCCGGCGCGGTCGCGCAGTGGCCGGAGCAGCCCGGGGGTCCTGCCCTCGGTACTGCTCCGGGTGAGCCGGCGGATGGTCCGGTGGAGCAGGGAGCGGATGACCATCGCCACCAGGACGATCAACAGGATCTTGGCCGGCTTCGCGATGAACACGTCCGAACCGTCGGCGAGCCACCCGACGTGGGTCAGGTTGTAGACCCGCGCGCACAGTGTTTCCGGGTCGTGCACGCACGCGGGCATGGCGCTGAGCAGGGACAGTGGGTCATGCGGATCAATCACCGGTTCTTGCTACCGCATCCAGGCACCGGCCCGTGTGGCGCCCCCCCGGGATGGGCCCCACTCCGTTGCTCAGGAAAGGGTCTTTCAGGGCCGAACGCCACGTGATCGCAGGTTCATACGGCGGCGTGACCGCGCTGAACACAGTAAACGCGTGCGCTGGCGGCCGTTGTCAGGTTCACTGAATCTTCGCGGAGGTGAGCCCGTGACCCACACTGCTGTCACGCTGTTGCTCAACGCGACGTACGAGCCGCTCTGCGTCGTGTCCTCCCGCCGTGCGGTGGTGCTGGTGCTGAGCCAGAAGGCCGTACCGGTGGAGGACGGTGACGGGTTCCTGCGCAGCGTGTCGCGCACGGTACCGGTACCGGCTGTTGCCCGACTGACCAGGTTCGTCCGGGTTCCCTACCGGGCCCAGGTGCCGCTCACCCGCAAGGCGGTGTTCGCGCGTGACGGCGGCCGGTGTGCCTACTGCGGGGCCCCGGCCACCAGCATCGACCATGTGGTTCCACGAAGCCGCGGTGGCCAACACACCTGGGACAACGTGGTCGCCTCCTGTGGGCGGTGCAACCACACCAAGGCCGACCGGGCGATCTCCGAGCTTGGCTGGAGGCTGCGGACCGTGCCACGGGCTCCCACCGGGGTGTCCTGGCGGGTACTCGGGGCCCGTCCGCCCGATCCGCGGTGGAGCGCCTACCTGGATGGCGACACCCAGGCGACCGCCACCGCCTCCGCCTGAGCCGCCGTGTCCGGTACGGGTCGACGGTGGGGTCGGCCGCTGACCGGGTCGGTCAGGTCACCCTGGCGGGCTCGGCCGGGTACCGCAGGTGCTCGCCGGCCTCGACCAGGCGGCGGAGCCGGTCCAGGGCATCCCACACCTGGGTGAACGAGGTGGTCAGCGGCGCCGGGCCCAGCCGGAGCCGTTCGGGGGTGCGGTAGTCCGGGATGACTCCCCGGTCGATGAGGGCCTGGCTGCACTGCCAGGCCGCGGGGTGGTGTAGTGACACGTGCGAACCGCGGTGGGCCGGGTCTCGCGGCGAGGCCACCCGGAACCCGAGGGGAGCCAACCACTCGTCGGCGAGTTCGACCAGGTACGAGGTCAGCGCCATGCCCTTGGCGTGCAGTCGGTCCAGCCCCGCCTCGGCCACCAGCGCGGCGCCCTGTTCGACGGCGTAGGTCTGGAGTACCGGAGGGGTGCCCACCAGAAAGTGGTCGATGCCCGGTGCGGGGGTGTGGTCCCTGGCCATCTGGAACTGGTCGGCCTGCCCGAACCAGCCCCAGATCGGCTGGCGCAGTTGGTCCTGTAGTTCGGACCTGACGTACAGGAACGCCGGCGAGCCTGGGCCGCCGTTGAGGTACTTGTAGGTGCAGCCCACCGCCAGGTCCGCCCCGCTGTCGGTGAGTGGCACCGGTACCGCGCCGACCGAGTGGCACAGGTCCCAGAGCATCAGGGCTCCGGCGTCATGGGCGAGCCGGGTGACCGCGGCCATGTCGGCCAGCGCTCCGGACCGGTAGGCCACGTGGGAGAGGCTGAGCAGGGCCACGTCCTCGTCCAGCGCGGCGCGCAGCACCCCGGGGTCGAGCCCCCGGTCCGGGTCGGCCGGCACCCGGCGCACGGTGCATCCATGGGCCGCGGCCAGACCGGCGAGTACGTACAGGTCGGTGGGGAAGTTGTCGTCGTCGGTGACGATCACCCGCCGGTCGGGTCGGGCGTCCAGTGCGGCCGCCGCCAGTTTGTAGAGGTTCACCGTGGTCGAGTCGGAGATGACCACCTCGCCGGGGCGGGCCGACAGAATCCGGGTTCCGATCAGGTCGCCCACCCGGCGGGAGAGGCCCATCCAGTCCGACCAGGACCGGATCAGTCCCCGACCCCACTCCTCGGTGACCGCGTGTCCCAGCCGGTCCACGGTGGCCCGGGGTAGCCGGCCCAACGAGTTGCCGTCGAGATAGATGAGGTCGGGCTCGGCGACCACGAACCGGTCGACGAAGCTGGAGAGCGGATCAGCAGCGTCCAGAGCCTCCGCCCTGGCTCGCTGGTACGGGTTTGGCATGGTGCAATTCCTTCCATTTTTCCCATGTCGGGGGCTGCCCATGCTGGCAGTCGCACGGTAGCGTCCAGTCATGAGTCAGCTTCACGACCTCACCGCCTGCGACCAGGCCACCGCGGTGCGGCGGCGGGAGGTCAGCCCGGTCGAGTTGGTTGACCACTACCTCGCCCGGATCGACGGGTTGAACAGCCAGCTCGGGGCCTTCGTCACGGTGTGTGATGAGGCGGCTCGGGACCAGGCCAGGCAGGCCGAGCGCGCGGTGGTTGCCGGGGACGACCTCCCGCCGTTGCATGGAGTGCCGACCGCCATCAAGGATCTGAACCTGACCGCGGGAGTACGTACCACGCTGGGTTCGGCACTGTACGCCGACTTCGTCCCGCCGGTGGACGACCACGTGGTCACGCTGCTCCGCCAGGCCGGCACGATCAGTCTCGGTAAGACCAACACCCCCGAGTTCGGGCTGCCCTGCTACACCGAGCCTGCGGTGGCGCCACCGGCCCGCACGCCCTGGGATCTCGGCCGACTGGCCGGCGGGTCCAGTGGTGGCGCCGGTGCGGCGGTCGCCGGGGGCCTGGTGCCCTTCGCACAGGGCAGCGACGGTGGCGGTTCGATCCGCATCCCGGCCAGTCTGTGCGGCCTGTTCGGGATCAAGGTGTCACGCGGGCGGATCAGTAACGGTCCGGTCGGTGGTGACACCACCGGGCTGTCCTGGAACGGGCCGCTGGCCCGGACCGTCCGGGACGCCGCCGCGATGCTCGACGCGATGGCCGTGCCGATGCCCGGCGACCCGCACTGGGCTCCCCCGCTACCGGCGGGGCAGACCTTCCTGGGTTGGGCCGACCGGGAGCCGGGCCGGCTGCGTGTGGGGCGCTTCATCACTCCGGTCATCGCCGACGCGCAGGTGCACGAGGACTGCCGAACCGCCTGGGAACAGGCATCCGAACTGCTCGCCTCCCTGGGACACGAGGTGGAGGACATCGCCCCGCCGCTGGGCCAGGAGATGGTGTCGCTGTTCGAGACCCTGTGGTCGGTGGCCGCCCACACCGCCCCGGTGGACCCGGCTCGTGAGGGCGAACTGACACCGCTCACCCGGTGGCTGCGCGGGCGGGGTGCCCAGGTCAGCGGTCCGGGATACCTGGCCGCCGTGGCCGCCCTGCAACTGGCCTCCCGACAGGCCGTCGCCGCGACCGCCGGTTACGACGCCGTGCTCACCCCCACCCTGGCGTTGCCGCCCCGTCCGGTGGGTTGGTTCACCGAGGCGGGTGATCCGGCGGCCGACTTCGAGCGGCAGAAGTCGTTCACCCCGTTCACCGCCGTGTACAACGTGACCGGACAGCCGGCCGTGAACGTCCCGCTGTACTGGAACAGGCAGGGCCACCCGATCGGCGTGATGTTGGTCGGCCGGCCCGCCGACGAGGCCACCCTGATCTCGCTGTCCGCCCAACTGGAGGCGGCCCGCCCGTGGCAGCACCGACATCCTGCGATGTGGTGAGGCGATCCCCGGTGGGCGTGGCCGGACCGGGTTCGCTACGGTGGCGCCGTGAGCGTCCTCGAGATCGTGTTGATCTACGGCGTGGTGCCCGCGGGTATTGTCGCGGTACTCGCTTTGTTGATCTTCGTACCGGGCGCGGCACGCGCGCCGCGATACCGACCCGGGCGTCCATGGCACCACGACCCGGTGTGGTACGTCCCCCATCCGGAGTCCGTTCCGGCCGGTGCGGCCGGCGAGCAACCCACCGAACTGGCGATCGAGACCAGGCCGGCGTCGGTACTCGGCGGGGTACCGACCGCGAAGGGTGGCGCACATGGCGGCTGGTAGCACAGGTGGCGCGGTGACCGACAGCACCATGACCGGCTCACCGTACCGGGAGGGGTCGGCGGCCCGTCCGTTCAGTTCCCGACAACTCGTTCGACTCGACGAGGCGCTCACCATGGCCAGCCGGGAGTCGGGGATCACCTTCAGCGTGTACGTCGGTGCGCTGGAGGAGCCGACCCGTGACTTCGCCGAACGGCTGCACGCCCAGCTGGAGGATCCGGCCGCCAGCGTGCTCATCGCGATCTCACCCGGCCAGCGGGTTCTGGAGATCGTCACCGGTGCGGCCTCGACCAAGCGGCTGCCCGACCGGGCCTGTGCGCTCGCCGCGCTGTCCATGACCGCGTCGTTCGCCGGTGGTGACCTGGTCGGCGGAATGGTGAGCGGACTGCGCATGCTCAGCGACCAGGCCGGCCGGATCGGCTGACCGTCCGGTACCGCGTGTCGCGGGCCG
>DATCWR010000250.1:0-11088 GCA_036566245.1 Mycobacteriales bacterium | reverse complement strand
CGCAAGCCCACCGCGGTGCGTCTGGCCGACGGCACCGAGACCGAGGTGGACCACGGTTCGGTGGTGATCGCGGCGATCACCTCGTGCACGAACACCTCGAACCCGTCGGTCATGATCGGTGCCGCGCTGCTGGCCAAGAAGGCGGTGGAACGTGGGCTCACCCGCAAGCCGTGGGTGAAGACCAGTCTGGCACCCGGGTCGAAGGTGGTCATGGACTACTACGACCGGGCCGGGCTGACGCCCTACCTGGAGAAGCTGGGCTTCTACCTGGTCGGCTACGGCTGCACCACCTGCATCGGGAACTCCGGCCCGCTGCTCGGGCCGGTCTCCGAGGCGGTCAACGAGGCCGATCTGGCCGCGGTGTCGGTGCTGTCGGGAAACCGCAACTTCGAGGGTCGGATCAACTCCGACGTGAAGATGAACTACCTGGCCTCGCCACCGCTGGTGGTGGCCTACGCGCTGGCCGGCACGATGGACCTGGACCTGACCACCGAGCCGTTGGGTACCGGCTCGGACGGCCGGCCGGTGTTCCTGTCCGACATCTGGCCGACCAGTCGGGAGATCGAGGAGGTGGTCGAGTCGGCCATCGCCTCGGAGATGTTCACCCGTGACTACTCCGACGTGTTCGCCGGTGACGAGCGTTGGCGCGCGTTGCCCACGCCCTCGGGGAGCATCTTCGAGTGGGATCCGGATTCGACCTACGTCCGCAAGGCCCCGTACTTCGACGGAATGGGTGCCGAACCCGAGCCGGTGCGTGACATCACCGGTGCCCGGGTGCTGGCCAAGCTCGGCGACTCGGTGACCACCGACCACATCTCCCCGGCCGGTGCGATCAAGACCGACTCTCCGGCCGGCCGGTATCTCCTCGAGCACGGTGTGGAGCGGCGCGACTTCAACTCCTACGGGTCCCGACGGGGTAACCACGAGGTGATGATCCGCGGCACCTTCGCCAACATCCGGTTGCGCAACCAACTGGCTCCGGGTACCGAGGGTGGCGTCACCCGGCACCTGCCCGACGGCGAACAGATGACCATCTTTGACGCGGCGACCCGGTATGCCCAGGAGGGCGTGCCGCTGATCGTGCTGGCCGGTAAGGAGTACGGGTCGGGTTCGTCGCGGGACTGGGCAGCCAAGGGCACCATGCTGCTGGGCGTGCGGGCGGTGCTGGCCGCGTCCTTCGAGCGGATCCACCGGTCGAACCTGATCGGAATGGGGGTGCTGCCACTCCAGTTCCTGGACGGACAGAACGCCGAGACCCTGGGCCTGACCGGTGCGGAGACCTACGAGATCACCGGGATCGCCCAGATCACCGACGGTGACGTGCCCGACGAGGTCACGGTCAGCGCCGACGGCAGGGAGTTCCGCGCCAAGGTGCGGATCGACACCCCCGGTGAGGCCGACTACTACCGGCACGGCGGGATCATGCAGTACGTACTGAGGTCACTGCGCTCGCGCTGACATTCTCGGCGGGCGACCGGCACGGCGGTACACACGGCGGGACCGTGGGGCTCATCGGTGGCCCCCGGTCCCGCCTTCGCCGTGTGGGGAAGGAATCCGTCACCCTCCCGATCTCCCGTGTACCTTTCTGGCGATTCACGTGGGTGCGCGGTAAGTCGCACGCCTACCGATCTCTCGATGGAGTCGTCCCGCCACGGGTGCTGTCGGGTGCTCGATGGCGGTCTGTCAGGATGCGGCCATGGATCTGGGACTGCGTGATCGCGTCTTCGTCGTCACCGGCGCCACCCGGGGTCTGGGTCGCGCCGCGGCGGCGGAACTGCTCGGTGACGGCGCCCGTGTGGTGGTGTCCTCCCGCGATGCCGACAACGTCGCCACGGCCGTGCGGGAACTGGGTGCGTTGGCCGGAGGAGGTGACGCGGTCGCCGGTGTGGTGGCCGACAACGCCGACCCACACACCGCGGACCGGTTGGTCTCCACCGCCCGGGAGCGGTTCGGTCGGCTGGACGGGGCGCTGGTCAGCGTGGGTGGCCCGCCGCCCGGGTCGGTGACCGAGACCGCCGACGAGGTGTGGCGTGCGGCGTTCGAGTCGGTCTTCCTGGGAGCGGTGCGGGTGGCCCGCACGGTGGCCGCCGGCCTGGACCCGGGTGGTGCGCTGGTGTTCGTGCTGTCCTCCTCGGTGCGCTCGCCGATCCCGGGCCTGGCCATCTCCAACGGGTTGCGGCCTGGCCTGGCCATGGTCGCCAAGACGCTCGCCGACGAGTTGGGCCCGCGTGGGGTGCGGGTCAACGCGATGGCGCCCGGTCGCATCGCCACCGAGCGGGTGCGCGAACTGGACCGGGCCACCGGAGACCCCGACGCGGCCCGGGCCCGTTCGGAGGGGGCCATCCCGCTGCGTCGCTACGGCAGGCCCGAGGAGTTCGGTCGGGTGGCGGCATTTCTGCTGTCCCCGGCTGCGTCCTACCTCACCGGTGCCGTGGTCCCGGTCGACGGTGGCATGCTGCGCACCCTCTGACCACCGGTGTGCCGGAGGTCCGTCCTGCCCCCCGAACCGGAGTCTGGATGCCACCCTCAGTCGGTGGACTTGTTTTTACCATCGAAACTCGTGAAAATGACGGTGTGGCGTGGGAATGTTCAAGCCACGTCACTGCCGCACCACGCTGGAACCACCTTGGACCGACAGTTCACGGGAGTCAGACATGGCAATCGCACAACGGACCGCGCAGACCACCTGGGAAGGCTCGCTGGCCGGTGGGGGCGGCAAGATCCAGGCCGACAGCGGGGCGTTGGACGGACTCGAGGTCACCTGGGCCGCGCGGACCGAGCAGCCCGACGGGCGGACCAGCCCGGAGGAACTGGCCGCGGCGGCACACTCCTCGTGCTTCTCGATGGCCCTGGCCCTGCGGCTGGGAGAGCGCCGCACCCCGCCGGCGCGGCTGACCGTCGACGCGACGGTCACCCTCGACGAGGTCGACGGTGCGCCCACCGTGGTCTCCTCCGCCCTACGGGTCACCGCCCGGGTGCCCGGACTCGACGCGGCCGGTTTCCAGCAGGCGGTTGACGAGGCCGCGGCGCTGTGTCCGATCTCTCGGTTGTTCGGCGGCGCCCGGATCAGCGTCGAGGCCACCCTGGAGGAGAGCAACTGATCTGGTGTGGACCGCCGTCCGGGTCTGACCGCCCGGCCAACCCTCCCGCCAACCCTGGAGCATGAGATGTCCGATACCACCCGGGCCGTCCTGCTCGGTGTGTTCGTCCTTGCCGCGGCCGTCTGGGTCGGTGGCCTGGTCGCCATCGTGGTGGTGGCCCGCGTCGCGAGCCGCACCCTGTCGGCTGGCCAGCGGGTCGCCTTCTTCCGCGGGCTGGGCCGATCGTACGGAGTCGTCGGAGTGGTCGCGCTCGCGGTGGCGCTGGCCACCGGTGCGACGCTGCTCTCCGGCCATCCCTGGGACGGCGCGCGGTACACCACGGTCGTGGTCGCAGCCGCGTTGGTCGCCACCACGGCGGTGGGCATCGTGCAGGCGCGGCGGATGAGCCGGCTACGCCGCCGGGCCCTCGATCACCCCGACGAGACGGCCCTGGCCGAACAGGTTCGGCGTGGAGCCCGCAGTGCGGCCGTGCTGCGGGGCGGGATCGCCCTGTTCACCCTGGTACTGGTCGCGCTCGGTTCGGTTCTGGCGAGCTGACGTCGGATTCGGCCGTCGGCTTCAGAACGGCGCGTCGGCGACCGTGTGGTCTGCCGCGCGCCGGTCACCGGCCACGGCGGCGCCGACGATCCGTCGGCTCATGGAGCCAGCGATCCGGGTCGCCTGGACCTTGGCGAACTCCGCCCTGTCCCCCGCGAACCGCAGGTCCACCGTGGCCGTCCACAGAGTCAACCACCGCGCGAAGTGGGCCGGGGTGAGCGCTGCCCTGCTGTGCAGGGCAAGGTGCGGATGCAGCACGTTGCGCCGGTACTGGCCGGCGCGGAACAGCACGGTCTCCCAGAAGTCGCACATCACCGGCAGGTGCCTGGTCAGGTCGAGCCGTGCCACGTCGACGAAGACCGGGCCGAGCAGTTCGTCGTCGAACGCGCGGGTGTAGAAGTCAGCGACCAACCCGGCGATGTCGGCGCGGTCGGTGATGTCACGCCTCGGGGTGGCGATGGTCATCGACGGCCCTCGGCGTGCCGTCCGGCCGTGGCCGGTGTGGGCGTGTGGCGACCGACTCCCCGGCTGCGCGACGCGTGTCGCCGTGCGGTGAGCACGCTGGCCACCGTGACGGCGACGAAGTTGAGCATCGCGACCTCGTTGAGCAGGCCACCGAACTGCCAGGCGGCCCGGGACCCGAACAGGTCACCGCCAAGTAGGCGAACCAGCAGGGACACGTGCAGCAGGGCCAGGTGCAGGTAGAACACCGGCCAGTAGGACATCGGCCGGCGAAGCACCGCAGGGGCGATCACCGGGGCGTGGGCGAAGATCATCGACACCACGAAGCCGAGGAACACCGCGTGCACCTGGGTGTCGAAGGTGGCCCCCCAGACCTGGTAACCGCCCAGCAGCCAGGCCACCCCGGCGACGGCGAGCCACCCGTAACCGGCGAGCAGGCCCACCGCGATGAACCGGGTGACCCCCCGTGCGCGGACCGTGCGCCGGGCCGCGTCACAGGTCGCCAGCCAGCCGGCCAGTGCCAGAAGCGCCACCCCGCAGACCCGCGCCCCGAGTCCGGGCGACCAGATGCTGGTCAGAGCACCGACCATGAGCAGGCTGATCGCGCCGGCAAGCACCTGGCGGGCGCGGTGACTGACCCCGATCAACCGGGACAGTTCCAGGCGTTCGGCGGCGATGGTGGCGACCAGGAAGCCGACCAGCCACGGCAACACCCGGGGAATGCTCCATCCGGCCAGCCACAGTGCCGCGCCGATGATCCATCCGGTGGTTCCCAGCGCCATCAGCGCGTTGTGCAGGGATGGCTGTACCCGGTGCAGCGCTCCGTAGATGGCCAGCAGAACCAGCCCGGCCAGTAGCAACAGCAGCTTGCCACCGGTGGCCGAGTCGCCGACCAGCAGCCACACCGTCCCCACGCCGGAGGCGACTGGTGCGGCCCATCCCCACGGGCGGGCCAACGCCACCGCCCGCTCGACCGAGATCATGGTGCCCAGAAAGCCGAGCGTCATCAGGATGCCGTGGTCGGCCGCGGTGGTGGTACTGGCCGGTACCGCGAAGCCGAGCAGGGCGAGGGCGCCCCACAGTCCGGCCAGCATCGCGACCATCGCTCCGGCGAGCAGGACGACGCCACGGCGGCGGGTCGTGGTCACGGGCGCCAGCCAAGCTGCGTCCGGGCAGCGTCGTTCATCAGGTCCGTGCTCCAGGGCGGGTCCCAGACCAGCCGCACGGTGACATCACCGGCAGCCGGGAACTGGCGTAGGCAACTGCGGATCTCGTCGTCGAGGTAGCCGCCCAGCGGGCATCCGGGGGTGGTCAGTGTCATGTGGATGGTGATGTTGCCCACCGGGTCGACGGCCAGGTCGTACACCAGGCCCAGATCAACGATGTTGACGCCCAGTTCGGGATCGATCACCTCACGCAGGGCGGCGCGGACGAGGTCTGTGGTCAGGCCGGGTGCGCACCAGTCGGCCAGGCTCAGCGTGCCCTGACCGGAGGAGAAGTGGTCCGCCACGGTGCACCTCCTTGTTTTTTCACGAGCAATAGTAGTAGAAACTATCTGTACTCGTCGAGACTGGTCGGGTGGTGCCCCGGCGGGGTACGGCCACCGTCTCGCCGACCGGCGCAGTGCCGCCACGCCAGTCGGAGCGGACCCCGCCGCCCGACCACCAGAAGGAGTAGTGATGTCAGACACCGTGCTCGACGTTCGCAACGAGGTCCCGGCCCGCCGACACGAACTGATCTTCGAGAACTACCACGCGCTCGAGTCGGGCAACGGCTTCGTGCTCGTCAACGACCACGACCCCAAGCCCCTGTACTACCAGTTCGAGGCCGAGCACAAGGGTCAGTTCGAGTGGCAGTACCTCGAGCAGGGACCGCAGGTGTGGCGGGTCCGGATCGGTCGCCCCTGACGGCGGTACCGACAGTAGGTCCGGGCTGACTCCGGGCTGTCGCCACCGGCTCGCCCACACCGTGGGGTGACCCTCGGTTGACCAGGTTTCCACGACCCGTGCCGGGTACCGTCACCTGGTCACCCCGTCGCCGTGGTCACCCTGTTCCGCCCGGTGCGGTCGCGGCGCGTGGTCGGTGGTGGCAACCTGGAGGACGCCATGCCCCAGCCAGCGCCCGGTCTTCCCGGTTCGAGCAGTCCTGGCTCGACCGTCCTGGGCTACCCCAGGATCGGCCCGCGCCGGGAACTCAAGCGGGCGGTGGAGAGCTACTGGTCCGGCACGACCGGCGCGGCGGAGTTGCTCGACACCGCCGGCAGGCTGCGCGTGGCGACCTGGACCGAACTGGCCGCCAGCGGGTTGGAGTCCGTACCCGGCAACACCTTCTCGCTGTACGACCACGTGCTGGACACCGCGGTCCTCTTCGGTGCCGTGCCGCCCCGGTTCGCCGCCCTGGGTCTGTCCGGGCTGGACACCTACTTCGCGATGGCCCGTGGGCACGGCGAGGCCGAACCGCTGGAGCTGACCAAGTGGTTCGACACGAACTACCACCATCTGGTTCCCGAGATCGACCCGGACACCCGGTTCACCCTGGCAGGTGACAAACCGGTCGCCGAGTTCACCGAAGCCGCCGCGGCCGGAGTGCTGACCCGGCCCGTGGTGCTCGGACCGGTGAGTTTCCTGCTGCTGTCCAAGCCCGGGCCGGCCGCGCCCGACTTCTTCGTCCCGCTCGACCTGCTCGACCCGTTGCTGGACTGCTACGCCGACCTGTTGGACCAACTGGCCACGGCCGGCGCCGGTTGGGTGCAACTGGACGAGCCGGCGTTCGTCACCGACCGGGGCGAACGCGAGTTGGTCGCACTGGACCGGGCATACCAGTGGCTGGGCACGGTGGTGGCGCGCCCCCGGCTGCTGGTCACCGGCAGTTACGGCGATCTGGGGCACGCGCTGGGTGTGTTGGCCGCCACCCCGGTGGAGGCGATCGGGGTTGATCTGGTGTCCGCCCCGCACACCGTGGCCCGGGTGGCCAGTCTGCCGAACCTACGCGACCGGTCGCTGGTGGCCGGAGTGGTGGACGGTCGCAACGTGTGGCGGACCGACCTGTCCACCGCGCTGTCCACCTGCACCTCCCTACGCGGGTTGGTGGGCGAACTGGCGGTGTCCACGTCCTGCTCGCTGTTGCACGTTCCCCATGACCTGACCGCCGAGGACGGCATTGATCCGGCGGTGGCCCATCGACTGGCGTTCGCCCGCCAGAAGGTGGCCGAGGTGGTGACGTTGGCCCGGGCGTTGCGGCCGGGTACCGGCAGGGTCGTCACCGACCCGGCGGTCCCAACCACACCACCGGCTCCCGCCGAACGTGACGATCGGATCCGCGCCCGGTTGGGCGCACTGACCGCCGACCAGCTACGTCGTGCCGATCCGGCCGAGCGGGTGGTCGCCCAGCAGCACCGGCTGGGCCTGCCACCGCTGCCCACCACGACCATCGGCTCGTTCCCGCAGACCGGCCCGGTTCGCGCCGCCCGGGCCGACCTACGGGCCGGGCGACTGGACCAGGCAGGATACGACGCCCTGATGCGTGCCGAGGTAGAACGGGTCATCCGGATGCAGGAGCGGATCGGGCTGGACGTGCTGGTGCACGGCGAACCCGAACGCAGCGACATGGTGCAGTACTTCGCCGAACATCTGGCCGGGTTCGCCACCACCGAGCACGGGTGGGTGCAGTCCTACGGTTCGCGGTGCGTGCGTCCGCCGATCCTGTACGGGGACGTGTCCCGGGCCGCACCGATCACGGTGCGGTGGACATCGTTCGCCCAGTCGCTCACCGACCGCCCGGTGAAGGGGATGCTGACCGGGCCGGTGACCATGCTGGCGTGGTCGTTCGTGCGGACCGACCAGCCGCTGGCCGACACCGCCCGACAGGTGGCGCTGGCGCTTCGAGACGAGATCGCCGACCTGGAGGCAGCCGGCATCGGGATCATCCAGGTCGACGAACCGGCACTGCGGGAGATGCTGCCGCTGCGCAACGCTGACCGGCCGGCCTACCTGTCCTGGGCCGTGGAGGCGTTCCGGTTGGCCACCGCAGGGGCCGCGCCGACCACCCAGATCCACACCCACCTGTGTTACTCGGAGTTCGGCGAGGTCATCGAGGCGATCGACGGGCTGGACGCCGACGTCACCACCATCGAGGCGGCCAGGTCGCGGATGGAGGTCCTCGACGACCTGGCCCAGGTCGGGTTCACCCGGGGTGTCGGACCCGGGGTGTACGACATCCACTCGCCCCAGGTGCCGACCGCCGAACACCTGGCCGGTCTGCTGCGAGACGCCCTGGCCACGGTTCCGGCCGAACGACTGTGGGTCAACCCCGACTGCGGGCTCAAGACCCGCCGCTACGCAGAGGTGGACCCGGCACTGCACGCCATGGTCGCCGCAGCCGCACGGGTACGCGCCGAACTGACCTGACCAGCGGTGGTCTGACCGCACCGCGTGTCGGTGCGGTCTGTCGATCCGGTCGCTGAGGCTGGTGGGCGAACGCAACCGGTGGTGTCCCGTTCCTCCCGAAGAACCCGAGCAGCGCTACCAACCGTGTTTGAGCGGCGGCCATTCGGGCACCGGGGGGTGTCGGGAGTGTCGTCCGACAGCGCCGTGCACACGTGCCTGACGGGAGGTTGTCGCGTGCGAGTACTCGGAGTGAACGCCGTGTTCCACGATCCGTCCGCGGCACTGGTGGTCGACGGGCAGATCGTGGCGGCAGCCGAGGAGGAACGCTTCAGCCGACGCAAGCACGGCAAGCGGCCGGTCCCCTTCTCCGCCTGGGAACTGCCTGAACTGTCCATGCGGTGGTGCCTGGCCGAGGCCGGCCTGCGCCCCGGGGACCTCGACGCGGTCGGGTACTCCTTCGATCCGGCCCTGTGCCTGCCCGCCAGCGAGTTGGGTCTGGACGATCCCTGGGACCACCTGCGCCAGGAGTACGCCCGGCGGGCGCCGTGGTTCCTGGCCGAGGCCCTGCCCGGGCTGGACCCGGCCCGGGTCTGTTTCGTTCCGCACCATGTGGCCCACGCCGCCTCGGCGGGCCTGGCCGCGCCGGTGTCCACCAGCGCCTGCCTGGTCCTGGACGGTCGCGGTGAACGGGCCTCGCATCTGGCCGGACACTACCGGGACGGTCGGCTCGAGGTGCTGGCCAGCCAGGATCTGCCGCACTCGCTGGGACTGCTCTACGAGGACCTGACCACGCATCTGGGGTTCCTGCGGTCCAGCGACGAGTACAAGGTCATGGCTCTGGCCTCCTACGGCCAGCCGGTCCACCTCGCCGACTTCCGCGATCTTGTCCGTGCCGGCCAGGACGGTGGTTTCCGCACCGACAAGGTCGACTGGGACGCCTACGCGCCGGCCCTGGCACCAGGACAGGCTCTCACCCCGGCACACGCCGACCTGGCCGCCAGTGTGCAACGCAGACTGGAGGAGGTCCTGGTAGAACTGGCCGTCTGGCTGCGCGAACGCACCGGCACGCCATGGCTGACCATGGCCGGAGGCACCGCACTCAACTGTGTGGCCAACACCGCGGTGGCCCGGTCCGCGGGGTTCTCCCGGGTGTGGGTGCAGCCGGCCGCCGGCGACGCCGGCACCAGCCTGGGTGCCGCGCTGCACGTCGCCGCGACCGCCGAGCGATCTGGGGACCGGGTGCTGCCCGTCCCCATGCGTACGGCGGCGACCGGTCGCCAGTGGGACGGTGACGCCCTGGCGGCCGTGCTGACCACCGCCCGGTTGCCGTTCGACACCCCCGTCGACCTGGCCGGCACCGTTGCCGACACGTTGGCCGCCGACGGTGTGGTCGGCTGGTTCCAGGGCCGCGGCGAGTTCGGTCCGCGTGCTCTTGGCCATCGGTCCCTGTTCGCCCATCCGGGGCGGCGGGAGAACCTGGAACGCCTCAACGACATCAAGGGCCGCGAACAGTTCCGGCCGGTCGCCCCTCTGGTGCTGCTGGACCGGGCGGCGGAGTTGTTCGACGGTCCGCTACCCAGTCCCTACATGCTGTTCGTCCACGATGTCGCGGCGGCATGGCGGGAACGCGTTCCGGCGGTGGTGCATGTCGACGGGACCGCCCGGATCCAGACGGTCGACCCGGCCGAGGAACCGCTGGTCGCCGACCTGTTGCGTGCCTTCGAGGCCCGCACCGGTCTACCCGTGCTGGTCAACACCAGCCTGAACACCGCCGGTCGGCCGATGGTGGACAGTCCCCAGGACGCACTGGAACTTTTCGGCTCGGCCCCGGTGGACCTGCTCGTCCTGGGCCCACACGTGGTACGCCGGGCCGCCATCACCGGTGGGTCGGGGCGTCCCCGATGACCGGTCGACGCGCCGACGGTCCGCCTTTCGCCGTGGTGGTGCCCACGGTGAACCGACCCAGCCTGCGACTGTTGCTGGCGTCCCTGGCCGCCCAGAACCCGGCGCCTGCCGAGGTGGTGGTGGCCGACGACAGGGGGCTGCCGCACGGGTCGCCGAGCCCGGACGTCGGCGCGTTCACCGGGGCCAGGATCGTCCGTTCCGGCGGTCGGGGTCCCGCGGCGGCCCGCAACGCCGGATGGCGGTGTACCCGTACCGACTGGGTCGTCACCGTTGACGACGACGTGGTGCTTCCCGACGGTTGGTCCCGGCGTCTGGTCGAGGACATCACCGCCCACCCCCACGCCGGCGCGATAGCCGGCCGGATCACCGTTCCCATGCCGGTCGGCCGCCGTCCGACCGACTGGGAACGCAACACGGCCGGACTTGAGCACGCCTGGTGGGCGACCGCCGACATGGCCTTCCGCCGGGCCGCCCTGGCCGCGGTGGGGGGGTTCGACGAGCGGTTCCAACGCGCCTACCGGGAGGACGCCGACATCGCCCTGCGGCTGCGCGAGGCCGGGTGGCTGGTCGTGCCGGGCCATCGGCAGGTGGTGCACCCGGTGCGGGCCGCGACTCGGTGGGTCAGCGTACGGGCACAGCGGGGCAACGCCGACGACGCGCTGATGCGCCGGTTGCACGGCGGGGACTGGCGGAGCCGG
>DATCWR010000247.1:0-29635 GCA_036566245.1 Mycobacteriales bacterium | reverse complement strand
ACATCCGCACCCGCCGCCGTGTCCGTGTCCGTGGCCGTCGGCCGGGCCGAGGATCTCGTGCATGCCGTCGAGCAGGGTGGCGATGTCGACCCCGGCCTCGAGCAGTGCCGGCAGCAGCAGTTCGTTCTCCTTGGTCAGGTGAACCGCGAACAGCATGCGCAGTGAGGCGGCCGCCCCGGCGATGGCACCGGGAGTGCGGGCCTGGGCCAGCGCGTCGACCACGGCGCGCAGTGCGACGTGCTCGTCGAGCATGGCGCGGACCAGCAGTGCGAGCTCGGGCAGGTCTGATCCGGCCAGGTACAGGGTGTGTTCCTCGGCGACGGCGTGCGGCAGTACCACCTGCTCACACAGGCGCACCAGGTCAGCCCGGTGGCTTCCCGGCGCCAACCGGTCCACCGAGTCCAGCACGGCCACCGCGCCCTCGTCGACCGCGCGGCCCAGGGCCTGGTGATGGCTCCGGATCGCGGCCAGGGTCTGGAGTTGCCGGTCCGACCCGGGCTCTCCGGTCGCCTGATGGGTCGCCACCGGGTCACCGACCGGCGGCGTGGGGTTGTCGGTCACGGCTCGCTCCTCGGACGGCCAACTGTTTGTCACAGTCGGCGTTGTATTTACACGAGGTCGAGTGTAAACGGTGGCGGTGGCGCTGGCCAGGGCAACCCCGGCTCGGCCCCGGTCAGTGTGACACCTGGAGCAACAGGAACGTGCGGGGCGGTATCTCGATCATGTGTCCACCGGGCAGACGGACCGGTTCGGGGGGTTCGCCGCGTTCGTAGGTGGTGTCCACCACCACCTGGTACCCGGCCGTCCACGGTTCCTTGGGCAGGGTGAAACACACCGGCTCGTGGCCAGCGTGCAACACCAGCAGGAAACTGTCCGAGGGCACCGCGGTGACCTGCCAGCCCCGGTACCGGATACCGCGCCCGTCCAGATACATGCCCAAGGTGCGCGCACCAGGTGCCAGCCAGTCCTCGTTGGTCATCTCGGTACCGTCCGGTCGGAACCAGGCCACGTCCTTGGCGCCGTCTCCGCCGGGCACCGGACGGCCACGGAAGAACGCCCGCTGACGCAACGCGGGTGACCGACGACGCAACGCCACCAGTCGGCGTACCAACGCGAACAGGTCACGGCCGGTCTGGTCGAACTCCCAGTCCAGCCAGGAGATCTCGTTGTCCTGGCAGTAGCCGTTGTTGTTGCCGCGCTGGGTGCGCCAGGTCTCGTCCCCGGCCAGCAGCATCGGTACCCCGGTGGACAGCAGCAGGGTGGTCAGCAGGTTGCGGGCCTGGCGGCGGCGCAGCGCACACACCCCCGGGTCGTCGGTCTCCCCCTCGGTGCCACAGTTCCAGGACCGGTTGTCCGACGAACCATCCCGGTTGGCCTCGCCGTTCGCCTCGTTGTGCTTACCGTCGTAGCTCGTCAGGTCCCGCAACGTGAACCCGTCGTGACAGGTGACGAAGTTGATGGATGCGAACGGGCGCCGGCCATCCCCGGCGTACAGGTCGGACGAGCCGGTGAGCCGGTAACCCAGGTCGCGTACCCCGATCGGCGCACCGGCCCAGAAGTCGCGGACCGTGTCCCGGTACCGGCCGTTCCACTCGGTCCACAACGGGGGAAACTCGCCCACCTGGTAGCCGCCCTCGCCGACGTCCCACGGCTCGGCGATCAGCTTGACCTGGGAGACCACCGGGTCCTGGTGCACCACGTCGAAGAACACCGACAACTTGTCCACGTCGTGCATGGAACGGGCCAGCGCCGAGGCCAGGTCGAACCGGAACCCGTCCACGTGCATCTCGCTGACCCAGTACCGCAACGAGTCCATCAACATCTGCAACACGTAGGGATGACGTACGTCCAGGGTGTTGCCACAGCCGGTGTAGTCGGCGTAACCGGCCGGATCGTCGGGATGCAACCGGTAGTAGCCCCGGTTGTCGATGCCCCGGAACGACAGGGTGGGTCCCCACTCACCACCCTCGGCGGTGTGGTTGTAGACCACGTCGAGGATCACCTCGATGCCGGCGGTGTGCAGGGCCCGCACCATGGCCTTGAACTCGCGCACCTGCTCGCCGCCGCTGCCGGCCGCGCTGTAGCCAGCATGTGGGGCGAAGTAGCCGATCGTGTTGTAACCCCAGTAGTTGGTCAGCCCCCGGCAGGTCAGCTCCGGTTCACTGAGGAAGTGGTGCACCGGCAACAGTTCGACCGCGGTGACGCCCAGGTTCACCAGGTGCTCGATCACCGCCGGGGCGGCCAGTCCCGCGTAGGTGCCACGCAGGTTCTCCGGGACCCCGGGATGGCGCATGGTGAAGCCGCGTACGTGCAGTTCGTAGATGACGGTGTCCTCCCAGGGCACGTTCGGCCGCCGGTCGACGCCCCACGGGAAGTCGCCGTGGGTTACCACCGAGCGCGGCACACAGGCCGAGGAGTCCCGCCGGTCCGGCCGGGCTGAGCGCGGATCCCCGTCGTACCCGAAGATCGCCGGCTCGGGCGTCAACGTCCCGTCGATGGCCCTGGCGTAGGGGTCGAGCAGCAACTTGGCCGGGTTGTACCGCATCCCGCACGGCGGGTCGTACGGTCCGTGTACCCGGTACCCGTACCGTTGTCCCGGACCGATCTGGGGTACGTACCCGTGCCACACGTGGTAGGTCGACTCGGCCAGCGGGACCCTGGTCTCGGTACCCTCCGCGTCGAACAGGCACAGTTCGACGCCGTCGGCACTGGAACTCCACAGCGCGAAGTTGGTGCCCTCGCCGTCCCAGGTGGCGCCCAGCGGGAACGGTCGTCCCGGCCAGGCTGGCTGCACGTCGTCCACCGGACCATCGTCGCGCACAACAGACGCGCAGCGTGGTAGGCCGGTCGCGCGGGGTGACATCGCCGGCACGGTGTGGACCACCGCGAGGAGTCGCCGACCCGATACGGTTGGATGGGCCTGTGACACAACCGGTGCCCGACGACGAGGACGTCGTCATCCGCATGGAGCGGGTCGGGGTCCGCCGGGCCAGGACGTATCTCGTGCGTGACGTCACCTGGTCGGTGGAGCTGGACGAACGCTGGGTCGTGCTGGGTCCCAACGGCGCGGGGAAGACCACCCTGCTGCAACTCGCCTCGGCGAACATGCACCCGACGGTGGGAACGGTGACCCTGCTGGGTGAACAGATCGGCCGGGTCGACGTGTTCGAACTGCGCCCACGGATCGGTCTGTCCAGCGCGGCACTGGCCCACCGGATGCCGCCGGAGGAGACCGTGCTGGACCTGGTGGTCAGTGCCGGTTATGCCGTGCTGGGTCGGTGGCGCGAACGGTACGAGGGGGTGGACCTGTCCCGGGCCCGTTCCCTGCTCGACCAGTTCGGCATCACCCACCTGGCCGACCGTTCCTTCGGGACGCTGTCCGAGGGGGAACGCAAGCGGGTACAGATCGCCCGCGCGTTGATGGCCGATCCGGAGATCATGTTGCTGGACGAACCGGCGGCCGGACTGGACCTGGGCGGCCGGGAGGACCTGGTCGGTCGACTGGGCGCGCTGGCCGCCGACCCGGACGCGCCGGCCATCGTCATGGTGACCCACCACGTGGAGGAGATCCCGCCTGGGTTCACCCACGCGATGCTGTTGCGGGAGGGCACCGTGGTGGCGGCTGGTCTGCTGCCCGACGTGCTCACCGCGGACAACCTCAGCGCGACCTTCGGTCTGCCGCTGCGGCTGGACCGGGTCGGAGACCGCTACTTCGCCCGGGCCTGCCCGACCGAGCCTCAGCGCAGCGCGTAACCGGTCCCGGTTGGTTCCGTCGGGGCGATGACCGCCGGGATGGCAGACGGGCCACCGCCGTGCCGTGGTTCCGTGCCCAGGCCCGTACCCAGTTCGATGTCCGGGCTGGTGCCCAGGCCCGGATCTGTGCCCGGGTCCGTCCCGGCGCCGGGGCCGAAGGAGTCCAGGCCGGCGTCGGGGCCGACGGCCATCTCCGGGCCGGGTCCGGCGTCCAGGTCCTCCAGGTTCGCGTCCAGATCGGCCTCCACATCGACGTCACCGTCGAGATCCCTCTCGACGGCGTGCGTGGTGGTCTCCAGGCCGAGGCCCGGGTCGGGGTAGCTGTCCGGGTCGGGATCGGCGGGGCCCAGGACCACCTCGGCCAGCGCGGCCCGGTCCTCCTCGCTGCCCACCAACACCGTCTCCATGAACACCGGCTCGACCAGCACCGGATGGACCACCGCCGCCCGGTCCGGGCCGTCGACCCCGGCGCGCGCGGACGCCTCCCGTGCCAGGGTCAGCCGCTCGTTGACCAGCCCGGCCGCGATCTGACGCCGAACCAACGTGTCCAGGTCGGTCCGGGGCCGGAAACCGAGGACCTGCTCGTGTCGGCTGGTGTCGGCCTGGGTCACTGCCGGTTCGCCCGGCCGGGCCGGCAGGATCTCCAACTCGGGCGGCGCACCGATGGCCTGACACACCGCGGTGACCAGGTCGGCCAGCGTGCGTGGCGCGCCGGACCCGATGTTGAGCAACCCCACCACACCGCGTTCGGCGATGGCGCGGAGAGACCGGACCACGTCGCGCACGTCGATGACGTCGCGGCTGTGCCACGGCGAGCCGAACAGGTGAACCGGAGAGCCGGTGCGGACCGCCTCGATCCAGCGGGCGATCGCCATGTCCGGACGCTGGCCCTCCCCGGCCACGGTGAACGGCCGGGCGACCGCCACCGCGCCTCCGACGGCGAACCGCTCGGCACACAGGCGTTCCACCTCGACCTTGCTGCGGGCGTGCGCGTCGGGTGGGCGGACCTGGTCGACCTCGCGGGACGGGTGGTCGATGCGGCCGCCGTACACCGCCGCCGAACTGGTCACCACCAGCGGAGTGGACAGCGGCACCATGGCCAGCACCACCCGGGTGGCCAGCACGTTGTCGCGGTACCGGTGGTACTCGGCCTGGGGACCGGGCGGTCGGACCCCGGGTGACCCGGCCAGGTGGTACACGACCTCGGCGGTCCGAAGGGCATCGTCCACGTCGGGGTTCCGGTCGAGCAGGTCGGCGTTCAGCACGGCCACACCGGCCGGACATACCGGTATCGGTCGGCGGTCCACCGCCACGACGCGTTCACCGTCGGCGGCCAGCGCCGAGATGAGCATCCCGCCGATGAACCCGGCGGCCCCCGTAACCACGACCGGCATGACCCGTTCCCCTCTGTACACACTGTTGACTGAGTCAGTGTTGCCTAACGGGCGCAACCGAACCGGGTTACCCGCCGGCGGCCGCAGGCCGAACCATCCCACCGGATCCGGTCGCCCACGCCGACACCGGTCACCACCGGCAGGTCGCCAGGGTCATCCGGGCCGCGCTACTCACCGCGGTGGTCGTCGGGCCGGTGCCAGCGCGTCCGCCGCGGCGAGTCCCATCGCCAGCGCGTGGTGGGTGTCGCTGTGTGCGAATGTGCCCAGTCGGCCCAGCGTGGTGACCCGCCGCAGCCCGTCGGCCCAGGAGTCCAACTCGGTCAGGTGCTGTTGGTACCCAAGTTCGAACACCGGGTACACCTGTGCCAGCCGGCGGACCGCCACCTCACCGACCTGCGGGGTGGGTAGTCCGTGCCGGGCCAGACCGTCCACCACCAGGTCGACCAGTTCGGTGTCGGCGGCATCCCACACCGCGTCCGTGGTGTCGCAGGGCAGTTCCGCGCACAGCACGGTGCGGTTGGTCGGGTCGTCCTGGCTGACCCGGTGGTTGGTCGGTTCGCTGATCCGATTCACCGGCGTGTCCGGGCCGGGCAGATAGTGCGTGTCGAAGTCGGTCCATCGGCCACCCCGGTGTACCAGGTACACCAGCACCATGGCGCGGAACGGAAGTGCGCCCGCGGCGGCGAGCACCGTGGCCGGTGGGCTCGGCACGCTCAACCGGGCCAGCATCGGCAACGGAATGGTGGACAGCACGTGCCCGGCCTCCACCAGCGAACCGTCCGCGATGCTCACCAGCGGATCGGGCCCGTCGAGTCGGATCCCGGTGACCTCGGTGCTGGTGCGGATGGCCACGCCGGCCTCGACGCCGGCCTGGACCAGCGCGTCCACAAGTTGCCCGAAGCCGCGGCGGGGATAGTAGAAGGTTCGATGCCGCGCGCGGTCGCCACGCAGTGACCTCGCCGCGATCCGCCACAGGTTGGCTCCGGCGACCCGACGACAGGTCTGCTCGGCGTCGAGGTGTTCGGGTGGGCGGCCCCACAGCTTGGTCGCGTACGGTGCGCCGAATTCGTGGTACAGCGTGGGACCGAGCCCGGCCCGCAACATCAGTGCGGCCGAACACCGATCACCTTCGGTGGCCCGGCACGGACGGCCGTCGGGCGGACCACCCTGGTTGGTCCCGGTGCCGTCGTCGTCGGACCCCGGCCGGCGCAGTGGCCCGGTCACCGTGTCGGCGGCCAACCGGGCCAGCACGCCAGGGGGAAGGGTGCGGGCCAACTCGGCCGCGCGCGGCGGAAACGCCACCCAGCGGTCGAAGATGTGCAGTCTGGCGTTGCGCGGCCTCAGTTGGAGGTCCTCGTCAACCAACTCGCGCAGCGCGGCGAGCACGTGCGGTCCGGTGCCCGGGTGTAGTCGGTGGCTGCCGTGGTCCACCCTGATCCCGGCCACATCGAAACTGGCCGCCATCCCGCCGACCGCTCCGGCACGCTCCAGTACGACCACCGACAGGCCGTTCCGGGCGGCCTGCCAGGCCGCGGCCAGACCGGCCGGCCCGGCGCCCAGGATGGCGACATCGACCGAACAGCTCGCGGGCGGAATGAGCACCGGCAGAGCTTAGTGTTGCCTAAGCTCTACTCTCCGGTACGGCGGTGCGGCGGCGCGGTAGTGTTTTTCCGCGGTCGAACCGTGCCTCATCCATCCGACCGTCGGACCGGGACCGGGGACCACCACAGGTCGCCACGGCCGGCGGAACAACCGTGGCAGCGCGGTCTGACGCCGGTCGGGGGCAATCACCGGGAGACCGGCACGTCCCGGATCGGTCTTTGCCCGGCCCCTCGGTAGACCATATGGGTAGGTTGATACCTGGTTGGTCGGAGCACGGTCCACAGCGGAGGGAGTAGTCCGTGGGTGAGTTCGTCAGTCTCGACGTCGACGGTGCCATCGGCACGATCCGGTTGGACCGTCCACCGATGAACGCGCTCAATGTCGTGGTCCAGGAGGAGATCCGGGCCGCGGCCGACGAGGCGTCCCGACGGACCGACGTGCGCGCCGTGGTGCTCTACGGCGGTCCGAAGGTGTTCGCCGCCGGGGCGGACATCAAGGAAATGGTCGACATGACGTACTCCGACATGGCGGCCCGGGCCAACGCGTTGTCCTCGGCGTTCGACGCGGTGGCGAGAATCCCCAAGCCCGTGGTGGCCGCGGTCACCGGATACGCGCTGGGCGGCGGTTGTGAGTTGGCCCTGACCGCGGACTTCCGGGTGTGTGGTGACAACGCCAAACTGGGTCAGCCAGAGATTCTGTTGGGCATCATTCCCGGGGCTGGTGGCACCCAGCGGTTGCCCCGGCTGATCGGCCCGGCCAGGGCCAAGGACCTCGTCTACACGGGTCGGTTCGTCGACGCCGAGGAGGCGCTGGGTATCGGGCTGGTGGACCGGGTGGTTCCACCCGACGACGTGTACGGCGCCGCGGTGGAGATGGCCGCCCGCTACGCCACCGGGCCTGCCATGGCGTTGCGCGCGGCCAAGCAGGCGATAGACGGTGGACTCGACGTTGATCTGGCCACCGGCCTGCGGTGGGAGAGTCAACTCTTCGCTGGCCTGTTCGCCACCGAGGACCGGACCATCGGCATGCGGTCGTTCGTGGAGAACGGTCCTGGTAAGGCGGAGTTCGTCGGGCGATGAGCAGCGCCCAGGCCGACCCCGCGGACGGTTCGGTACCGCCGAGCGCCACCCGCGAGCAGGTCGCGGCGGCGCGCGATGACCCGAAACTGGCCAACATCCTGTACCACGACTGGGAATCCGGCACCTACGACGAGAAGTGGTCGATCTCCTACGACCAGCGGTGCGTCGACTATGCCCGTGACCGGTTCACCACCATCGCCGGCACCGCGGGTTGGCCGTACCCGACCGCGTTGGAACTGGGCTGCGGCACCGGCTTCTTCCTCCTCAACCTGATGCAGGCCGGGGTGGCCGAGCGCGGCTTCGTGACCGACATCAGCCCCGGCATGGTGCGGGTCGCCCTGCGTAACGCGCGGGGCCTGGGTCTGGACGTGGCCGGGCGGGTCGCCGACGCCGAGACGATCCCCTACGACGACGACACGTTCGACCTGGTCGTCGGCCACGCCGTACTGCACCACATCCCGGACGTGGAACTGGCATTGCGTGAGGTGCTGCGGGTGCTACGGCCGGGCGGACGGTTCGTGTTCGCCGGTGAACCCACCCGCTACGGAGACGTGGTCGCCCGCAAGCTGTCGCAGTTCACCTGGTGGGCCACCACGAACGTGACCAGACTCGAACCACTGCGTGGCTGGCGCCGTCCCCAGCGGGAGTTGGACGAGTCGTCCCGGGCCGCCGAACTGGAGGCGGTGGTGGACCTGCACACGTTCCGGCCCGAGGAGTTGCGCCGGCTGGCGGTCCGGGCCGGCGCCGCCCGGGTCGAGGTCCGCACCGAGGAACTCACCGCGGCGTGGTTCGGGTGGCCGGTTCGTACCTTCGAGTGCGCGGTGCGCAGGGAGCGGTTGGGGATGGGTTGGGCGATGTTCGCCTGGCGGACCTGGCAGCGGCTGTCCGCGCTCGACGCGGGTGTGCTGTCCCGGTTCGTTCCGGCGGATCTGTTCTACAACGCGCTGGTGACGGGTCACAAACCTACCTGAATCCGTCCGTACCAAATGATGCCAGGGTCGGCTACGTGGAGAAAATTCTTCCGGTTCGCGCGGGCTGGTGCTCGGCGTTGGCGACATAACGGGGGTCCCGGGCGCTGATTCACCAGGATTTCGGACCGAGCCTGCTACTGTGGCCCACGGTCGTTCGACGTTCCAAAGATCGTGTTTCTCACGCCCGCGGGACTCAGCGCGGGCGTTTCCTTCTTTGCCACTGGCCGGAACGGGACACCGCGGCGACTCGACACCCGCAGGGTGCGGGTGATCGCCTCGTCCAAGGGAGTACTCATGGCACAGGGCAGCGTCAAGTGGTTCAACGGGGAGAAGGGGTTCGGCTTCATCGCCATGGATGGTGGCGGCGCCGACGTCTTCGTCCACTACTCGGCCATCGTGGCTGACGGCTACCGGACCCTCGAGGAGGGTCAGCGGGTGGAGTTCGAGATCACCCAGGGCCAGAAGGGCCCGCAGGCGGAGAACGTCCGCCCGGTCTGAGCCGGAAAGTGGTGACCATCCTCGTCGGGTGACCGCGAGGGCGCGGTCAGGTCGACGGCACGGGAAAGGTACGCGGCGCGGGTGAACCGACGACCGTGGACCTGGCCCGGTGTGTCGTCGTCTGGGCGCGCCCTTCGGAACCAACGTCGGGCGTGGTGGAACCTGGCGTGGCCACCAACCCGGCCGGCCCAGGATCTGGTAACGCCGACACCGTTCTTTCGGGCGAGGCGGTATTTTCTGCCTGTGTTGGGCAGACGACGGGATCCACGGCAGGCGAGGTTTCTCACCCTGGCGTCACTACGCTGGGTGATTCGTCACCGAGCGTTCACGCCCTGGTACCTGGTGCGCTACTGGCGCTTCTTCTGGCTGCGGGTCCGCAGTCCACACATCGTCACCGAGGGTTTCGTCTTCCTCGGCAGGAACGTGACGCTGTACGCCCGCCGGGGTTATGGCCGCATGGTCATCGGTAGATGGGTCCATATCGGGCAGGGAAACGCGATCCGGTGCCATGAGGGCACGCTGCGTATCGGTGACAAGTGCGTGTTCGGCAAGGACAACACCGTCAACTGTTATCTGGATATCGAGTTCGGCGCGGCGACCATCGTCGCCGACTGGGTGTACGTGTGTGACTTCGATCATGTTTTTTCCGACATCCACGTGACGATCAAGGACCAGGGCATCGTGAAGTCCCCGGTCCGGATCGGTCCGGACGTGTGGGTGGGGACCAAGGTCAGCGTGTTGCGCGGCACCACGGTGGGGCGGGGCAGCGTGCTGGCCGCACACTGCCTGGTCAACCGCGACATTCCGTCCCACAGCGTGGCCGTGGGTGTTCCCGCCCGGGTGGTGCGGAACCGGATTGACGACTACCGCACCGACTCTCTGCGTCGGGCCGCACTGGCCGACATCGCCCGGAAGACCGAGGACGCGGTCCAGCGGACCACCTCGGCAGGCGCCTGACCGACCAGATCCGGGTCTGGCGCCAGAGTGACCGGGGGCGACACCCCCGCCCGAGCCGGGTGTTGGGATGGCCGGGTGCAGGCGGCGTTAGCCTCCAGCCATGACCCTGGTCTCCGGAACAGCCCAGCCCCAGCCGACCGACCACACCCGCCTGCCCAACCGGGACTGGGTGGACGAGGCGATCCGCCGGGTCGAGGCCGACGCCAACCGTTCCGCTGACACGCACCTGCACGTCTTCCCCCTGCCGGACGAGTGGGGGATCGACCTGTATCTCAAGGACGAGTCGGTGCATCCCACCGGCAGCCTCAAGCATCGACTGGCCCGCTCGCTGTTCCTCTACGGGTTGTGTAACGGCTGGATCGGCGAACACACCACGGTGGTGGAGGCATCCAGTGGATCCACCGCGGTCTCCGAGGCGTACTTCGCCCGGCTGTTGGGCCTACCGTTCGTGGCGGTGATACCGGCCAGCACCAGTCCGGAGAAGATCGGGTTGATCGAGTTTCACGGCGGGCGGTGTCATCTGGTCGAGGATCCGGCCACCGTGTACGACGAGGCGCGCCGGATCGCGGCGCAGACCGGTGGGCACTTCCTGGACCAGTTCACCTTTGCCGAGCGGGCCACCGACTGGCGTGGCAACAACAACATCGCGGAGTCGATCTTTGCCCAGTTGGCGCTGGAACGGCACCCCGTGCCGGCCTGGATCGTGGTCGGTGCGGGTACCGGCGGCACCAGCGCGACCATTGGCCGGTACGTACGCTACCGCCGGCACGCCACCCGGATGTGCGTGGTCGACCCGGAGAACTCGGCGTTCTTCGACGGCTGGTTGTCCGGCGACCTGACCAACCGGACCGATCGCGGTTCGCGCATCGAGGGTATCGGCCGGCAGCGATGCGAGCCGAGTTTCCTGCCCACGGTCATCGACCGGATGATCCGGGTTCCCGATGCCGCGTCGATCGCGGCCATGCGGCTGCTGGCCGAACTGACCGGACGGCGGGCCGGCGGTTCGACCGGCACCAACCTGTGGGGCGCCCTGCTGGTCGTGGCCGGGATGCGCGCGGCCGGACAGCAGGGCAGCGTGGTCACCCTGCTCTGCGACGGCGGTGAGCGGTACGCGCAGACCTACTACAACGACGCCTGGGTGGCCGCCCAGGGCCTGGACCCGGTTCCGTACACCCGCACCCTGCGCTGGTTTCTGGCCACCGGTGAGTGGGACTGACCGGGTTCCGGACGGTTGGTTGTCTACCCGGCGGCCGAGGAGTGACCCGGGAAGACGTGCGCGGACGGATCGATCACGACCGCCGCGTTGTTCACCGCGGTGGCCGCCTCGCCGAATCCCACCGAGATGAGTCGCACCTTGCCCGGATACTCGGTGATGTCGCCGGCCGCGAAGACTCCGGGCAGGTTGGTGGCCATGGTGGTGTCCACCAGGATCTGCTTGCGCTCCAGGGTTAGACCCCAGCCGGTGAGCGGCCCCAGGTCGGCGGTGAACCCGAGCGCGGCGATCACCGTCTGCGCCGGCAGGGTGACCGTCTCACCGCTGCGGGTGTGTCGCACGACCACCTTCTCCACCCGGTCGGTCCCGGTGATCTCCTCGATCTCGTGGAAGGTGAGGATGGGCACGCCCAGATCGGTCACCTGGCGCACGGTGTGCTCGTGTGCCCGGAACCGGTCCCGCCGGTGCACCAGGGTGACCGAACGGGCCAGCGGGTGCAGGTTCAACGCCCAGTCGAACGCGCTGTCCCCACCACCGACGATCACCACGTCACGGGCCTCGTGTTCGGCCAGTCTGGTGACGAAGTAGGTCAGGCCCCTGCCCAGCCAGTCACTGCCAGCCGGTAGCGGGCGTGGGGTGAAGGTGCCCAGCCCACCGGTGATCACGATCGCCCGGCACTGCACCCTGGTGCCGGCCGTCGTCTGTACCACCATGCTGCCGTCGTCGAGCCGTTCCAGCCGTTCGGCACCCTCGCCGAGCAGGTAGTGCGGGGAGAACTGCCCGGCCTGCTCGACGAGCTGTTCGACCAGTTCCCGCCCCCGGATGGCCGGGAAACCGGCCACGTCGAAGATCATCTTCTCCGGATACATGGCCGTCACCTGGCCACCAGCCTCGGGAAGGGAATCCACCACGGCGGTTCGAAAACCGCGGAATCCGGCGTAGTAGGCGCCGTACAGCCCGGTCGGTCCGGCGCCGATGATGAGGAGGTCGACATCCAGCACAGGGCCACCCGATCACACTTCGGCGGCCCTGACCAGTACCTCGGCGATACCCGACCAACGCCGCGCCCGGTTCGGTACCCCCCGTCCGGAGATGGTGTTGGTGACCAGGCCGTTCGGGCGACCCGGCGCTCACCTGTCGCGCCATCGGCGCCGGACACCGACGCTTCGGTCAGGAGGACTCGCCGGTCAGCAGGTTGCCGTCCCGCAGCACCATCGAACGGGGTGTCCGGCTGACCAGACCGCTCTGTAGGGCGCGCTCCTCCCGGCCGGCCCGCAGGTAACTGTCGGTGACCTGGTCGGCCACCCGGGGCCAGGCGTAGTCGCGTCCGAGCACCGTGCGCGCCTGGCGGGTCAACCGCCGCGCAAGCACCTCGTCGCGCAGTACCGAACTCACCGCGTCGGCCAACCCGGCCACGTCACCGGCGGAGAACCGCAGCCCGGTGATGCCGTGTTCGACGAACTCGCGCAGCCCACCCACGTCGGTCACCACCAGCGGGGTGCCCGCTGCGGCCGCCTCCAGGGCCACCATGCCGAACGGCTCATAGATCGACGGCACAACCGCGCAGTCGGCGGCGGCGGCCAGTGCGGCCAGGTCCGGCTCGGCCAGGAATCCCGCGAAGGTGACCGAGCGGCCCAACCGTAGGGCCTGGGCCTGTTCACGGAGGGCGGCGTCGTGCGGTCCCTCGCCGGCCACCACCAGTCGGATTCCCCGGTGCCGTCGGCGCAGCCTGGGCATCGCCCGCAGCAGGTCGTGTACTCCCTTCTCGTACACCAGTCTGCCAGCGAACAGGACCAGCGGCCCGGGCGGCGCGGTCGACCCGGCCGGTTCACCCAGAATCCGTGCGCGGGTCTGGGCCACCTGGTCGGGATTGGCCCGCCACCGGTCCATGGCCACCCCGTTCGGCACCACGTCCACCTTGTCCGGTGGCAGGTCGAACAGTCGGGTGACCTCCCAGCGCATGTACGACGAACAGGTCACCACCCGCCGGGCCTGGTAGGTGAGCCACCACTCCACCGAGTGGATCGCCCGGTTCGTCGAGTTCGGCAGCCAACCCTGGTGCCGGCCGGCCTCGGTCGCGTGGATGGTGGCGACCAGCGGTGCCGAGGTGTGGTGCTTGACGGTGATGGCGGCGTGGGCGACCAACCAGTCATGCGCGTGGATGACGTCTGGCGGGGTCTGTTCGGCCACCCGCAACGCGGCCCGGGACAGTGCGTGGTTGAACGCCATCGTCCAGGCCAGCAGTTCGGTCTCGAACGGGAAGACCGGCGGGTCCTCGGGCACCCGCACCACCCGGACCCCGTTCACCACCTCGTCGTACGAGGCGCCCTCGGCCCACCTGCTGACCACGGTGACCTCGTGACCGGTCGCGGCGAGCGCCTCGGCCAGTGCGTGCACGTGCCGGCCTAGACCGCCGACCACCACCGGTGGGTACTCCCAGGACAGCATCAGCACACGCATGACCGCACCATGCTGCCAGAGCAGATTCCCCGGACCGAACGTGGGTCGATCACCGGAACCGTGCCGATCCAGGGCGCTCGGAGCGCATCGCCCCCCTGTCCAGTCGGGAGCTTTGCCTCCACAGGCGGCAACACGCCACCGGCGACGGCACGGAGACATCCACTCAATACTGCTGGGACCACCGGGTGCGCCACTCCGCCGGTGCGGCAGAACCCTCGCGTACGTAGTACTCGGTGAGTCGGGCCGCCCTACCGTCCCGGATGGTCCAGAACGACGAGGCGTGGTAGACGCCGTTCTCGTCGGTCACCCGGACCAGGGAGGCCACCATGTCCTCCTGGGCGATGATGGCGTCCACGGCGATGCTCCAGTTGCTGGGGTAGTTCACGTTCATCGTGATCCACGCCTCACGGCCCATGAACCGCTCGCGCGACTCGGGCCACTCGCACACGAATCCCGGGTCGATCAGGTCGGCCACCCCGTGCCAGTCACGGGCCTGGGTGCGTTGCCAGATGGCGTGCACGATGTCGGCCGGCGTGGCCGGGCGGGCCGTCCCGGCACGGACCGCGGCAGCGGGCGGACCATTCATCTCGCGGGACGCCAGTTCCGACTCGGCCAGGTCGAGGAATGCGTCGACCTCGTCCTCGTCGTACCCGCGCCGGCCGATCGGCGGCTTGCGGAACGCCACGTTGTGCACGTCCGAGGAGGTCAGCCGGGACCCGCCCGGGCGGGCCGACAGTGCCTGCGCGAGCAGGTCCAGGAAGCGGTCCACCTCGTCCCCGTCGTACCCGCGCCGGCCGAACGGTGGCTTGCCGAACCGGACCTGCCGTACCGCATCTCCGGTGAGCCGCGGGTTCGAACCTGTGGGTTCGCCACGTCGCATGCGGGGACTATAGGGCGCCGGGGGCATGGTGCGTGTGCCCGCCCGGATTCCCACCGGCGCCGCCCCATCGTGGTCGCTAACTCAACCGCTGTGCACGGCGGTGTCGAGCAGACCCAACGGCGGTGCGCCCAGGTCCAGCAGCGCCCGATGGAACCGGGACAGGGAGAACTCCTCACCCCAGGCGGCCCGGGCCCGGTCCCGCGCGGCACGGATCGCCAACTTGCCCCAGGTGTAACGACCGTAGGTCGGGTCGAACGTGCCGCGCCTGGCCTCGGACAGTGCGGCCGGGCCGGCCAGGAACGCGTCGTGGACGAACCGCGCGGTGGCCTGCTCGACCGTCATGGTGCCGCTGTGTAGACCGATGGAACAGGCCAGCCGGGTCACCCGCACCAGTGCCTCGATGGCCATGCCCACCGCGAAACGTGGGTCGTCACGGTGGAATCCCTCCTCCACCGCAACCTCCTCGACGTAGTGTGCCCAACCCTCCACGAAGGACTCGCTGAACAGCGTTCGGCGTACCTCGGTCGGCGCGTGCCGCAGCGCGACGCCGTGCGAGAAGTGTCCGGGTGCGACCTCGTGCACGGTGATCGCCGGCAGTGTGGTGCGGCTGAACACCTGCAACCACTCCCGCTGCGCCTCGGCCGGCCAGTCCGGTTCCGGTGGGGTGACGTGGTACCAGGACGGTCCGTCCGGCTCACCGGGGGCCGCGGGTGCCATCATCGCCATCGCCCACCGGCGTGATTCGGGTGCGGGTCCGACCAGACAGGTGCCGCCGTGGTAGGGCACCAGGTCCTGCTCACGGGTCCAGGCGATGACCTCCTCGGTGAGCGCACGCGCCTCGGTCAGCACACCGTCGATGCCCGGGTGGTCGGCGAGCAGGTCGCGCACCACCTCGGCCACCGGTGTTCCCGGCGAGATCCGGGCACAGGCGTTCTCCAACATCGCGCGCAACCGGTCCCGTTCGGAGTCGGCCTGGGCGGCCAACTCGGTCAGGTCCACCGTGGTCGCCTCGGACGCACCGAGCAGCCGGGCGAGCAGGTCGGCACCCATCGCGGTGTTCGGGTCACCCTCGCTCGCGGCCCGACGCAGGTGGGCGACCAGACGGGCGTGTGCGGCCAGCGCGGCATCCTCGGTATCACCACGTCCGGGGACCAGGCCGGCGGCCAGACCCTGCACGGCACCCAGGGTGGCCTCGGCCACCGGGCCGGGCACCGCGTCCAGAGTAGACACTGCCATGTCCACGCCGTCGGGGAAGGCGGCGAGGTGGCGGGCCCGGGCCGCGGCCCGCTCTGGTTCGGGTGCGTAGTCCCGGTCGTAGCAGGCCAGGTCGAGGTTCATCGCGTGTACCAGTGGGTTGCGGCGGTGCGCCTGATACTCGCCCCACCACACCCGGGCGGACTGCTCGAACGCGGCCAGGTGTGCCTCGTCGTGCGGGTCGTCCAACGGTTCACCGCCCAGCGCGGCCAGCCCGGCGCGCACTCCGTCGGTGGACAGGTCCTGCACCCTGCCGTCGTACTCGTGCAGGCCGGCGTACTCGCGGGCAGTGGGGACGTACAGGTCACACCAGGCGCGGATCCGAGGGTTCATGGCCGCAGGCTAACCGACGCCCGGGGCTGTGGTCACCGGAGGTTCGGACAACCGCCGGGTCAGAGCAGGCGGGCGTCGAGGTGGCCGAACGGGCCGTCGGTGGCGCGCAGTTGTGCGGCGTAGACGGCGGCCTGCTGGTCACCGGTGTCGAGCAGGTCAGCCAACCGGTGGAACCGGGCGGTGTGGGTGGCGGCCCGGTCACGGGCGTAACCGGCGGCGCTGTCCTTGGTGACCATGAACGCCCAGTCGCTGGAGGTCACCAGGAACGCCTCCCGCACCAGTTGGTCGAGCACCGGGTTCCGGGCCGCGGCAACCTGTTTGTCCACAGTGGATATGAGCCGCTGTTGGACCCGGGTCGACTCGGCGACCAGGTCGGCCACCGCGGGGTTGTCCCAGACCCGCCAGTCCTTGCCCGAGCCCCACGAACAGCGGTCCAGGTCGGTCCGACCGGCCAGATGCCCGGCGGCCAACGCGCCACCCAGTGTGCTCACCCGCACCCCGGCCTCGGGCAACGCCCGCAACACCCGGTCCAACCACCACGGGCCCTCGTGCCACCAGTGCCCGAACAGTTCGGTGTCGTAGGCGGCCACCACCACCGCCGGTCGCCCGTTCCGTTCGGACAGTTCACCCAGCCTGCGGCGCACCGTCTCGACGAAGTCGGCGGCATCCCGCCGCACCGCGGCCCGGGCTCGCACCGGATCCCAGGGCCGCTTGCGTTCCGGTGGGGTCTGTCGGGAGGTCACCCGGGCCGGGCGGAAGCCGGAGGAATGGTCGAAGGTGTGGAAGTCCCGGTACTCACCGGCACCGGGATAGCCGGACCGGGGTGACCACACCCGGTAGGTGACCGACAGGTCCCGCCCGAAGCAGGCCACGTCCGAGTCGCCGACCAGTCGGGCCGCCGCGGTGTCGCCGTGCAGCGCCGGTCCGTCCACCAGGAAGTAACCGACCCCGTGGCCGGCGTACAGGCGTTCCAGGCCGGGCGTGTACCCGCACTCGGGTGCCCAGATTCCGTTCACGGACCGGCCGAACCGCAGTCGGGCGTCGTCCAGTCCGGTGCGCAGTTGCAGTGCGGCCACCCGTGGCTCCAGCAGCGGTTGGAACGGGTGGGTGGCCGGACCACCCAGAACTTCGACCGCGCCGGAGTCGGCCAGCCGCCGCAGCACCCCCGAACCGCCACCCAGCCAGCGCGACTCCAGATCGGACAGACATCGGGTCGCGGCCCGGAACTCGTAGCTGGCCAGCTCCCGCAGGTGCGGTTGGGAACGGGCGGCCAGACCCTCGGCGCGGACCTGCCAGAAGCCAGCCCAGGTGTGCAGCTCGCGCAGCAGGTAGGGATCATCCAGCATCGCGGCGACCACCGGTGTCACGCCCAGCGTGACCTGGTCGCGTCGACCCTGCGCGGCAAGCCCTTCCAGGGTGGTCACCACCCGTTGCCAGGACTGGGTGAATGCCTGGTGGAACCATTCCTCGCCCACCGGCCAGGCACCGGCGTGGGCCAGCCAGGGCAGGTGGGTGTGCAGCACCAGGCAGAACGTGCCGACCGGTTCGCGCCCGGTCATCGGGGCAGGGTGGCGACCGCGAACAGGTCCAGGCTGGTGTCGAGGTCGTGCTCGTCGAGGGTGAAGTCCCGTGCTGTCACCGACACGACGGCCTGGCGGAGGGCGGCCGGCCAGTCGGACGCGGGGGTGGCCAGTTGGGCGGCCACCAGCCCACCGTGTCGGCGGTCCAGGTCGCGCAACCTGCTGCCGTGTCTGACCCCGAGCATCCGGTGCACCCGCAGCCCCGCCCGGGTCAGCAGGTCGGTCAGTTCGGCCGCGGTCAACTCCCGGGTGTGGAAGGGATTCAGTGGAGTGTCCCGACCGGGGGAGAAGGTCAACCGGTTCGGCGTACTGACCACCAGGGCGCCGCCCGGGCGCAGTACCCGCGCGCACTCGGCCAGGAACGCCGACTGGTCCCACAGGTGTTCGATCACCTGGAGCGACACCACCAGGTCCACCGTCGCGTCACCCAGCGGCAGTGCCACCAGGTTGGCCCGCAGCACGGTCAGGTCGGGATAACCGGCCGAGACGTGCCCGGTGACGGTCGGGTCGCAGTCGACCGCGACCACCTGACGGGCTGTTCTGGTCAGTAGTTGTGCGCCGTACCCCTCACCACAGCCCGCGTCCAGCACGGTCGTGTTCGGACCGGGCACCGGCACGGCATGGTGCGACACCGCCGGGTCGGTTACCGCCAGGTAGGCCACCTCGTGCCGACGGAACCAGTAGTTCTCCTCCCGGAGATGAGGGAGCGTTCGTTCGCCGGTGAGGGTGAGAACGTGGCTTTCCGAAATGCTGTCCACCTCCGCTGTCCGGCGGTTGGCGCCCCGAAACGCCATGGTCATGCCGGCAAACCTACCTGGCCGGTCGGTGCCGGCGCCGGGGCGACCGCCACCGCCTCGGGTTTCCCCGCGGTCTCGACTGATCGTCACAGCGACGATCACGGTGTTGACCTCGCGGTGCTACCCCGACGGCGTGGGAGTCGCGACGATCGCCTTTGGTCATACTAATTGGTCTTGAGCGGTGTTGGATTCTCGTCGCGTGCGTGATTTTCGTTGACAACAGATCAACTACGGTCTAAATGATGTTCATCATGATTACGGTAGGAACCGACTGAGAAGAGGCGGCTCATGCCCGTCGAGTTCAGCACATCGGCCTTCGTCCCTATCGCACTTGGCTTCTTCGGTCTCGGCACCGGTTACCTCATCTGGGGTCCGCAGGAACTGTTCGGCTGGCCCAGGCGCGACGAGAGCGTCGACCGGTCCAGTGGTGTCTGGGCGATCTGGATGCCAGGCTTCTGTCAGTTCATGACTGGCGTCATCCTGTTCGTCGGCCTGACGTGGTTACAGGTCTTCACCGATCCACCGCTCTACATGGCGGCTCTGGCGTTCTCCGCGTACGGCATCCACTGGTTCGCGCTGGGATGGAACCGCCTGCGTGGGAACGACTCCCGTCCGAACGCCGGCATGTCCGTGGCGTTCACCGTGCTGTCGGTCCTGGGCGCCATCGTCTTCTTCAAGGCCGGCGGCTGGCCGGTCGGCCTGCTGTTCGTCGGTCTTGCCCTGGTCTACGTCGCGGACTTCTTCCTGAGCATCGGCGTCAGGTCCGCCGAGCGCCTGCTCGGCCTGGTTCACGTGGTCCTGGGTATCTGGTTGATGTACCTGACCGTCGCGGCCGGACTCAACCTGGCCTCCGGTTACCACCTGCCGGTGTAGGGCGCGCTCCCACCATCGGCGGGAGATCCGCGTCGGTGGCCTGGTGGGTGGGGGTTTCCGTGGGGAAGCCCCACCCACCAGCCGTGTTCGGGGTCGGTGGCGGTCAGGCGAAGAGTGGAACCATCACGCCGGGTGCGGCACCCGGGTAGCGTTCCACCACCTTGTTGAGTTCGGACTGGTAGTACAGCGTGCCCAGGCCGAACACCAGCATCAGCAGCAGGCCCACGACCGGGCTGCACGTGGGCTGGAGGCCGGCGGCCCGCTGTGTGTTGCGGATGCGATCGCCGGTGTTGTAGTAGGACACGTACGGCGGCACGATCACGATCCAGCCGAACATGATGGTGAGCAGCGAGCCGGCCGGGTTGATCGAACGGCGCCGGTCGAAGTCCCGCATCTCGCGGTGCACCTTGTAGTACCAGACCAGGCTGTAGATGCCGAGGGTGATCAGCGGCAGTCCCAACCAGACGGCGACCGGGTGACGCCGTTTCATGGCCAGCCCCGAGGCTACCGGGGCGCCACCGGGCACGCCGGGCGGGGGAAATCCAACCGGCGGCATACCGGGCGGTGGCGGAGGTGTTCCGGGCGGCATCGGCATCGGCGGTCCGGCGTACGGGTTCACCGGACCGTTGGGAAAGGCGGACTGCTGCGGCAGATCAGACATGATGAACTCGCCTCATTCAGAACGAGTGAAGGGGAAGCACGGCCCGACGGCCGGGGGTGACCCGAGCCTACTCACACAATGCCCGGGGCCGTGGGCCTGATTCGAGACCCTCGCGCGTCGATGCGGGCTAACGCGGACCCGAGGCGGTCGCGGTCCGGGTGGGATCGATGTCGCCGTCGGAATCGCCGACCGCGGTCGACCGGCACAGTTCGGCGATCAGGTCGCGCACCATCGCCCCACCGGTGGCCCGCACCCGCCGCGCCGAGACCCGTACCGACACGGCGTCCGACCGGCGTACCTCGTACACCGCGTCATGGTCACGGTCACGGTCCCGGATCCAGGACACCAGTGAGTCGGCCAACGCCGCCGTCGCACCGGGTCGGTCCAGGTTGACCGCGATGGTGTCGTCCGCACCGGAACCGACCGGCCGGGTGGTATCGACAAGCCCGGTCAGGTCGTCGTCACCAGCCAGCCAGCAACGTAACGATGGCAGTTCGTCGTTGGGATGTTCCCCGGTGACCGCGATCGCCACGTGCACCCGCGCCTCCTCAGTGCGTCTGCCCGCGAGCGTAGTGGGGCCCGGTCGGTATCCACCCGACCGGGCCCCGGGATTGTCAGGGCTTCAGTATTCCGTCGTCACCCACCGCGGGCTGCGCGGCGGTGTAGGTCTTCAGAGGACCGGTACCGTCGTCGGTGGTCTGTGGTGGCCCCAGCGGGGTGACGGTCTCGCCGGCGATGACGCCGACCCGGGCTCCGGTGTATCCGGAGTGGTCGGTCGTGGAGTAGCGGAACGGCACCAGTCCCGGGCCGGTGAACCCGCCCTTCTCCACCGCCGCGACCAGGCTGGCCCGGGTTGGGTTCTCGCCCGCGGCCTCGAGAACCTGGGCGAACGTGTAGGCGGCGGCCATGCCGTACTCGACGTTGCCGTCGAAGGGCAGGTCCGGCACGTACTTGTCGTGCACCTTGCGGAACAGGGAGATCCAGGAGTTGGTCGTGTCGCCGGTGGCGGGCAGGTACCCGTCGGTGATGATGCCCTGGATCAGGTCGTTACCCGACACGCTCGCCCCGCCCTTCTTGGCGAAGGACTCCAGCAGCCCGGACAACGTGGTGGGGTCCGACCCGACGTTACTGACCACCATTCGTGGATGGAAGTCGATCTTGAGACCGGCCAGGATGGCCAGCGCGGTGAAGGCCGGAATGCACTCACACACCATCACCTCGACGCCGGCGTCCTTCATCGCGGCGATCTGCGGGCCGATGTTGGAGTTGCTCGACTCGTAGGTCTGCCGGGACACCACGCTGTCGGCGTCGATGTAGGCGTCCAGCCCCTTGGCGCCGTCGGTGCCGAAGTCGTCGTTCTGCAGCAGGTAACCGACCTTGGCGCCGGGGAACGTCTTGGTCACGTAACTGCCCAGAATCTTGCCCTCGACGGTGTAGTCGGGCTGCCAGCCGAAGGTGTTCTTGAACTTGTCGGGTTGGTTCCACGCGCGTGAGCCCGAGGCGACGAACAGGTCGGGCACCTTGTGTTGGTCCAGGAAGGTGAGCACCTTCTCGTGCGTGGGTGTGCCCAGGCCGTTGAACATCGCGAAGACGTTGTCCTTGAGCACGAGTTCCTTGACCACACTGACGGTCTGGGTCGGGTTGTACCCGTCGTCCTTGTAGATGAACTTGATCTGCCGCCCGTGGATCCCGCCGTTGTCGTTGATGTACCGGAACATCGCGTTGGCGGCCGGGGCGATCTCGCTGTACCCGGGGGCGGCCGGGCCGGTCAGCGGCTGGTGGCTGCCGATCGTCACGGTGTCCTTGGTGACCCCGGGGGTGGACGAGTCCGAGCTGCCGCTGCCGCCGCAGGAGGTGGCCACCATGGCCGCCACCGACACGGCGGCCGCCACCCGCAACGCCCTTCTGGAACCCCTCATGGCTGTCTCCTCACAGTGTGGACTGGCGACCGTCCTCGGGCGCCGGCGGCGGATCGGGGACGGTACGACGGGTGAGCAGGCGTGAACCGGCACCGGCCAACCGGTCCAGACCGCCCTGGATTCCTCGGGGGAACAGGAGCATCACGATGATCAGGATGGCGCCGTACACCGCGAGGGGAAGGTTGTTCTGCACGTTGGTGGACAGTTCGAACCGCCCGGCCAGGTCGTCGGACCAGGCCGGCAGGTAGACCATCACCAGGGCGCCCCAGAACGCACCGGTGAGGCTGCCCAGGCCGCCGAGGACGACCACCGCGAGCAGGCTCACCGACAGGGTGAGTTGGAACGATCCGGGTGCGGCGGTACCCAGGGTGAACGCCAGCAGTCCACCGGCCAACCCGGCGCAGGCCGCGCTGACCACGAACGCGATGACCTGGGTGCGGGCCACGTTGATCCCGGCCAGTGCCGCGGCCACCTCGTCGTCGCGTACCGCGCGTAGGTCGCGGCCGACCCGGCTGCCGGTCAGGTTGGCCAACAGCACCGCGGTGACCAGGGCGGCCAGGCAGCACACCAACGCCTGCCACCGTTCCAACGTGAGGTCGGTGCCGAGCGCGGCCGGCGCCGACCCGGCGTCGAAGATCAGCCCGTTGCCCCCGCCGAACAGGCCGTCGTACCGGGTGGCCAACGACGGTAGGCCGACCGCCAGGGCGAGTGTCGCGCCGGCCAGGTACGGGCCGCGCAGCCGGGCCGCGGCGATGCCGACCGGCGTGCCCACCACGGCGGTGACCACGGCCGAGGCGACCAGGTCGACCCAGAACGGCCAGTCGGGTTGGTGCAGCCGCAGCAGCGCGAAGGTGTACGCGCCCACGGCCATCAGCGCGCCGTGGCCCAGTGAGATCTGACCGTTGAGGCCGACCAGCACGGTCAACCCGGCCACCGCGACGAACGAGTAGGCGACCGAGGCGATCCTGGTGTCGGTGAACGCGCTCACCGAACCGGTCAGCAGGTACAGCAGCAGGCCCGCCACGGCGGCCAGCACCAGGTGCCGTAGCAGGGTGTGGCCGCGCAGTCCGGTCCACCGGCGGGTTGTTGGTTCGGTCATCGCTACACCCGCCGGGTTCCGGACCGGCCGAACACACCGTTCGGCCGCACCATCAGTACCGCGACCAGGATCACCAGTGCCCCGAAGGCGACCATGTCTGCTCCCACGTATCCGGACACGTAGGACAACACCAGGCCGAGTACCAGTCCACCCAGGACGGCTCCGGCCGGAGACTCCAGTCCACCGATGACCGCGGCGGTGAACCCGAACACCAACAGCGCGTCCATCCCGGTCGGTGAGATGAACGGTGGGCCGGCCAGCATCCCGGCCAGTGACCCGGCCACCGCGGCCAGCGCCCACCCCAGGGTGAGCACCCGACCAACCCGCACCCCCAGCAGTCGGGCGACCTCGGGTTCGAACGCCGCCGCGCGCATCCGCAGACCGGTCGCGGTGGCCTGGAACAGCAACAGCAACAGCAGGGCCGCGCCGGCCACCGACAGCACGGCGAAGGCGTCCGACGGCGAGAACGTGCCCCGCAGGTCGAACGCGTACGGGAACGACCGTGGCGTGACACCCCACACCATGCCGGCCAGCGCCTCCAGCAGTACCAGCAGCCCCAGGGTGACGATCACCGCGTTGAGCGGGGGTTTGCGCTCGACGGGTCGGATCAGGGTTCGTTCCACCACCGCGCCGAGTACCAGGCCGGACACCAGCGCGACACCGAAGCCGAGCCAGTACGAGCCGGTACGTGAGATCACCTCGTAGGCGACGAAGGTGGTCACCATGGCCATCCCACCCTGGGCGAAGTTCACCACCCGGGTGGCCCGCCAGATCAACACCAGCGACAGCGCGACGGCGGCGAAGATCGCCCCGCTACTGATCCCGCCCAGTGTCAGGTCCCAGAACCGGCTCACCGGTCACCGTCCTCCCACCCCGGTCGCACCGCACCAGACCGCCAGAACTCAGAAACCCAGGTAGGCATGCCGCAGTGACTCGTCCCCGGCCAGCGCGGCCGCGTCGTCCTGGGCCACCACCCGACCCAGCGCCAGTACCACGCCGCGGTCGGCAATGGACAGTGCGCTGCGGGCGTTCTGCTCCACCAACAGCACGGACACCCCGGTGCGGTCGCGCAGGTCGCGTAGCAGCGCCATCAGTTGCGCGGTGATCCGCGGGGCCAGGCCCAGCGACGGTTCGTCGAGGAGCAGCATCGTCGGCCGGCTCATCAGGGCCCGTCCGATGGCGAGCATCTGTCTCTCCCCACCGGACAGTGTGCTGGCCAGGCGGCGACGTCGTTGGGCCAACGGGGGGAACATCTCGAACACCTCGCGCGCGGCGGCGGCCCGGTCGGCCCGGTCGCGGCGCCACAGCGCACCCAGTCGCAGGTTCTCCTCGACGGTGAGTTCGGCGATGACACCGCGTCCCTCGGGCACGTGCGCCAGGCCCAACCGGACCACGTCCTCCACCGGCAGGGTGGTCAGGTCCCGTCCGCCGAACCGGATCTGGCCGGCGGTGGGTCGGACCAGGCCGTTGACGGTGCGCAACAACGTGGTCTTGCCGGCACCGTTGGCGCCGAGCACCGCGGTGATGCTGCCCTCCTCGACGGTCAGCGAGACCCCGTCCAGGGCCCGTACCGCGCCGTAGCTGGCGGTGAGGTCGGTGATGTCAAGCATCGCCCCTGACCTCCCGGACATCTTCTCCCAGGTACGCCTCGGCGACCCTGGGTTCGGCCCTGACCTGCGCTGGCGTGCCGGTGGCGATGACCCGGCCGAAGTCCAGCACCACGACGCTGTCGCACACCGTGGTGACCAGGTCCATGTGGTGCTCGACCAGCAGCACCGACAGCCGCCCGCGCAGCCGGGTGGTGACCAGTTCGCCGAGTTCGTCGATCTCCTGGGCGGACAGTCCGCCGGCCGGTTCGTCGAGCAGCAGCAGGTCCGGTTCGGCGACCAACGCCCGGGCCAGGGCGACCCGTTTGGCGATGCCGTAGGGCAGCTCACCGGGCAGCCGGGTGGCGTAGCCGTCGGCGCCCAGGTCGGCCAGTATCTGCCGCGACCGTTCCCGCAGCCGGCGTTCCTCGGTGTCCGAGCGGGGCAGCCCCAGCAGGGCAGAGCCGAAGCCGGTCCTGGCGTGGCGGCCGGCGCCGGCGGTGACGTTGTCCAGCACGGACAGGTTCGGGAAGAGGCCGAGCCCCTGCAGGGTTCGGGCGATGCCCAGCCGGGCGAGCTGGTGGGGGTGGTGGCGACGTAACGACCGGCCGTGCAGGGTCAGGGTGCCCGCGGTGGGCCGGACGAACCCACACACGACGTTGAACAGCGTGGTCTTGCCGGCCCCGTTCGGTCCGATCACCCCGACCACGTCGCCGGCGGGTACCGACAGGGAGACCTCGTCCAGGGCGGTCAGGCCACCGAACCTGACCGTGATGCCCTCGGCGACCAGTGCGGGCGTCTGCGCCGGACCCATCGCCCCTCCGCTACTGCCGGGTCCGGACCCGCGGTATGGCGGTCCGCCACGGCCGACCATGGCGTATCTCACACACGTTGGCAGGACTATAGCGCACTGTCAGTGCAAAAAGGTCGATTTGGATCTTCGTTGACCGATGCCAGAACCCGGGCAGGTCACCGGTACCCGGCCGAGATCATCCGGGTGACATGTCTCATACCGCGGCTCGGCGGGTGGGCTTTCTACTGACGGGTAACCTGGGCACAATCAGGCCAGGAGCATCCTGCGGTCCAGGTCGGTCGACGACTCACCCCAGTCGCGCCGGCACCCGCCCGCAGGTGCCGGCCCAGCACCACAACGGAAGGTCGCGCCGACTCATGAACATCGTCGTCCTGGTCAAGCAGGTGCCCGACACCTGGGCCGAACGCAGGCTAACCGACACCGACAAGACGCTGGACCGCGACTCCGTCGACGCGGTCATCAACGAACTGGACGAGTACGCCGTGGAGGAGGCGCTTCGCCTCAAGGAAGCCCACGGCGGCGAGGTCACCGTGCTGTCCATGGGACCTGCGCGCACCTCCGAGAGCATCCGCAAGGCACTGTCCATGGGGGCCGACCGGGCGGTGCACGTCACCGACGAGGCACTCGCCGGCTCGTGTGCGCCGACCACCGCCCAGGTGCTTGCCAGGGCGATCGGCACCCTCGAGTGGGACATGGTCATCACCGGTTCGGAGTCGACCGACGCGCGGGTCGCGGCCATGCCGGCGATGCTGTCCGAGCTGCTGGGCGTGCCGCAGTTGTCCCGGGCCCGCAAGGTCACCGTCGCTGACGGCACCGTCACCATCGAACGGCAGACCGAGGACGGCTACGACGTGGTGGCCGGGGCACTGCCCGCGGTACTCAGCGTGGTCGAGAAGATCAACGAACCGCGCTACCCGTCGTTCAAGGGCATCATGGCCGCCAAGTCCAAGCCCGTGGTGACCCTGGGCATCGCCGACCTGGGCCTCGAGGCCGGCCAGGTGGGGCTGGCCGGAGCGACCAGCCAGGTGGTGGAGTTCACCGTCCGGCCGCCCAGGCAGGCCGGTCAGATCGTCAAGGACGAGGGCGACGGCGGCGTCAGGCTGGTCGAGTTCCTCGCGTCGCAGAAGCTCGTCTGAGCGAAGGGTTGGTCCGTACCGACATGGCAGAAGTCCTCGTCCTGGTCGAACACACCGCCGGCCCCGACGGTCCGGTGGCCAAGAAGGTCACCCTGGAACTGTTGACCGCGGCCCGCTCGCTCGGCGAACCCGCCGCGGTGGTGTTGGGTGCGCCGGGTACCGCGGCCGCGCTACACGACACCCTGGCCGGTCACGGCGCGGAGAAGGTGTACGTCGGGGAGTCCGACGAACTGGACGGTTACCTGGTGGCGCCCAGGGCGGAGGTGCTGGCCCGGATCGTGGCGGAGTCCTCCCCGGCCGCCGTGCTGGTGGCCTCCAGCACCGACGGCAAGGAGATCGCGGCCCGGGCCGCGGTGCGTACCGGTGGTGGCCTGCTCACCGATGCGGTCGGCCTGGAGGCTGGCGCCGACGGGCCCACCGCCACCCAGAACATTTTCGGTGGCGCCATCGTGGTCACCTCCCGGGTGAGCACCGGCACGCCGTTCATCACGGTTCGACCCAACTCGTTCACCCCCGAGCAGCATGCCGGCGCCGGCCAGGAACAGGTTGTCGACGCCACCGTGTCCGAGGCGGCTCGGGGCGCCCGGATCGTGGAACGGGTCACCGAGGAACGGAGCAGCCGGCCCGGGCTGACCGAGGCGTCGGTGGTGGTCGCCGGTGGCCGTGGGCTCGGCGGCGCGGAGCACTTCGCGGTGGTCGAACGGCTCGCCGATGCCCTCGGCGGTGCGGTCGGCGCGTCCCGGGCGGCCACCGACGCCGGCTGGTATCCGCACACCAGCCAGGTCGGGCAGACCGGCGTGACCGTGTCCCCGCAGCTCTACGTCGCGGTGGGCATCTCCGGTGCCATCCAGCACCGGGCCGGCATGCAGACCTCCAAGACCATCGTCGCGGTGAACAAGGATCCCGAGGCACCGATCTTCGAACTGGCCGACTTCGGGGTGGTCGGCGACCTGTTCAACGTGGTGCCGCAGGCCGCCGAGGCGGTCGAGAAGCGGCGGGGATAGATCGGTTGTGCCCGACCTCGCCGGGGTACCGCCCCGGCGAGGCGGCAGGGTGGCGCGGCTGACCACCGGGTCCGGCCGTCCCGACACGGTGCGCCCGTGTCCCCCGGAGGTCTGCCTGATTGCCTGGACACGAGGTCGGTCTGCCGGGCGGATAAGGTCCGGACGTGACTGCGGTTGGTGTCGGGGCATCGTCGGTCGGGGGACTGTTCTCACCGCGCTGGCGGGCCAGCACCGTCGGCCTGGTGCTGGTGATCACGCTGTCGGCGTTCGAGTCCATCGCGGTGGCCACCGCGATGCCCACCGCCGTCCGTGAACTGCACGGGCTGGCCTACTACAGCTGGCCGTTCACCGCGTTCCTGGTCGCCAGCGTGATCGGCACGGTCACATCCGGCGAGTTCAGCGACCGGTACGGGCCGCGTTATCCCCTGCTGGCCGGGCTGGGGGTCTTCGCCGTCGGCCTGGTCACGGCCGGCACGGCGGTGTCCATGCCGCTGTTCGTGGCCGGCCGGGTGGTACAGGGACTGGGCGCCGGCGCGGTGATCGTCGGTGTCTACGTGCTGATCGCCGAGGTGTACCCGGACGCCCTGCACCCCAGGGTGTTCGCGCTCGCCTCGGCGGCGTGGGTGGTGCCCTCGCTGGTCGGGCCGTTGGTGGCCGGTCTGCTCACCGAGCACCTCACCTGGCGGCTGGTGTTCCTGGGGCTGGCACCGTTCGTCGTGCTGGGCCTGGCCCTGCTGTGGCCCACACTGCGCCAACTGGTGGCACCGTCGGCCCGTCGGGCCCGGGGCACCATGATCCCGTTCGCGGTGTTGGCCGCGATCGGCCTGGCCGCGGTGCAGTTCGCCGGCCAGAACCTGCGGGTGGCCAGCCTGCTCCCACTCGTCGTGGGCGTCGTGCTGCTCGTTCCGGCGCTGCGCCGACTGCTGCCCCCAGGAACGGTACGGGCGCGGCGTGGCCTGCCCGCCGCGCTGGCCGCCCGCGGCGTCATGGCCGGGGCGTTCTTCGGGGTCGAGGCGTTCGTCCCGCTGACCCTCACCGACCTGCACGACTACGGTCCGTCCGCGGCCGGGGTGCCGCTGACCCTCAGCGCGCTGGGCTGGGCGGCCGGGTCATGGTGGCAGGGCCGGTCACGGGCGGCCCGGTACCGACTGGTCCGGGTCGGCTGCGCCATGATCGCCGCCGGTGCGGCATCGTTGGTCCTGGTGGCGTTCACCGGCACGCCCGGGATTCTGGCCGCACCGCTGTGGGCGGTGGCCGGCACCGGCATGGGGCTGGCCATGCCAACCGTGTCGGTGTTGCTGCTGGAACTGTCCGAGAAGGACGAACGTGGCCAGAACTCCGCCGCGTTGCAGATCTGTGACCTGCTGTGCAGCGCGGTCGGCGTGGGGGCCGGCGGGGTGCTGTTGGCCGCGCTGACGCCCGGCGCCGGGGCGACCACACCGGCCGTCGTGGTGATCGACCTGGGCATGGCCGCGGTGGCTCTGTTGGGCGTGGCGGTGGCCGGCCGACTGCGGGTTCAGGCGGTTCCGACCGTCGCGGGTTGACGGTCGACCGCGGGGCGACCGGAGTGGGCGGGGCGGTCCGACCCCGACGCGTTTACGCTAAGTGGCATGCCCTACTTCGACCACGCGGCCACCACCCCGATGTTGCCCGAGGTCGTGCGGTTGATGGCCGACCAGATGAGCGAGGTCGGAAACGCCTCGTCCCAACATGCCAGTGGCCGGCGGGCTCGGCGGCGGGCCGAGGAGGCCCGCGAGCGCCTGGCCGCGGCC
>DATCWR010000237.1:0-16768 GCA_036566245.1 Mycobacteriales bacterium | reverse complement strand
ACGCCGGAGCCCGGGGGCCGGGATGCGGCGGGGTCCGGGTGCGTTCATGGGGGGCATGCCGGCGGAGAGGTCACTGGACTTCCGCGGTTCGGGCCGCCGCCTGCTGGGCACGCTTCGACCGGAACGCGGGCTGGTGGCGCTGACCCTGGCCCTGGCCGGGGCCGGGGTGGCGCTGTCCGTGCTGGGCCCGCGGATCCTCGGGCACGCCACCGACCTGATCTTCACCGGCGTCATCGGTCGACAACTGCCGGCCGGTACCACGAAGGCCGAGGTGGTCGCCGGGCTGCGCGCGCAGGGCCGGGGCACCGTGGCCGACATGATCGAGTCGATGGACGTGGTGCCCGGGGTCGGCATCGACTTCGGTCAGGTCGGCCGGGTACTGCTGGTCGTGCTGCTCATCTATCTGGGCGCGTCGGTGTTCGGCCTGGTACAGGGCAGGTTGGTCGCCACCATCGTGCAGCGGTCGGTGTTCCGGCTGCGTGGGCAGGCCCAGGACAAACTCGCCCGGCTACCGCTGGGTTACTTCGATGGTCAGCCGCGCGGGGAGGTACTCAGCCGGGTCACCAACGACGTCGACAACCTGGCCCAGTCGATGCAGCAGACGTTCGGTCAGATCCTGACCGCACTGCTGACCATCGTCGGGGTGCTCACCATGATGGTGATCATCTCCCCACTGCTGGCGTTGGTCGCGCTGGTGACCGTGCCGCTATCGGTGGGCGTCGCGACAGCGATCGGCAGACGAGCGCAACCCCAGTTCGTGGCGCAGTGGACCACCACCGGCCGGCTCAACGCGCACATCGAGGAGATGTACACCGGGCACTCGCTGGTGCGGGTGTTCGGTCGCCGGGAGGAGGCCGAACAGGTCTTCACCGAACACAACGACGCGCTGTTCGGGTCGAGTTTCCGGGCCCAGTTCATGTCCGGACTGATCCAGCCGGCGATGATGTTCGTCGGCAACCTGAACTACGTGCTGGTCGCGGTGGTCGGCGCGCTGCGGGTCGCCTCGGGCTCGCTGTCGCTGGGTGAGGTGCAGGCGTTCATCCAGTACTCCCGCCAGTTCAGCCAGCCACTGTCCCAGGTGGCCAGCATGGCGAACCTGTTGCAGTCGGGGGTGGCCTCCGCCGAGCGGGTGTTCGCACTGCTCGACGCGCGCGAACAGGAACCCGACCCGGTCGAACCGGCCCGGCCGGTCGAGGTGCGGGGGCGGGTGGAGTTCCAGGACGTGTCGTTCCGCTACCACCCGGACGTCCCGCTGATCGAGCACCTGTCGTTGACGGTCGAACCGGGCCAGACGGTGGCCATCGTCGGGCCGACCGGCGCCGGCAAGACCACCCTGGTCAACCTGCTGATGCGGTTCTACGAGGTCACCGGCGGGCGGATCACCCTGGATGGCGTGGACATCGCCGCGATGACCCGGGAGGACCTGCGGGCCAGGACCGGGATGGTGTTGCAGGACACCTGGCTGTTCGGCGGGACGATCGCGGAGAACATCGCCTACGGGGTGCCCGACGCCCCGCACGAACGGATCGTGGCGGCGGCCCGGGCCACCCACGTGGACCACTTCGTGCGCACGCTGCCTGACGGGTACGACACGGTCCTGGACGACGAGGGCGCCTCGGTCAGCGTCGGGGAGAAGCAGTTGATCACCATCGCCCGGGCGTTCCTGGCCGAGCCGGCGATCCTCATCCTGGACGAGGCGACCAGTTCGGTGGACACCCGCACCGAGGTGTTGATCCAGCGGGCGATGAACTCGCTGCGGCAGGGCCGGACCAGTTTCGTCATCGCGCACCGGCTGTCCACCATCCGGGACGCCGACCTGATCCTGGTGATGGAGTCGGGCCGGATCGTCGAGGAGGGCAGCCACGCCGAACTGTTGGCCGCCGGTGGCGCCTACGCCCGCCTGTACGCGGCCCAGTTCGCCGACGCCGTCACCGAGGTGGGTTGACGGTGAGCGAAGGTCCGACAACGTCTCGTCACCGCCATCTGCGGAGGCGTAACGACGTGTTCCGAATGTATGCTGGCATACATGTCACGCACCACAGTCAGACTGCCTGATGACGTGGACGCCCGTGTCCGCCAGGAGGCAGCCCGCCGCGGTATGACGCTGTCCGACTGGACCAGGGAGGCGATCGAGGCTTACCTGCCTGGCAAGCCTCCCCGCGAGGGTGGCCGGCGACGTCGGCTGATCGCTGGTGGGGTCGGTCGCAGTGGGCGGCACGACATCTCCGCACGCATCGAGGAAATTCTCCGCGGCGAGGTGTCCCGATAAGCATCGTTGTCGATGCGGGCCCTCTGTACGCGTACGTGGACGCGGATGACGCATACCACGAACCGTGCCTTGAGCTTCTGGAGACTCATCCCGGCCCGCTGATCGTGCCAACCCTGGTGGTGACCGAGGTTACCTACCTACTCGGTACCCGACTTGGGGCCGAGGCGGAGGTACGTTTCCTTGGTGACCTCGCATCGGGCGCGTTCGCAGTGGAACCGGTGCACCCGTCCGACTGGTTGCGAATCGCCGAGTTGGTAGCAAGGTACCGTGACCTGCCGCTGGGCACCGCCGACGCATCAGTGGTGGCCTGCGCGGAGCGTATGGGAATCACCGAGATCGCGACCATCGATCGACGGCACCTCACCGCGGTTCGCCCTGCACACATCACCCACTTCACGGTGTTTCCCCAACGGTGAGGTGACTCCGGCAAGTCGGAGATACTGACACCTTCTACATTGTCGGTCACCACGGAGTGTCGTGACGCATCACCGGCCCGGGTGATCGGGTCCCCCTGGATGGCTCTGGTACCTCGGCGTGTCTCCTGACCAGTATTGACGGGCCGGTTCGGATCGGGCCCGTCCGATTCCGGCGCCATGCCGACCACGCGTGTGATCACGCGCGCGCTGCGAGAGGGGAAGCGAAACATGGCGAGGTATCGCACCCAGATCCAGTGGGGCGGCCCGGATGCGGGCTGGCACGACGACTCCGACCTGACCATCGAGATCAGCAACCGGCACGCCGTGGTGCCCGGCACCGGCCGGCCGGCGACCGGGACCCAGGTCTCGTGGGCGGGCCCGGCGGGCAACGCGACGATCACCTTCTTCGACGACGGGGCGCGGTTCCAGGGCGCGGCCCAGTTCCCCGGCGAGGGCCCGGTCGGTTACCGCGGCCAGGCAACCTGATCCGGGACCGCCCGGACTGACCTAACCATTCCGGTGGGCCGTGGCCGCGATGGCGCCACGGCCCACCGCGGTGGCCGGAGTCCGCACGTGGACCATTTCCGCCGCGAGACCGACGAACCGTTCGCCGCATACTGCCCGCGATTCGCCGGGCCGTGGCCATGACGGTAGCCACGGCTACCGTGGCGACATGACGTTCGAGATTCCCTTGGCACACGCTGCCATCCGGTTCGGCGAGTTGGTGGACTGGGTCCGATACCAGCACGAGCCGGTGCTGCTCACCGAGGACGGTGTCCCGGTCGTGGCCATCATCTCGATCCCCGACCTCGAAGAACTGCAACGGGCCAAGGACGCCGAAGACCTGGCCCTGTGTCACGCCATCAGTGCCTGTTCCGACCCCGGCATCTCACCTGAAAAATCTGTGGCGATATCCAAAACCGATGACGCCCTGCGGCCATGAGTCCGCCTCGCTGTTGGATCTGTGGAGGAGAACGTGACGGGTTCCCTCCTGGAGCAGGTTCGTGCGCGTATCGAGTGGGTGATACGTGCGCTTCCGACGGGCGAGGTGGAGACGGTCCGGACGGGGCTGTCCGAGGTGACAACTCTCGTGTCATCAGTCGCCCACGGCAGTGGCTCCGCCGAACTCGCCCGCGCAGCCGTGCACCTTGCCAGCGCGGTCACCGCCATCGAGGAGACCTCGGCAACCCTTGTCCAGGCCGCCGGCCACCTCCGTGACTATCTCGCCGCCCTCGGGTTCTCCGCTGGCGGGACGGAAAACTCCTTCGGCTCGGTCGATGAGGTGCCGACCAACCTGACCAACAGGGTCCGCCGTGCGGCGAGCAAGCTTCCACGGCCGGTGCCATCAGGATGGACCGCACGGATCGCGGACAACGGGAAGGGGGTCGTGTTCCAGCGGCCGGCCGCCATCGGAAACGCGGACATGATCCGGGTGATGGATGCGACCGAGAAGTACCCTTATGGCTACGTGCGGATCTACAACTCCACCGGACAACCGGTCGACATCTCTGGAAAACCGGGTCCGCCCGCGAGCACCCACATTTCGATCGATGAAGGCTACCGGTGGACCTTCTGGCCAGAAGAACAGGGATCATGGAGCTTGTTGAGCACACGGATCGGTGGTCTGTCACGATGCCGGACACCCGGATTGTGCGGGTCTGTATCGACTGGGCGGTGAGCCTGAACATCGGCGTGGACGGAACCGGGGTGGAAGTCCGTATCGAGCAGCCGTGTCGGCTCAGCCGGCCGGCCGAGGGTGTGATCCCGTTGGTTCCGGACGGAGATCCGGGTGAACTTGCTCCCGTGCTGCGGCTGGTTCGGCAGACGGTGTCCCGTCTGGACGCGTTCAAGGACGGTCATCTGGAGGTTGAACTGACCGGTGGTGACCTGCTCACCGTGGCGGCAACCGACGATTTCGAGGCGTGGCAGGTCAGTGGCGCGTCCGGGGCCCGCGTTGTCTCTGTTCCAGGAGGGACTGTGGCGGTCTGGTCTGGTACATCGGTCGAGGACCGACATTGACAGGTGGCCTCGACCACCATCCAGAGCCGCCACACGTCAGGCCCCGGCGGAGCCGGCTCGGTCAGCGGACGAGTTTCCGGAGGGCAACGCCCACCAGCACGGTCAACAACACCAGGCCGGCGGATGCCGACACCACCGACACCGCGGTCCAGCCGCTAACCTTCAGGTCGTTGGGCAGGCCGGTGCCGGAGTTCGACCACAGGGGCCGCCGCCACGGCGACGCACCGTCCCAGGGCCGCCCAGTTCCAGAACCCGGCACCGTCCGGACGAAGCGTCCCCACTAGGTAGAGCCCGGTCGCGGTGACCGACACGCCTGCGAACAACGCCCGCAGCGGAGCGCGCAGCCGGACTCCCCAACCGAGCAGTCCGCCCAACACGAACCGGGCCCACCAGCCGCGTGGTCCCGGGGTCAGGAGTAACAAGAAGCGACCCGCTGCGGCAGGTGGGAACAGTTGACAGGATCAGGTGAACCGACGCTGGGAGGCGGGTCGCGTGGACGACGTGAGGGCGTACGTGCGGGGTAACCGGGAGCGGTTTCTGGCGACGCTGGTCGACTATGTGGCCCGGCCGAGTATCAGCGCGACCGGCGAGGGTGTGGCCGAGACGGCCGAACACGCGGCAGGACTGATGCGGGCCGTGGGCCTTTCCGCCGAGGTGTTACCGACCCCGGGTGCCCCGGTGGTCGTCGGACATGCTGACGGAGGCCCGCCCGGCGCTCCCCGGGTCCTGATCTACGGCCACTACGACGTCCAACCGCCCGGACCGCTGTCCGGGTGGCACAGCCCGCCGTTCGCGCCGGAGGTGCGCGGCGGCCGTCTCTACGGGCGGGGTACCGGGGACAACAAGGGCCAACACCTGGCTCACCTGTTCGGGTTGGACGCACTGCGCGCCACCCGTGGCGGATCACCCTGCCCGGTCACGGTGATCCTCGACGGCGAGGAGGAGGTCGGCAGCCCGAACCTGCCCTGGGTGGCCGAGCGGTACCGGGACCGGCTGGCCGCCGACCTGGTGCTGTGGAGCGACGGACCGGTGCACTCCTCGGGGCAGCCCAGTCTGTGCCTGGGGGTGCGCGGCATTCTGCGGTTCGAGCTGCGCGCCCACGGCGCCGGTCACGTGACGCACTCCGGCAACTGGGGCGGGGTCGCGCCGAACCCCGCCTGGCGGCTGGTGGAACTGCTCGCCTCGCTGCGCGACCGGGACGGACGGGTACTCGTGGACGGCTTCTACGACGACGTTCGCGAGTTCACCGATGCCGACCACGCGCTCCTGGCTGAGCTGCCGGAGGACACCGAGGCGGTCATGCGCACACTGGGAGTGTCCACTCTGGAGCCACCGGCCGGCCGCGGGTTGTACGAACGCCTGTCCGCCTGGCCCACGTTGTCCATCAACTCGTTGACCTGCCACGACGGCGACGAGCATCGCACCGTCATTCCGAACGTGGCGGTGGCCCGCTGCGATGTCCGACTGGTTGCCGACCAACGGGTCGACCGGGTCACCGAACTGCTCGGCCGGCACGTGCGCCGGGTCGCGCCCGACGTGGAGTTCGTGCCGATGGGCGGGATGGAACCCTCCCGTACCCCGGCGGACTCCCGGTATCTGACCGCGATCCGCGACGGTGCCGCCGAAGGTCTGGGCCGGTCGCCGCTGGTGCTGCCGGCGCTGGGCGGAAGCGTGCCGATCTTCGCGTTCACCGACATACTCGGCCTGCCCTGCTTCGGTGTGCCGCTGGCCAACGCCGACGAGGCCAACCACGCGCCCAACGAGAACCTGGAACTCCGCTGGTTCTTCGCCGGCATCACCGCATCGGCTGCGATCCTCACCCGGTTGGCCGGTCAATCCCGGCGTTGACCGGAGGGGTGGCCGACGCCGGCCGCATGTCACCCTGACGGCGGGGTGAGAACACCCACCGGTCACCATCCGACGCCGCACCCCGCCATCAGGCACCCGACCGGACCGTCCACACGCACCGGCCGGTGCTCGTTCGTCGCGATGCGGGTCCGATCGCGCCCGGGTGGGTCATCCGTCCCTGCCTCCCCGCCGTTCCTGCCGATGCGGACCGACCCGTCGCATGGTCCACTGAGGCCAGTCACTCCCCCGCACCCAGCAACCCAACCCCGGCGGGTCGGCGGTCGAACGCCCACCAAGGGGACCCGGCGGGAACGCCCGACCAGTTCGGGCCGGCAGGACGGAGGGACCAGAGGTTGGGTACCTCATATCCGAACGGACACCACTCCCGGCGCCCGCCAGTCGCGCCGCTGGTGGATCGGTCGAGGCCACCGCGAGCACACCGGGGAGCGTTGGCGCTCACCCGGACGGTCCTCACCCTGGGCACCGTGGCGCTGGCCCTGACGGTGCTGCACGGTGACCGGGGTCTACTCGGTCCCCGCCCGGCGGCCGCGCCCCGACCGGTGTCGGTGGCTCCGGTCGACTCGTTGCCGGCACCTGCGGCCGGCCAGGGTGGGGGTCGACGGCACAGCCCCCCGGTGGAGATCACCATTCCGGTGATCGGGCTGCGATCCGGGCTGGTCAGGCTCGACGCCACCCCCGACGGCACGTTGCGTCGGCCTACCGACCCCGGCACGGCCGGCTGGTACGGCAGCGGGCCGTATCCGGGCGATGACAACAGCCCCCCGGCCCTGGTGGTCGGTCAGGCCGGACCGGGCCGCGCGGTGTTCGCACGACTGGCGGAACTGCGGCCCGGCAACAGCGTGCTGGTTCGCGACCGCGACGGCAGAACCGCCGCGTTCGAGGTCTACCGGGTGGCGCGGTATCCCGGGCCGGGGCTACCCACCGGCCGGGTCTACGCCCCCGGGCCGAGAGCCGAGTTGCGACTGGTCACCTGGCCGGCCGGACAGGGCGGGGCGGGCAGCGGTACCGGCGGCGTGGTCGTCTACGCGGCGCTGCGTACTCCCGAGGTTGCCCCACCGAGCCCGACCACTCCCGGTGTCACCGAGGCCAACCCCGGCGGTGCCCCGAAGGATGCGCCTCGGGACCAACCTCCCACGCAGAACGCGCGAGACGTTACGGGTTGATGGTCTTGCCGTCGGTGTAGTGGTTGCCGGTCCACACGTACTGGCCCGCGACGTTGCTCGGCCCGTAGACATGGTTGCGTGTGAAGGTGTTGTCGCGGATGATGCGGTTCGTCCCTGTGGGGGCGAGATACACGGAGTAGTTGCCGCCGTTGAGGTAGTTCCGCTCGATCAGGATGTTCGACGGGGTGCCGAACTCGTCACCGATCAGCACGCAGGATGTCTGGTCGTGCGGGTTGTCGATCCTGTTGTGTCGGATGACGATGTCGGACCCACCGGTGGACTGCGCGCCGTCGTGGTGCGGGGTGTCGACCTGCTGGCCGTTCTCGGTGCCGTCCCAGAAGTCGTGTATCCACGAGTCCTGCAACGTCGACCCGTTCTCGATCCGCACCCCGTCGCCGCAGCCGTGGATGTTCACCCGCAGCGCGGTCCAGCCCATGTACCCGATACCGGCGATACACCCGGGCTGCCCGGCGATCTCCACGTCGGAGATCTTCACGCCGGTGCGACCGTCCTCGGTCCGGATCGGGATCTGCGCCTGTGCGGTCACCCGCGAACGCGAGATGGTCACGTTGTTCGCGCGGATCAGCAGTCCACAGCGGATGTCCTTGCCGTCGATCACCGTGCCGGCTTTGGTGACCTCGGTGACGTCACCGGTACAGCGGAACGACCGCAGCGCCACCCCGGTGTGCTGCCAACCGGTGTTCCCCTGACCGGGCCACCCCGCCGGACCCGGCGACGGACTGGACGGGTGGGTGCTGGCTGGACGTCCCTGAGTACGGCTCGGCGTGCCGCTGCCGGTGGGCGTGCCGGATGCGCCGGGTGCGCTGGCCGCCCCGGCCGGGTCACCCAACTCCGGTCGGGCATGGGCCGCCGGCGCCTCCGAGCCGGACACGGCCAGGCTGTCAGGGTTCGGACCCGGCACGCCCCCCGTCCGGTCCGCCCACACCAGCGTCCCGGCCAGCAGAACCACCAGCGTGGTCACACCGGCCGCCCCGGTACGGAGCGGATGCCGTCGCAACGCGGCCAGTACCGACCGCCGTCGCCGCCGAACTCGCCCACCAAACCCATGTGAATGCACTCTGGACCCCCCACCCCGATCGAGGGTCTTTCATACCGCAGGACCCGCCCGCACGAACCAGATCTGACCCGGGCACGCCGGCAACGGCCACGTGTTGGCACGGCATGGCATACCCGGCGGTTGTGGTAACCGCCGACCTCGGCAGCCCGGGTCGCCGATACTGGTATCGCGGGCCGGTGGGGGGCCCGCGATCAGGCGGGCCGGCCACACCTCGCCGCCGGTACTGGGGGGACGGACGTGACGCTCGACGGTGCGCCAACCGCTGCCGCGCCCGACCCGGCAGCTCACCGGTCGTCCTCTCCCATCCACGCGGACGGGCGGGACGGGCCGGACAGTCCCGGCGTCCCGCACGGCGACGGCGACCGGCAGAACCTGGGCCGCCGGGTTCGGCGCGGCCTGGTGTTCAGCATGCTCAACAACGTGGTGGGCCGGTTGGGCACCATCGTCGCCGGCATCGTGCTGGCCCGACTGTTGGTGCCCGCCGACTTCGGCGTGTTCGCGGTGGCACTGGTGGCGCTGAACGCGGTGCTGTCCATGAACGAACTGGGCGCCAGCCTGGCGTTGGTGCGCTGGCCCGGCGATCCCCGGCGGATCGCTCCCACCGTGACCACGATCAGTCTGGGCACCAGCGCGGTGCTCTACCTGGTCTGTCTGCTCGGCGCCGGCCCGTTCGCCTCGGCCATGGGGTCGCCCGACGCGGCCGGCGTGGTCCGGCTGCTGTGTGTGTCGGTGCTCATCGACGCGGTGACCGCCACGCCGGCCGCGCTGCTCACCCGTGACTTCCGCCAGGGCCAACGCCTGGCCGTTGACCTGTCCAGCTTCGCCCTGTCGACCGGGTTGACCGTGGCGCTGGCCGCCGGCGGTTACGGCGCGTGGAGTCTGGCCTGGGGGCGGCTGGCCGGGAACCTGCTCAGCGCGGCGCTGTTGTTCTGGCTCGCCGAGATCTGGCCACGGCCCGGTTTCGACCGCCGACAGTTCGGTGAACTGCTGTCCTTCGGGATGCCGCTGGCCGGGGCCAGCCTGCTGTTGTTCGGCATGCTGAACGTGGACTACCTGGTGGTCGGGCCGCTGCTCGGGCCGGTCGCGCTCGGGCTATACCTCCAGGCGTTCAACCTGTCCAGTTGGCCGGTGAACATGTTCTCCACCGCGGTCCGCCGGGTGTCGCTGGCCGCGTTCTCCCGACTCCAGAGCGACCCGGCCGCGTTGGTCGCGGCGCTGGCCCGGTCCACCGCGCTGTTGGCTGCGGCCACCCTGCCGGTCTGCGCGCTGCTCGGCCTGCTCGCCCACCCGGCGGTGACCGTGGTGTACGGGCAGCGTTGGGCTGGTTCGGCCTCGGCGTTGCAGTTCCTGGCCGTGCTCGGGCTGGCCCGGGTGCTGACCGAACTGCTCTACGACTTCCTGGTCGCGGTCGGCCGTGGCCGGGACACCATGCTGCTCCAGGGACTGTGGCTGGTCGCGCTGCTGCCGGCGTTGACCGTCGGCGCGCACCTGGACGGCATCCGTGGGGTCGGCCTGGCGCACGCCGTGGTCGCGGTCTGCCTGGTCACACCGGCGTTCTGCCTGGCCGTGGCCCGCACCGGGGTGCCGTGGCGGCCGTGGCTGGCGCCACTGGGTCGTCCACTCGTGGCGACCGCGCTGCTGGTGGCCGCGGTGGTCACGGTGCGTTGGGTGACCGAACCGGGATTCGTACAACTGGTGGCCGGCGGGCTGGCCGGGGTCGCGGTGTATCTGCCGGTGATCGCACCGATGCGCCACCTGGTGCGCGGCGGTGTCACCGACCAGCCGGCCGACCACCCGGCCACCGAGGCCACTGAGGCCACCGGCGCTGCCTGAGCGGTTGACCCGCGACACGCCGGCGATGTCCCGGCGCGCCGCACCTGATCCACGGTCACGCCCGGGTCGGCGGTTACCGTCGGCCGGTGACGCAGGGGGAACCGGACGGATGTGTCCGCGAGTACTGGGTGCAGGCCGAGTCCTTCCTGCACAACCTGGTTCCGAACGGTCGGGACGAGATGACCGGCACCCGGTACGCCCCCGAACAGACCACGTACTGGGCGATCGGGTTGCGCGGCTACACCGCAGGGTGGACCACGCCACTGCCGGCGAACCCTGCCACCGGCCCGAACACCGGCATTCCCGGGCCGATCCTGCGCGGCCGGGTGGGTGACGTGATTCGGGTGCACTTCCGCAACAACGACAACCACTACCGGTTTCCGCACAGCGTGCACCCGCACGGGGTGCGCTACAACATCGAGTCGGACGGGTCGTTCACCGCCAACGAACCCGACCGACCCGGCACCGTCGTCCCGTTCGGACAGTCCTACACCTACACCTGGGAGTGCCTGCCCGAGTCGGTGGGTACCTGGGTGTACCACGACCACTCGGTGGCCCGGGATCCGCGCCCGGGTGGACACGAACCGGTGGCCGAGGTGGGTGCGATGCTCGGCATGTTCGGCATCCTGGCGGTCACCGACGCCTCCACGCCCGAGGTGGACCGGGAGTTCGCGTTGTTCCAGCACGGTCTGACCGCGGGCCAGGTGCCCGGGTTGGCGGTGGACTTCGAGGCGTTCAACGGGTTCTCGTTCCTCGGTAACACGCCGACGTTCACCGCCGCGGTGGGCGACCGGGTGCGCTGGCGGATCGCCACGTTGGGCGACCAGTTCCGGGTGTTCCACCTGCACGGGCATCGTTGGTACGACCGTGGTGTGTGTACCGACGCGCAGACGATCGGGCCGGCACAGGGCATCACGGTGGAGTACGTGGAGGACAACCCGGGTGACTGGCTGTATCACTGCCACCTGAGCGCGCACCTGGCAGGCGGGATGGTCGGTCGCTACCGGGTCACCGAATCCGAACGTTCCGGGGACCGGTGACCCGGTAGGACGGTCAGTCACGGGCGCTGTCAACCAGCCTGGTCAGCCACGCCTCAGCCGGTCACCGAGTCCAGCGAGGGCAGGAAGCCGGCGGAGTAGCCGCTGGTGTTCGGGTGGTACGAGCTGGTGATGTTGAACAGGTTGAAGCCGTTGATCCACGGCGAGCTTCCACACACCCCGTGCCCGGTGAAGATCCCCCGGGTGTCCACGAAGTTGAATCCCGCGGCACCGGCGTGGGTGGCGATGATCCCGGCCAGTTGGTCGGCGCCCTGGTTGAGAATGGTGCGCTTGAACAGGTCCAGACCGAAGAAGCCACAACTGCTGGTCAGTTCGAACAGCCTCGGGTAACCGAGTACGACCACCTGGGCGTTGGGGGCGTGCGACCGGATGGCCGCGTAGGTGTTGTCCAGCTTGCCGGGGAGCGTGGTGGTGGCCGCCGCACGGGCGTCGTTCACCGCTGCCTGGCAGTCGGCGTCGCTGCCGAGTTGGCAGGTGGTCAGAGTGTCGGCGAAACCGGTGTCGTTACCGCCGATGGTGATGCTGACCAGGTCGGTTCCGGTGTTCAGCGCGGTGAGCTGGTTGGCCAGCACGTCGTCGGTGGTGGCGCCACTGCACGCGGCGAACTGGAACGACGTGACGGCATGGGTGTTGACCCACAGTTGCGGGTAGCCCTGCGGACTGCGCAGGCAGTCGCCAGTCGCGCCGGACGTACCCACCCCCGAGGAGTACGAGTCACCGAGCGCGGCGTAGTCCACCGCGGTGGCCGCCTGCGCCGGTGGGGCGACAAGCAGCACGGCACTGGCCGGAACGATCAGATAGGCGATCTTCCACAGTCGTCGCATAGGGGTTTCCTCCATTCCAGCGACGGGGGCACCTTGCTACCACGCCGTGGAATCGAAAAAACAGCCCTAACAAACGAAACTACCTGCCGGTAACGTAGGAGGTTACTGCCCTATTTTCGGATCATGAAATGTTCACTCTGACAAACATGATCCGTCAGCAAATTGATCAGTCGGTGTGATCGACGATCATTCTCGGTCGGGTCAGTGCCGGGACGGCGAGTGCCGGTGGGGACCAGTCGGGTTCCGGCCGGAACCCGCACCAGGTGCCGTCGAAGGGAAAGCCGCCCATAGTGATCTCGGCCACCATCCGTTCGCCCTCGGCCCGGATCGCCCGCGACTCGGCTGCCGTCCAGAAGCCTGGCTGTCCGGTGAACGCGGCCAGGGCGTCCTCGTCCTTCCACCGCCAGGTTCGGTCCGGTGTGACCACGATGTCCAGGGCGTGGTCAACGGTGTCCAGCCCGCTCACGCCGTCGTGGGACCACCGGGTCGAGGGCTGCTCCATGTTCACGTACCAGTGGCGGAAGCAGCCGTCGGCGAAGAACCACCACACCGAGTGGGCCACCCCGGGTGGGACGAGGATCAGGATGTCGTGCTGCTCCCACGAGCGGGATGCCAACGGGGCGGCAGCCACGATGTCCAGTGACGCCTCCCGCAGCGGCTGGCCGGCCGCGTCGACCCGGCAGGCGAAGCCGGCCCCGACCGGCACCCACAGCAGCAGGCCGCGGTCGTCGTCGGCGACCACCCGGGCGGCCTGCACCCAACACGGGTGCAGGCCGCGGAAGTATCGACGCATCACCGTCTGACCAGGCTGGAACCGCACGCCCGCACCGTATCGGCCAGGTCTGATCTGTGTCCGGGCTGGGTTCGGCGGGTCGGGTCGCGACGGTTCAGGTCAGGCCGAAGGCACCGGTGTCGGCGTGGTTGTTCGAGGTGAGTGACCAGAAGTCGGTGGCCAGCGAGTCCAGCACGTACCGGTAGGGCATCCACCCGTAGCCCTGGTCACCCCACTCGGATCCCCACGAGTTGCGGATCAGCAGTGCGCCGGTCGTGGTCACGTTGTACCGGGTGTTGGTGATCTCCTTGCCGTCGTCGAACCCGCACGCGACCACGGCGTGTCCCCACTGGGCCTGCTCGTTCGGACCCGGGTACGGGAAGGAACCGGGGGTGTCTGTCGACTCGAACGAGTTGAACCCGTAGAAGCCGTACATCACCGGCCACCCACTGGCTACCCATTTCTTGATGCTGCCCAGCACCGTGTCGGTCGGGACCTTGGCCGAGATCGGGTCGTGGCAGAAGTAGGTGAGGCCCTCGAAGTTGTCCGCGACCGAGTAGACGAACGACGTTGGTTCCTCGTCGAAGGTCTTCCCGGCCGACGGGTCGGTGTTCACCGTGTAGGGCCAGTACTTCTCCGGCGGCGCGCCGAGCAGCACCATGGCGCCCATGGCAGTGCGGAGGTAGGCGCCGGTGTCTCCGGTGACGCCGAGCAGGTTCCGCGACGCCTTGTAGACGAACATTCGGGACATGGACTGCTTGGGCAGGTTGTAGGCCTTGTTCTGTAGGTACTCCAGGACACCCACGGCCGCGTTCGCGGTACATGATCCCAGTTGCCCCTGGTCGTACACCGCAGGGAACCACTGTCGCAGGTCCGCCTTGCTGGGCGGGGTCTCGGCCAGGGTCTTCCCGGCCACCATCTGTGGCACCGGACTGTCCGGGGTGTAGTCCCTCAGATCGGGGCGTGGGGGCAGCCAACCTGTCCCCTTCATGCCTATTTCAGATACGTGGACGGGCGGGTTCAGCGGCATAGGATCAGGACCTTTCGCAACTCCTGCACGGCTTGGGGTCGGCTCCCGGGTCGGACCGGCCCAATGGTCAGCGCTCGCCACGGTAACCACGCCCTCGGACAGATATCACACCCCACGCCGCACCCAGAAGAGTTCACTCCCCCGGTTCCCCCGAACGTGTGAACCGTACCCGTGTTCACCACGCTCCATCACCACGTGACTTCCCCGGAGATACCAACTCTTCTACCTGGATGCCTCGAGTATGCGTTCGAACTCCTCCTTGAGTCGATCTACATAGCGGCGCAAGATGTCGATTTCGCGACTAACTGGACTAGCGGCTCTGTCGAACTCGGCATCGAGCGCTGCAAACTGCTCGCGAACAAGAGTTGGGATTTCCGAGTTATTCAATCCTCCCTCCGAAATGAAGCCTGTCAGGGTCGCCTCCAGCAGATCAACATCTGCAAGTAGTTCGAACAACTCATCGCTCAGGTCGGAGTCCGCTGGAGACTTACCGATTTCTGATCCCTTATCAAGCAACGCGCGAAGCGTGCGAACTTTGAGCTTCTGCTTCGACTTTTCTCTAAACTTTAGCCACATGGGAATCAAAAGACACCTCGCGTTGGGCCAAGCTCCAGCGCCATCCAGAATCAGGTCCGCGGAGTCAACGTCACCGGAACAGGCGTAGTAGGTGACGCCGTTGACATCCGGGCTCGACGAACCCGCCACCGCACGGGTGACCAGACGGTCGGCCGCGTCCCACACGTACGCGATCGACGCACCCACCGCCGTCGTGGTCAACGGGGCACCAATCACCGTTCCTGATTATCTTCCATGACGTCCGGGAGCCTTCGAGTCTGCCCTCCCAAGTACCCGATCATAAAAGTGATCAACAACAACACCGAGGCTCCATAGGGATATGCCTATGAAGATTAGGGGTACCAGTTGGAGTATCAGTCCGATGAGACCTGTCAGGAATCCAACCGGAACTGCAACTCTGAACACAACTGGGACACGCTTATGTATGATTGGCAGCATCACTGAGATCCCAGTAAGGGCAAGGGCGGCCAGCGCTAGACCGACTAGCTCGAGTATCGCCATCACGGACCCCAACGTGTCCATGCGTAGGTAGCCGTCTGCCACCGCGCATGTTTGACTATTGCCCGGCGGGTTCTACCACTCCACCGATATTTGTACGTTCTTCCACCAAACCTGATCCCGCGAAGCGAGGAACCGTGACGCCACAATGTGAGGTCACCAGCGAGACCGCCAGCGAACCCGGCCATGCCGCGCGTCGATTTATATCCCTTGTTCTTGTAAAAGCTCCACGAGCGCGATGCGATCGAAACACCCAACGCAATATTTGAGCCGACTCCGCACGCTACAATGGCTACCACACAGGTTCCAACGGCGGCGTACCCGACCCATCGCGATATGCTACCGTCGTTCCACTTCCTCTTCAACCAAACTCCCGCTCTGCAACGCCAACTCTTACACCTCTTGTTTCCGTCGAGGTCTGGTGAGCAACACCCCGCCGGGCAGGGACAGCTCCCGCTGCGCGAGGGCCCCGGCGGCGTCCAAGATCAGATCCGCGGAGTCACCGTCACCGGAGTAGGCGTAGTAGGTGGTGCCGTTGTCGTCCGGGTTCGACGAACCCGACACCGTACGCGTCACCAGCCGGTCCGAGGCGTCCCGCACGTACACGATCGACACACCGGCCGCCGTGGTCGTCGACACATGCCGGTCACCAATGTCAAAGCCGAGAGTGTCCCCGGCCAGCGACGTGGTGTTCCCGTGCGAGTCATACACAGGGGTCACCGCGGTAGCCCCCGACGACGAGGTCAACCGGTCGGCAGCGTCATAGCAGTAGGTGGTGGACACCGCCGGAGCACCGTCGAACACATCATCCAGAGCGGTGCGGTTGGTGTTGGTACCCGCCCCCGCGGCGGCACCGCAGCCGCCGGACGGGTCAAAGTGGTAGGTGAGCTGGTGATGCGGGATGGTGGCCGACGCCAACCGGCCAGCCGTGTCGTAGACGTACGAGTACGACGCCACCGTCACACCGGTGTCATCCACCGTGTCGGTGAGGACCCGCCCGGCCCGAGACCGGGTAACGATGTCGGTCACCGTCCTACCCGCGCCCAACGCCCATGCCACCGAGGTTAACGCCCCTGCTTCGTCACGGGCCACGGTCGACAGCGATGTGGAGTTCCCGTACGCCACCGTGGCGAGTTCCCCAGCCGGCGTGTAGGTGGGGCTGGCGACTGTCTGGCCGTCCAACGACTGGGAGGTGACCCGTCCCGCGTCGTCGTAGGTGAACGCCACCGTGCTGGTGGAGACCCCCACCGTGGTGGTCGAAGACGTGGCCCGGCCAGCCTGGTCGTAGACGGTGGCCGTGGTGGCCCCGGACACGTCGGTGTAGGAGACGACCCGCCCGTCCAGGTCCACCACGGTGGTGGTC
>DATCWR010000198.1:0-19573 GCA_036566245.1 Mycobacteriales bacterium | reverse complement strand
CCGCCTGCCGCAGTCGGTAGGCGACCAGTCCGACCACACCGCCGATCACCAGACCGGCCAGCAACAGCGGCAACCCGATCAGACGGATGGTCAGCGAGCCGCCGCCCAACCAGGGCAGGGTGCCGGCGAGGAGCAGCAGGGCGGCCAACCCACCGACCTGGGCCAGTGCCCGGCGGGGGACCTCGGGGGTTCGGACAGGCGCGGTCATGGCTCTTATTGTCTCTACCGGCCGGCCGCCGGCATACACCGCCCCTGGCGGTAGCCTCGTGGTCACCCCGGACCAAAAAAAGGAGCAGACCTGTGCGCATCGCCCGATTCGCCCATGACGGCGGAGTCGCGTTCGGCGTTGTGGAAGGGGAGCCTGACGCTCCTCTGGACGCGCTCACCGTGGCCGAGGTCGCCGACCACCCGTTCGGTCCGATCACCTTCACCGGTCAGCGCTGGGCACTGCCCGACGTGCGGTTGCTCGCTCCGATCCTGCCCACCAAGGTGGTCTGCGTCGGCAAGAACTACGCCGACCACGCGCGGGAGATGGGTGGCGAACCGCCGGAGCGACCGGTGCTCTTCCTCAAGCCGTCCACCGCGGTGATCGGCCCCGACGACGCGATCCGCCGCCCGGCCGACTCCGAACGGGTGGACTACGAGGGCGAACTGGCCGCGGTGATCGGTCGGGTCTGCCGGGACGTGCCCAAGGAAAAGGCGCTCGACGCCGTGCTCGGCTACACCTGCGCCAACGACGTCACCGCCCGCGACCAGCAGAAGGCCGACGGCCAGTGGACCCGCGGCAAGGGGCACGACTCGTTCTGCCCGCTGGGGCCCTGGTTGCAGACCGAACTGGACCCCACCGACCTGGCGTTGCGCACGGAGTTGGACGGTCAGGTGCGGCAGGACAGTCGCACCTCGCTGATGTTGCACGATGTGGCCACCCTGGTGTCCTACGTGTCGCACGTGATGACCCTGCTGCCCGGCGACGTGGTTCTCACCGGCACTCCGGCCGGGATCGGCCCGATGGTCGCCGGTCAGCGGGTGTCGGTGACCATCGAGGGTGTTGGCACGTTGAACAACCCGGTGGTCGACCGGTGACGAGCCGGACGGTGGAGCGACCGGCCGTGGTTCGACCCGGCCGGAAGGGATGATCATGACCGACGTTCGGGTGCGGTTCGCCCCGTCGCCGACCGGGGACCTGCACGTGGGCAACATCCGGGCGGCGCTGTTCAACTATGCGTTCGTCCGGCATCAGGGCGGAGTGTTCATCTTCCGGGTCGAGGACACCGACGTGGCCCGCAGCACCGAGGAGTCCTACCGCGGTCTGCTGGCCGACCTGCGCTGGCTGGGTCTGGACTGGGACGAGGGCCCGGAGGTCGACGGCCCGTACGGACCGTACCGGCAGTCGCGACGGGCGTCGGTCTACACCGACGCGGTGGCCCGGCTGCGCGCCGGCGGGTACGCCTACGACTGTTTCTGCGCCACCGAGGAGGTGGCCGAACGCAACCGGGCCGCCGGCCGTCCGTCCGGCTACGACGGGCACTGCCGGGAGTTGACCGACGCCCAGCGCGCCGACTTCCTGGCGCAGGGCCGTGCCCCGGTGCTGCGGTTCCGGATGCCTGACGAACGGATCGAGTTCACCGACCTGGTCCGCGGCCCGGTGGGGTTCGATCCTGAGCACGTGCCCGACTACGTGCTGGTCCGCAGCGATGGTTCCCCGCTGTACACGTTGACCAACCCGGTCGACGACGCGCTGATGCGGGTCACCCACGTGCTGCGCGGGGAGGACCTGTTGGCCTCCACACCCCGGCAGATCCCGCTGCACCAGGCCCTGCGTGACCTGGGGATCAGTGACGCACCGATGCCGCGGTTCGGGCACCTGCCGTTCGTGATGGGCGAGGGCAACCGCAAACTGTCCAAGCGGGACACCCCCGAGGCGTCGCTGAACCACCTACGGGAGCGGGGATACCTGCCCGAGGCGGTGCTGAACTACCTTGCCCTGCTGGGCTGGTCGATGGGCGAGGACCGGGAGGTCTTCACCCTGGAGGAGATGTGTCAGGCATTCACCCTCGACCGGGTCGGGGTGAACCCGGCGCGGTTCGACCCGAAGAAGCTGCTGGCCATCAACGGGGTGAAGATCCGGGCACTGGCCCCGGCCGAGTTCGCCGACCGGACCGTGCCGTTCCTGGCCGCCGCCGGGCTGGTCGCCGACCCGCCGACCGCCGAGCAGGCCGAACTGTTGCGGGCCGCGACACCCCTGGTGCAGGAACGGACCAGCCTGCTCACCGAGGCGGTGGACATGCTGGGCTTCCTGTTCGTCGCGGACGACCGGTTCACCGTGGACGAGGCCGCCGCGGCCAAGCAGCTCACCCCGGCCCAGGCCGGCACCGTGAAGGCCGCTGTGGCCGCGCTGGAGCCGGTCACCGACTGGACTGCGACCGTTCTGGAGGGGGAGCTGCGCGCGGCGCTGGTGGACGGCCTGGGCCTCAAGCCCAAGCACGCGTTCGGACCGGTGCGGGTGGCCGTCACCGGGCGGCGGGTCTCGCCCCCGCTGTTCGAGTCACTGGAACTGCTCGGTCGGGACCGCACCCTGACCCGACTGCGTGACGCGCTGTCACGGATGGGGGAATGAGCGCGGTCACGGGGGCGTTTTGGACCGGTGACCGGGGCTGGGCTAGTATCTGATCTCGGCGCGGACGAGCTTCGCGCCGGTGGGGTATGGGGTAATTGGCAGCCCGACGGATTCTGGCTCCGTTAGTCTAGGTTCGAGTCCTGGTACCCCAGCCCAGGTGCTCCGGCATCAGGTATGCACAGCGTTCCGCCAGCGGTGCTCCGGCACCGCAGCAAGGCCCCGTCGTCTAGAGGCCCAGGACGCCGCCCTCTCAAGGCGGTAGCGCCGGTTCGAATCCGGTCGGGGCTACACCCTCTCGTTCGTCACCAGGTCCCCTCAGGGGACCTTTCTTGTTGGTGGGACGCCGGCCGTGTGAACGGGCTGGGGCCCGGTACGCGAGGGCGTACCGGGCCCCAGGTCAGCGGACCGCAGGATCAGGTCAGCTTGACGCGTTGCCGCTGTGGCGACGGCGGGTCATGAAGGTCAGACCCACCCCACCGGCGACCAGCACGGTGCCGACCACCAGCAGCGGCACGGTGTTGCCCGCACCGGTGTTGGCCAGCTTGTCGGCGTTCACCGCGACCGGAGCCGGGCTCGTCGTCGCCGGCGCGGCGGTCGTGGTGGCCGGAGCCTTCGCCGGCGTCGTCTCGGTGTCGGTCGACGGGTTGTCCTCAGCCGGCGGGTTGTTGTCCTCTGGCGGGTTGTTGTCCTCCGGCGGGGTGTCCGACTCGCAGTCACCCGGCTTGTTCAGGGTCTTCTCGAAGGCGAACGTGCCGTGGTTGTCGAAGTTGTCGGCGAGGTCACCCTGCTGCCACGACACCCGGTACGTGACGGTGTCCTTGTCCCAGGCCTCCGGCACGACGATCGTGGTGCTCCTACCGAACGTCGTCGGGCTGATGTCGCCACCGAGGTCCTGCCCGTCCCGTGAGATGTGGACGGTGTTCGACCCCTCGGCGAACGACGTCAGGTTGATCGTCACGTCGTCACATGTGGCCTGGAAGTCCGGGGTGTGCGCCCAGGCGGGCAGGGCGAAGGCGAAGGTGCCGACGGCGGTGACGGCGGCAACGGTGAGGGTGCGGCGAAAAATGGGCACTCCTTCTCCATGGGTCGGCGCAACGCGAAGGGTTGCGCGGTCGGTGCGGCAACCGGACGGTGCCGATGCCCTGATGAGGGCATGACCGTGCCCCCGTGACCTCACGGTCGTTGGCGCGCTCGTTCCGGTGTGACGGAACGAGCCCGTCGGACGCTACACCGTAGGGGGTAATTGTCGCCCGGCAAGATAGCGCAAATGGGTGATGTCGGCGAGGCCGTCTCACCCGGCTGGCTCAGAGACGGTTGCCCAGCGTGTGCGCGGCGGTCACCACCGGAGGGGCCAGTCGGACCCCTGGTCGACGCCCGACCCGGTCCAACGGACCGGACACCGAGATCGCCGCGATCACCCGGCCGTCCCGGTCCCGCACCGGAGCGGACACCGAGGCGACCCCTGGTTCCCGTTCGGCCGCGCTCTGCGCCCAGCCCCGGCGACGCACCTCGGCCAGGGTGCGGGCGGTGTACCGGGCGGTGGTGAGCAGGTCCTCCACGTCCGACCGGGTCGACCAGGCGGCCAGCACCTGGGCGGCCGACCCGGCGGTCATGGTCAACCTGGCACCCACCGGAACGGTGTCGCGCAGCCCGTGCGCGCGTTCGGCCGCGGCCACACACACCCGTTGGGTGCCGTGCCGACGGTAGAGCTGGGCACTCTCTCCGGTTTCGTCGCGCAGTCGGGCCAGTACCGACTCGGCAGCCACCAGCAGTGGGTCGGGAGCCGACCGGGCCAGTTCGGTCAGAGCCGGGCCGGGCCGCCACCGACCCTCGCCGTCGCGGACCAACAGTCGATGTGACTCCAGGGCCACCGCCAGTCGGTGCGCGGTAGCCCTGGGCAGACCGGTGCGGTCCACCAGGTCGGCCAGACTGGCCGGTGCCGCCGCCGTGCTGGCCAGGATGGCCACACTCTTGTCGAGTACTCCGATGCCGCTAGACTGTCCCACGATCCGATACTAACGTCTCAGCATTCGAGATGGAGCACCCAATGGGCAAGACCCTGGCCGAGAAGGTGTGGGACAGCCACGTGGTGCGGCGCGCCGACGGCGAGCCCGACCTGCTCTACATCGACCTGCACCTGGTGCACGAGGTGACCAGCCCGCAGGCGTTCGAGGGGCTGCGGCTGTCCGGACGCACGGTGCGCCGGCCCGATCTCACCATCGCTACCGAGGACCACAACGTACCCACCACCGACATCGGCCGACCCATCGCCGATCCGGTGTCGCGTACCCAGGTGGAGACCCTGCGTCGCAACTGTGCCGAGTTCGGTATCCGACTGCACTCGATGGGCGACCGGGAACAGGGCATCGTGCACGTCATCGGCCCGCAACTGGGACTGACCCAGCCGGGCACCACCGTGGTGTGCGGCGACAGTCACACCTCCACCCACGGAGCGTTCGGCGCCCTGGCGTTCGGTATCGGTACCAGCGAGGTCGAGCATGTGCTGGCCACCCAGACACTTCCGCTGCGTCCGTTCCGGACCATGGCGGTGACCGTGACCGGTCGACTGCGTACCGGGGTCACCGCCAAGGACATCATCCTCGCCGTGATCGCCAGGATCGGCACCGGCGGTGGGCAGGGATACGTCATCGAGTATCGCGGCGAGGCCATCGAGGCACTGTCGATGGAGGCCCGGATGACCATCTGCAACATGTCCATCGAGGCCGGTGCTCGGGCCGGCATGGTGGCCCCCGACGAGACCACCTTCGAGTTCCTCAGTGGTCGTCCACACGCCCCGACCGGTGCCGACTGGGATGCCGCGGTCGAGTACTGGCGGTCACTGCGTACCGACGAGGACGCCGTGTTCGACCGCGAGGTGTTCCTCGACGCCGACACGTTGACCCCCTACGTCACCTGGGGGACCAACCCGGGCCAGGGCGCGCCGCTGGGCAGCCGCGTGCCCGACCCGGCCGAGCTGACCGACCCGGTCGAGCGGGTGTCGGTGGAGAAGGCCCTGTCCTACATGGACCTGCGTCCCGGTACGCCGCTGCGGGACATCCGGGTGGACACCGTCTTCATCGGATCGTGCACCAACGGACGGATCGAGGACCTGCGCGCGGCCGCCGACGTTCTGCGCGGTCGCAGGGTCGCCGAGGGGGTGCGGATGCTGGTGGTTCCCGGTTCCATGCGGGTGAAGGAACTGGCCGAGAGTGAGGGTCTGGACAAGGTCTTCTCCGCCGCGGGTGCCGAGTGGCGGTCCGCCGGTTGCTCCATGTGTCTGGGCATGAACCCCGACCAACTCGCACCCGGTGAACGGTCCGCATCCACCTCGAACCGCAACTTCGAGGGCCGGCAGGGTCGGGGCGGACGCACCCACCTGGTGTCCCCGCTCGTGGCCGCCGCCACCGCGGTGACCGGCCACCTCACCTCGCCCGCCGACCTGGAAGGCTGACCTCGATGGACAAGTTCACGGTCCACACCGGACGTGCCGTGCCGCTGCGGCGGAGCAACGTCGACACCGACCAGATCATCCCGGCCGTGTACCTCAAGCGGGTCAACCGGACCGGCTTCGAGGACGGCCTGTTCTCGGCCTGGCGGACCAACGAACCGGACTTCGTGTTGAACCGGCCGGAGTACGCCGGGGCCACCGTCCTGGTGGCCGGCCCCGACTTCGGCACCGGGTCGTCCCGCGAGCACGCGGTGTGGGCGTTGATGGACCACGGCTTCCGGGCGGTGATCTCCCCCCGGTTCGCCGACATCTTCCGTGGCAACTCGCTCAAGGGCGGGCTGCTGACCGTACTGCTGCCGCAGCAGACGGTGGAACGACTGTGGGACCTGGTGGAGGACGACCCGACCACCGAGGTCACCGTCGACCTGGTGAACCGTCAGGTGCGCGCGGGCACCGGTGACCGGGCGGTGGTGGAACCCTTCGAACTCGACGACTACACCCGGTGGCGGTTGATGGAGGGGCTCGACGACATCGGGCTGACGCTGCGTCACGCCGAGGACATCGCCCGGTACGAGAACCAGCGGGCCGGTTGGTTGCCCACCACCCAGCCAGCCCGGTGACGCTCACCAGCGACTGGGACGGCCAGCTCTACGCGGCCAACACCGCACACCACCGTCGGTACGACGACGTCGTGTTGTCCACCCTGGCCGTGCCCCGGCACGGCCAGGTGCTGGACCTGGGCTGTGGTGTCGGTGAGCTGACCGCCGCGTTGGCCGCGATGGTGCCCGACGGCGCGGTACTCGGGGTGGACGCCTCACCGGACATGGTGGACACCGCCCGACGGCGGGCGACCGCACCCAACGTGGTGTTCACCACAGCACTGGCCCAACGACTCGCCGAGGTCACCGAGGCCGGGACGTTCGACGCGGTGGTGTCGGTGGCCGCGCTGCACTGGATCCCGGCCACCGACCATCCAGGGGTGTTGGCCGGTATCGCGCGGGCGTTGCGACCCGGTGGGGTGTTCCGGGCCTCCTTCGGTGGGGCCGGCCAGATCGAGCCGCTACGGGCCGTGCTGGATGCGGAGTCGACCGCGCTGGGCGGAGGTGCGGACCCGTGGTTCTTCCCGGATCCCGAGCGGTACGCCGGGTTGCTGGCCGGTGCCGGCCTGCGCACCGAACCGGACGGTTGGGTCCGGCTGGTGCGGCAGCGCAGGTCTTTCCCGGACGCCGCGTCGTTCACCGGCTGGCTGCGTAGTCAGGTCCTCATCGCCTACGACGCGGTCCTTCCCGCCGGTGCGGTGACCGAGTTCCGTGACCGGGCTGTGAGGCGTGCGTTGGCCGAGTTGGGCCGGCCGGACGGCAGCTACGACCAGGACTTCGTCCGGCTGGATCTCCGGGCGGTTTTGCCGATCACCTTGTGAGGCAGGAGAATCCGGGGCCTAGGGTGGGTAAGACCACCAAGACCATGGGGTCGGACACGGGGAAAAACCCGCGACACAAGCGGATTTCGCCGGTGCGGTGTTTGTGCGGACGCACTGACCCGCCTACCGTTCGCCCCGAGTCGGCCGACCGGCCGAGGAGCGTCCTGGGAGGGACACGTGAACAAGGCCCAGCTGGTAGACGCGCTCACCGAGCGCTTCGGCGGGGACAAGAAGCAGGCGACCACCGCTGTGGACGGCTTCATCGACACGATCGTTCGGGCCGTCTCCAAGGGAGAGAAGGTCCAGATCACCGGGTTCGGTGTCTTCGAGAAGCGCGACCGCGCCGCTCGCCTGGCACGCAACCCGGCCACGGGCGAGACGGTGCGGGTCAAGAAGACCTCCGTACCAGCTTTCCGTGCGGGCACGGGCTTCAAGGACGTCGTGAGTGGCGCCAAGAAGCTGCCCAAGGCCGCCGCCGCCAAGAAGACCACGGCCAAGAAGACCGCCGCCAAGGCCACCCGGAAGGCGACCGCGGCCGCGCCCACGGCCAAGGCCGCCCCCACCACCAGGACGACCAAGGCTGCCAAGGCCACCAAGGCAACCAAGGCAACCAAGGGCACCAAGGCTGCCAAGGCTCCGTCCAAGACCACCAAGGCTCCGGCCAAGGCTCCAACCAAGGCTCCGGCGAAGAAGACCACGGCCAAGAAGGCCGCCACCAAGGCACCAGCCGGCAAGAAGGCTGCCACCAGGGCACCGGCGAAGAAGACCACGGCACGCAAGACCACCCGGTAGCGGCCACGGCGGACATGGGTGGTGGGCCGACCTGCACGTCGGCCTGTCACGTACCGTCCAGACTGGTCTCCGTCCCGCCGTCGCACTCCGCTGTCGTTGTCCACACCGGTCTCGACTCGTGGCCGGTTGGTTTCGGCACGGTGAGGTCGGGGTAGTGGTCGGCGGCGACGAGCCGCCCGGCGTGGAGCACCAGACGACTGGTTCCACGGTGTCGGGCGACTGTTCTGGAGGCTCGGGGAGTTGGAGGGGGGCGTGGGGTGGAGCGAAGCTCCCCCCACAGAGGACGACACAGCACCACGCCTCCTCGTCACGTGACCCCGCGGCAGGATTTCCTCTCGGTGAGGGCTGGAACCAACCATCCGGTTCGGGGTCGGATCACCATGCTGTTCTCGACACACACTGCCCGGTACCGCACCGTCCTCGGTTGGCCGGCGCGGTTCGGATCTGCCGACGGGCGCCGCTCCGGTTCGTCGCCGGGCGGTACGGGGTGGTCGCCGCGGCGCGTGCGGAGGTATCAGACAGGACTGGCCGGGGAGCCACCGACCCACCACCGGCCAGCTCGGATCTCGTGGCCTAGCCGAACGTGTGGATGGTGACCAGGACCACCCGGTCGCCCACCGTCTCCAGTCGCACCCGCTGACCGGACCGGAGTAGTCGTAGTCCACCGGCGGCGAACGCCGATCCGTCGAAGGGGACACCTCGCCCGTCGTCGAGCAACACCGACCCCGCCCCGGTTGCCGGGTCGAAGTCGCGCACCGTGCCCTGCCTGGTTCGGACCACCAGGGCGCGGGTGGCTCGCCCCAGGCCGAGTGTGGCCGCGTCGGTCAGGTCGGCGGGTGTGTCGACGTCCCGGCGCAGGGACGGCCAGTCGCCGGTCAGTTCGACCGCACCGGACCTGCGGTGTGCGGCGCGTGAGTCAGGGCCGTAGTGGGGGTCGAGTACCACGCCGGGACGGGCCGTGAGCAGGGTGGTGCCGGTGCCGGCCGCGTCCGGCAGGAACGAGCGGGAATGCCCGGTGGCGATGTGGAGTGCCTCGGCCAACTCGGCCGGGCGCAGCGCGGGCAGGTCGGCGGAGAGCACCGCCACCCCGCTGTCCGGCCCCAGGCGTGCGGCATGGGTGGCGCCGTGAACCAACGCCGGATTCAGCCCGGCATCCGGCTCGTCGGCCACCACGGTGGCCCCGAGTGGCCGCAGTGCCTGGCCGGCCTGGTCATCGTCGGTGACCACGATCGCGCGGACCACCGCCGGGCAGGTCAGGGCAGCGCCCACGGTGTCCACGGCCAGCGCCAGCGCCAGCGCCCGATGGTCGCGGTCGTCTCGTCCGGCCGCGTGAAGCCGGGTCTTGGCCAGAGCCAGCCGCTTGACAGGCACCACCACCGTCCACCGCATCAGGACCATCCTTCCGCATTCCGCATCGGCTGTGTGAACCGGGCACGTCTCCGATCGCGATCACCATCCGCCACGGATGCCCACCGTCTGCGGTGGATCGCCACCGTGTCGTGCCCGGACGTGTGACCGGACGCGACCGCGCCGTGCCGTCGTGAGAGTGTGTGCGCAGCCCGTGTGACGGGCGGGTGACCGGTGCGGTCACGGGACGGGGGCACCGTGTCCGGTCGGTGCCCGGATGCCCGGGTCCGGGTGGCTCGGGCGGACCGGCCCCGTGAACGTGGTACCGACATGCGGCTGGACCGGTGGTTGGACATCCCAACCTGGCGGAGGAGGGCACGTGGCCCGGCGGATGCGACTCGGTTTCTGGAAACGGTTGGTCGTGATGATTCTCTACCCGACCATCGGGTCGGCGTTCCGGCTGCGTTGGCAGGGCCAGGAGCACGTGCCGCCCACCGGGGGGGTGATCCTGGTCACCAACCACATCTCCTACGCCGACCCCTTCGGGTTCGCACGGTTCGTGTATGACAGCGGACGGTTCCCCAGTTTCCTGGCCAAGGTCGGCCTGTTCCGGATCCCGGTGATCGGCTGGGTGCTCCGCCGGGTCGGCCAGATCCCGGTCCACCGCGGCACCGCCGACGCCAGGATGTCCCTACACGAGGCGGTCGAGGCGGTGCGGGCCGGTGCCTGCGTGTGCATCTACCCCGAGGGCACGGTCACCCGGGACCCGGACTGGTGGCCGATGGTCGGGAAGACCGGGGTGGCCCGACTCGCGCTGGCCACCGACGCGCCGGTGATCCCGGTGGCGCAGTGGGGGGCCCAGGTGGTCTACGACCACTACCGGCACAAGCTCGACCTGTTCCCGCGTAAGACCATGCAGGCGTTGGCCGGTCCACCGCTGGACCTGTCGGGGTACCGGGGTCGACCACTCACCGCGGAACTGTTGCGTGAGGTCACCGACCTGACCATGGGCGCGGTGCGTGACCTGCTCGGTGAACTGCGTGGACAGACGCCACCGGAGCAGTTCGCGCCCCGACCACAACGGACGCAGCGGTGATGCGGGCGGCGGTACTGGGCGGCGGTTCGTGGGGCACCGCGTTCGCCAAGGTTCTGTGTGACGCCGGCTCGCAGGTCACCCTGTGGGCCCGCCGACCCGAACTGGTCCAGGCGGTCAACGGTCGGCACGAGAATCCGGACTATCTGCCCGGCACCCGGTTGCCGGTCGGCCTGCGCGCGACCGGTGACGCCGCCGAGGCGCTGGACGGCGTGGACGTCGTGGTCCTCGCGCTGCCGGCACAGGCACTGCGCGGTCACCTCACCGGGTGGGCGGACCTGCTGCCCGCCGACGCCACCGTGGTCAGCCTGATCAAGGGTGTGGAACTGGGCACCTGTCGGCGGATGAGCGAGGTGATCAGCGAGGTCGGTCGGGTCGACCCGGACCGGGTGTGTGTGGTGACCGGACCGAACCTGGCCCGTGAGATAGCCCAGGAACAGCCTGCCGCCACCGTGGTGGCCTGCCGGGACCAGGTTCGTGCCGAGGTGGTGCAGCGGGCCTGTCAGACCGCCTACTTCCGCCCCTACACCAACGTGGACGTGACCGGCTGTGAACTCGGTGGCGCGGTCAAGAACATCATCGCGCTGGGCTGCGGGGTCGCCGAGGGGATGGGGTTCGGCAACAACACCCGGGCCACCCTGATCACCCGTGGTCTGGCCGAGACCATGCGGTTGGGGTTGGCGTTGGGCGCCGACCCGAGAACCTTCGCCGGCCTGGCCGGGCTCGGTGATCTGGTGGCCACCTGTGGTTCCCGGCTGTCGCGCAACCGGACGTTCGGCGAACACCTTGGCAGGGGCGAGACGCTGGACCAGGCCCGGACGGCCACCCGGCAGACCGCCGAGGGGGTCGCGTCCTGCCGGCCGGTGCTGGACCTGGCCCGCCGGTACGGGGTGGATATGCCGATCACCCAGGCGGTGGAACAGGTGTGTTTCCAGGGTCTGTCCCCGCGGGCGATGATGCGCGGGCTGATGGGTCGCGAACCCAAGCCGGAGACCGAACCGGGACCGGACAGCGTGTCCCGGGCGGTGCCCGGGGTTGGGCCGGTGAGGGATCCGGGGGCTCCCACCGGGGCGTCGGTCGCGGGCGACGGGTTGGACGGCGGGGCGGGACGGAGGATGGCATGACCAGCGGGCACGAACACCGCGCAGACCGGGCAGAACCGGGTGAGTCGACCCGGGCGGTGCACACACCACGGCCGGCACTGCCGTCCCAGACACCCATCGGGTTGCCGGTGTTCCGGACGGCCGCCTTCGCCTTCGACACCGCACAGGAGTACGCCGACGTGATCGGCGACCGGGTCCACGGCTACTCGTACAGCCGCATCGACAACCCGACCGCGGACGCGTTCGCCGCCGGGATGGCCGCGCTGGAGGGCACCGCCGGCATGGTGGGCCAGCCGTTCGCCTCCGGTATGGCCGCCATCTCCACCACCCTGATGGCGCACGTGTCGGCCGGTGACCACGTGCTGGCCTCCGCGTCGGTGTACGGCGGCACCTGGTCGCTGCTGCGCGAGGTCCTGACCCGGTTCGGTGTGACCTCCTCCCTGGTCGACATGTCCGAACCGGACGTGGTGCGCCAGGCGATCCGACCGAACACCAAGGTGGTGTGGGCCGAGACCATCTCGAACCCGACCCTGCGGGTGGTCGACCTACCGGTCCTGGCCGGGATCGCCCACGACGCCGGGGCGTTGTTCGCGGTCGACTCGACGTTCGCCAGCCCGGCGGTCTGCCGGCCGGCCGAACACGGCGCGGACCTGGTGGTGCACTCGGCCACCAAGTACGTCGGCGGGCACTCCGACGTCACCGGCGGTGTGGTGGTCGGCCTGCCCGAGGTGCTCGCCCCCATTCGGCGGCTGCGGGTCGACCTGGGTGGCTCGCTGTCGCCGGACGACGCGTTCCTGTTGCACCGTGGCCTGGCCACGCTGCCGCTGCGGGTGGCCCGACACTGTGACTCGGCGCTGCGACTGGCCCGGGGCCTGGCCGGCCATCCGGCGGTCGAGGGTGTGGTCTACCCCGGGCTGCCCGACCATCCCGACCATGCCGTGGCCGCGCGGTTGTTCACCGCGGGCAGGTTCGGCGGGGTGGTCACCGTGCATCCACGCGGTGGACGCTCGGCCGGGATGGCGTTGTGTGACCGGTTGCGGATCGCCGTGCCGGCCACCTCACTGGCCGGCACGCACACCAAGGTCAGCCATGTGGCCTCCACCACCCACCGGCAACTCGACGACGCGGCCCTGGCCGCGGCCGGGATCCGGCCCGGCACGGTGCGGGTGTCGGTCGGGCTGGAGGATCCTGAGGACCTTCTCGCCGACCTCGTCCAGGCACTCGACGGACCAGGCGACTGACCGGAGGCACGACCGGACGGTATGGACGGTCCGCCCCGGGTATGGTGCTGTGTCGTGGCTACGTCGGAGCGCAGGACCAGGGTCGCCGTGATCTTCGGTGGCCGCAGCACCGAACACTCCATCTCGTGTGTCTCGGCGGGCAGCGTCATGTCCGCGTTGGACCGGGACAGTTACGAGGTTCTGCCGGTGGGAATCACCCCCGACGGCGGGTGGGTGCTTGCCTCCGACGACCCTGGAACGCTCCAGATCAGTGGGCGGGAACTGCCGCAGGTGCTCAAGGGCAGCGCGGTGGTGCTGCCGGCCGACCCGACCGCCGGGCCGATGGTGGTGACCGAACCAGGTCAGGCCGTGCAGGCCCTCGGCGAGGTCGACGTGGTGTTCCCGCTGCTGCACGGCGCCTACGGTGAGGACGGCACCCTACAGGGTCTGCTGGAGATGGCCGGGCTTCCCTACGTGGGGGCCGGGGTGTTGGCCAGCGCGGTGTGTATGGACAAGGAGTACACCAAGAAGTTGCTGCGGGCCGAGAACCTGCCGGTCGGTGACTTCGTGGTGCTGCGTCCGGGGGCGACACTGTCCACCGGGGACCGCGACCGACTCGGTCTGCCGGTGTTCGTCAAGCCGGCCCGGGCCGGCTCCAGCATCGGCATCACCCGGGTGTCCGACTGGGGGCGGTTCGACGCGGCGGTGGCGATGGCCCGCCAGGTCGATCCGAAGGTCCTGGTCGAGGCCGCGGTGGTCGGTCACGAGGTCGAGTGTGGGGTGCTGGAGGGCGTGGCCGGTGGGCCGCCCGAGGCCAGTGTGCTGGCCGAGATCCGACTGGACCACGACACCGACTGGTACGACTTCGAGACCAAGTACCTCGGTGAGGCGTGCGAGTTCGACGTGCCGGCCCGGTTGCCCGGGGCGGTCACCGAGCGGGTGCGACAGATGGCCTGCCAGGCGTTCACCGCACTGGACTGCGCGGGTCTGGCCCGGGTGGACTTCTTCGTCGGGGACGACGGCACGATCACCCTCAACGAGGTGAACACGATGCCCGGGTTCACCCCCATCTCGATGTTCCCGCGGATGTGGGCGGAGACCGGGTTGGACTACTCGTCGTTGCTGGACCGGCTGGTACGCACCGCACTGCGCCGGGGCACCGGCCTGCGTTGACCTGGTTCGCCCGGCCTTCCCCCGGCCGGGCACGTGGTTTCCCATCCCGGCGAGGAGTCAGTCATGCCCACCCTGCACGTGCTTCGGGTCTTTGTCGGTGCCGACGGCACCTTCGGTAACCCGCTGGGGGTGTTCCTGTCCGGCACCGAGGTGCCAGCGGAGAAGCGTCCGGCAGTGGCGGCCGATCTCGGCTTCAGCGAGACGGTGTTCGTCCTCGACCCGGGCCAGGGGGTGGTGGAGATCCGTACCCCGACGGTCCAACTGCCCTTCGCCGGCCATCCGCTGGTCGGCACCGGCTGGTTACTTCACGAGGTCGGTCAGACCGTCGACGCGCTGCGCCCGCCGGCCGGGGTGGTGCCGACCTGGTCGGACAACGGCGAACAGTGGATCAGGGGCCGGGCCGAGTGGGCACCGGTGATGGAACTGCGTCAGTACCCCCGGGGCGCCGAGGTGGACACGCTGACCGGCGTGTCGGACGGATTTGTCGATGCCTGGGCCTGGCTCGACCAGTCGGCCGGCCTGGTGCGATCCCGGGTGTTCGCCGGGGACGCCGGCATCGTCGAGGACGAGGCGACCGGAGCGGCCGCGGTCCGGCTGGTCACCGCACTCGGCCGGCCGGTGGAGATCCGACAGGGGCGTGGTTCGCGGTTGTTGGCCCGGCCCGGTCCGGACGGTACCGCCGAGGTCGGTGGCACCGTGGTGCTGGACGAGGTACGCGACTACCGGCTGACCGGCTGACCGGGGGGACGCCGGGGGAGTTCGAACCGTGACCGTGGTCGGCGGTTCAGTGCAGGTCCAGCGGGCGGGCCGGCAGGCTGGCACTGATCGCCCTGGTGATGTCGCTGAGCGGCCCGCCGGCGTACCGGGACGGTACGGTCAACTCCACGTACACCGGGCGGTCGACCGCGGTGAACACCACCGAGTCGCCGCGCTGCTGGTAGTACCACTGGACGTCGTTGACCACCTGGAGCGGCGAGGTCGGCTCCAGCCCGGCGGGCCTGGGCACCCCACACCGGAATGTCACGGCCGGGTCACCCCACGCGCCCACCCACGGCGAGGTCGAGTGTGCCGGTCTGGAGTGCAGCCCGTCCAGGGTGATCGGCAACGCCGCGACGAAGTCCGGGCAGTACCGGTCAGCCTCGGCTGTCTTCGGCGGTGCGGAAACCTCGACCGGTCCTGGCGTGGGCCGGGCCGACGTGTCGGTGGTCGCCGGAGCGGGGCGGCCGGGTTGGCCGCCACCGGCCTGGGCGGCGATCGCGACCAGTGCCGCGGTCAGCGGCAGCGCGACCACCGAGGCCACCAGTGCTGCTCTTCTGCGTACCGGGTCGATCGGGTCGCTCCATCATCAGGTACCACCGCGCCTGGGGCGCCTACCTGGTCGAGCATGTCACAGGCGGTCGCGTCAGGATCCTGACCCCCTGCTGTCCTGACGCGACCGGTTGGAACCCCCCGCCCTGATGCGGGGGAGGATGTCAAAGGTGCACGACCGGGCAGGTGAGGGTCCGGGTGATGCCCTCGACCGACTGCACCCGGGCGACCACGAGCCGGCCCAGTTCGTCCACGTTGCGGGCCTCGGCGCGGACGATCACGTCGTAGGGGCCGGTCACGTCGTCGGCCTGGGTGACCCCGCTGATGGTGCTGATCTGCCTGGCCACGGTGGCTGCCTTACCGACCTCGGTCTGGACAAGGATGTACGCCTGTACCACGGCGAGCCCTTTCGACGTCGGGGCATGGTGTGGATGTAGAACGTACCCCAGCGTTGTCGGCGTCATGGCACCGTTGGTTGGAGACAGGTCCCGTAGGAGGTGCGACATCACCGTTGGTGACATCGGGGAGTTCGGGCTCATCGACCGGATGACCGCTCGACTGCCGGTGGGTGCGACCACCCTGCTCGGTCCCGGTGACGACGCGGCCGTGCTGGGGACAGCCGACGGGCGGGTGGTCGCGACCACCGATCTGTTGGTAGATGGTCGCCACTTTCGTCGCGACTGGTGCAGTTCCGTCGATATAGGACACAAGGCTGCGGCGCAGAACCTGGCCGATGTGGCCGCGATGGGCGGTGTCGCGACCGCGTTGCTGGTCGGACTGGCCTGTCCGATCGACCTGCCGGTGGAGTGGATCGACGGCCTGGTCGACGGACTGCGGGAGGAGTGTTCCCTGGTCGGCGCCGGCGTGGCCGGCGGCGACATGTCCCGCTCGGACGTTCTGGTGCTCGCGGTGACCGCGCTGGGTGAACTGTGTGGGCGCGAACCGGTGACCCGGGCCGGCGCCCGCCCGGGTGACGTGGTGGCCTGTGTCGGTCGGCTGGGCTGGGCCGCCTGCGGGCTGGCCGTGCTCGGCCGGGGGTTTCGTTCGCCGGTGAGTGTGGTCGGCGCCTACCGCCGGCCGGAGCCGCCCTACCGGCAGGGTCCGGTCGCCGCCGAACACGGCGCCACCGCGATGATGGATGTCAGTGACGGGCTGGTGGCCGATCTGGGGCACGTGGCCCGGGCCAGCGGGGTCAGCATCGAACTGGACTCGGCCGCCTTCGTGGTACCGGACCGCCTGCGCGACGTGGGGCAGGCACTGGGGCTCGACCCGTTGGACTGGATTCTCACCGGCGGTGAGGACCACGCCCTGGTCGCCACCTTCCCGGCTGATCTGGGCGCACCCGAGGGCTGGCGGGTGGTGGGCCGGGTGACCGACGGGACGGGCGTACGGGTGGACGGCGAGGAGTACGTCGGCCGCGGTGGTTACGACCATTTCGCGGGCTGAAGGACACCTTGAGGGACAGGTACGGCTGCTGGGTACATGTGGCGGCTGCTCTATGGTCTGGGTATGGCTGCCGCCCCTCCCCGAGTACTCACCGTCGCCGGTTCCGACTCCGGTGGCGGCGCCGGCATCCAGGCGGACCTGAAGACCATGCTGGCCCTGGGTGTGCACGGGATGAGCGTGCTCACCGCGGTCACCGCCCAGAACTCGGTTGGCGTGCAGGGTTACTGGGAGCTACCGGTCGAGGCGGTCCGCGCCCAACTGGACAGTGTCCTCGGTGACATCGGGGTGGACGCGGTGAAGACCGGCATGTTGGCGTCGGCCGGGCTGGTCGAGGCGGTCGCCGAGGCGTTGTCCGGGCTGGACGTCCCGGTCGTGGTGGACCCGGTGAGCGTCAGCAAGCACGGTGACCCGCTGCTCGATCCGCAGGCGCTGGACACGGTGCGCACCCGACTGTTGCCGGTGGCGACCCTGGTCACCCCGAACCTGCCCGAGGCCGAACAGCTCGCCGGCATCCGGGTCACCGACGAGCGCGACCTGCGCCGTGCGGCCGAGGCACTGCTCGACCTGGGGCCCCGCGCGGTGCTGGTCAAGGGTGGCCACCTGACCGGAGATGCCGTCGACATGCTGTGGGACGGCGAACACGAACACGTCTTCCGGTCGTCGCGGTTCGACAACCGGCACACCCATGGCACCGGGTGCACGCTGGCCAGCGCCATCGCGTCCCGGCTGGCGTGTGGCGACGCACTGCCGACCGCGGTCGGTGCGGCCAAGGAGTATGTGACCGGAGCGGTGGCGGCCGGGTTCCCGTTGGGCGCCGGGATCGGTCCGGTCGACCACGGGTGGTGCTGGCGCCGTCGCGCGCTGACCGAACAGCCGGGTTGACCCGCCGCCGGAGGGTGATCGACCTCAGGTTCGGTACCGCACCAGGCGGCCCGTGGGATTTTCCGTTGGACCCGACATATCCACCGCCGGGTCTGTCATCCTGTCCGCTCCACGGTGTTGGCACCTGACAGGCGGTCGGAGGTGGAACATGGGTGTGGTCACCATCTCGGCCACGTACGGCGCCGGTGGTAGCGAGATCGGCCCCGCGGTGGCGGCCATGTTGGGACTGCCGTTCGTGGACCGGGCCATCCCGGCCGGGGTGGCCCGCCGGCTGGGGGTGCCGCTGTCGGACGCCGAACAGAAGGACGAGACCTACGACACCGGGCTGTGGCGGATCGTCTCCTCCATGGCGCTGGTGCCCGACCTGGCCGGTGCCGGCCCGTTGGCGTACTCGACCCTGGCAGACGACCGGGCCTTCCGGGAGAAGACCGAGCAGGTGTTGCGGGAGATCGCCGGCAGCACCGGGGGCGTGATCCTTGGCCGCGCCGGCGCGTTGGTGCTCGGTGACGTACCGGGCGCGCTGCACGTGCGACTGGACGGTCCCGAAGGAGCCAGAACGGCCACGGCGAGGCGACTGACCGGCCGGGACGAGCAGACCTGTCGGGAGGCACTACGCGGCAACGACGCGGCCCGTACGGCGTACTGGCGGCACTTCTACCGCTGTGACCCCACCGAACCCCGGCACTACCACCTGGTGATCGACTCCACCACGTTCCCGTTCGACACGGTCGCGGACCTGATCGTCGCCGCCGCCCACGCCCGCGGCATCGGTCACTGAACCGAGGCCCGACCGGGGGCCACCGGAGAGTGTCCGGGGCGGCACGGCCGGGTCACCGACCGGGCACGGTGGTTCAGGCCCGGGTGACCTTGCCCGCCTTGAGGCATGAGGTGCACACGTTGAGCCGCCGACGGGTGCCGGGGGCAACCTGGGTGCGCACCGGTTGGATGTTGGGGTTCCACCGACGATGCGTACGACGGTGGGAGTGGGACACCGACATGCCGAAGCCCGGCCCCTTGCCGCAGACGTCGCACACGCTTGCCACGGGAGATCTCCTGGGTGATGGCGTTCGTGGAAGTTTCCTGTGCCGCGATGACGCGGCAACCCCCGCACTCTATAGGTCCCGGGATCGGGAGGCCAAACCGCCCCGGCCTGACCGGCCGGTCGTGCGTGACCGTCCCACCGTGGCCGGTGGTCACCGCGGCGGTCAGCCGGGCGGGGGCTGGTCTGGATAGGCTCGCCGGGCGGGCCGGTCAGCCGGGGGCCGTACGTCTGTCGAGGAGGTGGGATGCTCCGTACCCTCGACGCGGGGTCGGTTCGCCTGTGGTGCGCCAGGACGTTGGACGCGTTGGCCGCCCACCGGGCCGAACTGGACCGGATCAACGTCTACCCGGTGCCCGACGGTGACACCGGCACCAACCTGGTGCTCACCCTGCGTGCCGCGGCCGACGAGCTGAGCGCCTCGACGGTCACCGACGCCGGCCAGGCTCTGCGAGCCATGGCCCGCGGCGCCGTCCTGGGAGCGCGGGGCAACTCCGGGGTGATCGTGAGCCAGTTCCTGCGCGGCCTGGCCGAGGAGCTGGCCGGGTCGGCCGAACCTGACGGCGTGGCGCTCGCCCGTGCGTTGGGCCGGGCCGAGGAACTGGCCTGGGCCGCGGTCGACGAGCCGGTGGAGGGAACCGCGCTGTCGGTCGTGCGTGCCGCTGCCGTGGCGGTCGCGGAGGGC
>DATCWR010000177.1:0-13343 GCA_036566245.1 Mycobacteriales bacterium | reverse complement strand
TCGGCGGTCAGGACGTTCCGGGCAGTCCGGGCGGCGCGCGGGACGAACCACAACCGCGACCCGGCGCGGGCGGCTGAACCGGCCGGGTTGGGTGCGACTGCCCGGACGTCCCCGGATCAGGCGGCGCTGGTGGATCGAGGTGTTGGTCGTCCTGGTCGGATACCAGGTCTACGAGTGGACCCGCGGTGCCGCGCCCTCCCATCCGGGGCAGGCGGACCACAACGCGCTGACGATCTGGCACGCCCAGCAGTGGCTACACACCGACCCCGAGCCGTGGATGAACCACACCCTGCACTCGATGCCGCCGCTGGCCACCCTGGCCGGCTACTACTACCTGTCGCTGAACATCTTCATCCCACTCGGGGTGCTGGTCTGGCTGTACCGGAAACGCCCGGACCACTACGGGCCGATGCGCTGGATCCTCGGCCTGATGACCATGGCAAGTCTGTTCTGTTTCTGGTTGGTGCCGGTGTCCCCGCCGAGGTTCGTGGTGCCGGGACTGATCGACACGGTGGCCACCGCACACCTGATCGGTTCGGCCTACCAGAACCAGATCGCCCCGCACGCGAACCTGTACGCGGCCATGCCGAGCCTGCACGTGGCGTGGGCGGGTTGGTGCGCGCTGGTCGCGCTGCGGGCGTTCCGGCGGATCTGGGTGCGGGTGTTGTTCTGCGCGTACCCGGTGGTGACCACCCTGGACATCCTGGCCACCGCCAACCACTTTCTCGCCGACGCGGTCGCTGGCGCGACGCTGCTGGGTCTGACCTACGGCTCGGTCACGCTGGTCCGGACCGTGCGACCGAGCGTCCCTGCCCACGATCCCGTATCGATTCGGAAACACTGAGACACAGCCCAGACACGTAGGGTCAGACTTCGGGCCTGGCCTGACCGGTTCAGGGTCGCTCGGAACCGCGTCTATGGGATCTTTGGTCATATACCGTGAAATGGCCATACGAGGGCATGCTGAGGGGAAGGCTATGCGGAAGTCAAGGCTCACCGCGGCGGTGTCACTCGCCGTGCTGGCGACCATCGTCAGCGGGTGCTCGGGCTCGACGCCGGGCGAGGACAACGCCGCCAGTGACAACGGACGCGGCCCGATCACGTTCGCCACCGGCAAGGACACCACCGGCCAACTGCAGAAACTGCTGGACCAGTGGAACACCGCTCACCCGAGCGAGAAGGTCACCATGGTCGAGCTGTCCGAGAGCGCCGACGACCAGCGCAACGCGATGGTGCAGAACTTCCAGGCCAAGAGCTCCCGGTTCGACGTGGTGAACGCCGACGTGGTCTGGACAGCCGAGTTCGCCGCACGGGGCTGGATTGCCCCGCTGGACGGCAAGGTCGACACCAGCGCACTGCTGCCGGCCACGGTGGCCACCGCCACCTACAACGGCAAGCTGTACGCGGCACCGTACGCATCGGACGGTGGCATGCTCTACTACCGCAAGGACCTGGTGCCCACGCCACCGAAGACCTGGGACGAACTCAAGGCCGACTGCGCGGTGGCCAAGCAGAACAACATGGGCTGCTACGCCGGCCAGTTCGCCCAGTACGAGGGGCTGACCGTCAACGTGTCCGAGGCGATCAACTCGGCCGGCGGTGACATCGTCAAGAACAGCGGCAAGGATGTCACGGTGGACAGCGCCGAGGCCAAGAAGGGCCTGCAGTTCCTGGTGGACGGATTCCAGCAGGGCTACATCCCCAAGGAGGCCATCACCTACCAGGAGGAGGAGGGCCGCCGCGCCTTCCAGCAGGGTCACCTGCTGTTCCTGCGTAACTGGCCCTACGTCTACAACCTCGCGAAGGCTCCGGGCAAGGACTCCGTCGTGCAGGACAAGTTCGCGGTCGCCCCGCTGCCCGGCCCGAACGGTCCGGGATCCTCCACCCTGGGCGGACACAACCTGGCCCTGTCCAGCTTCTCCAAGCACCAGCAGAGTGCGATCGACTGGATGAAGTTCATGGAGTCGACCGACATCCAACGCCAGCTCCTCACCGAGCTGTCCAACGCGCCGGTGGTGGCATCGCTCTACGACGACCCGCAGCTCCAGCAGCAGGTGCCCTACCTGGCCACTCTCAAGGCGAGCATCCTCAACGCCAAGACCCGCCCGGTCACACCCGTCTACAACGAGGTGACCCTGGCCATCGAGAAGAACTCCTACGAGGCACTGCAGGGCAAGAAGAGTGTGGATGACGCGCTGAAGGACATGGCCGCCGACATCAAGCGGGCAGCGGCCAACAACTGACCGACCGAGCACCAGACCACCACCAGACCACCATCGGTCACCGTCGGGGAGCGAACAGGGGCAGGCGAGTCATGACGACGATCCCAGAATCAGTCCACACGGGACCGTCCAGGTCGGGCGGACTTCGACGCCGACGGGCCAGCAGAGGTGACTCCAGACTCGCCATGTGGCTGATCGCGCCCACGGTGGTGGCCCTGGTGGTGGTGATCGGCTATCCGGTGGTGCGCGCGCTGTGGCTGTCCACGTTCAGCGACAGCATCACCGGCAACAGCCGGTTCATCGGTGTCGACCATTATCGCAACGCGCTGACCGGACCGGACTCTGCCGAGTTCTGGGCGGCATTCCGGTTCACCTCGCTGTTCGCGCTGGTCACCCTGGTACTCGAGGTGGCCATCGGGATGGCGATGGCACTGATCATGAACCGGGCGTTCCGCGGTCGTGGCCTGCTGCGGGCCAGTGTGCTGGTGCCCTGGGCGATCCCGACCGCGGTGACCGCGGTGCTGTGGCGGTGGATGCTCCAGCCCGACGGCGTGGTGAACTACCTCATCTCGCACAAGATCCTGTGGACCGGCAGCGAGTGGCCGGCCCGATGGGCGATCGTGGTCGCCGACACCTGGAAAACCGCGCCGTTCATCGGCCTGTTGCTGCTCGCCGGCCTCCAGATCATCCCCGACGAGCTGTACGAGTCGGCCAAGGTGGACGGTGCCGGGGCGTGGAAGCGGTTCACCACCATCACCCTGCCGCTGGTGCGACCGGCCCTGCTGGTGGCGGTGCTGTTCCGACTGCTCGACGCACTGCGCCTGTACGACCTGCCGGCGATCCTCACCGGCGGGGCGAACAACACCACCAGCCTGTCCATCCTGGTGGTGCAGGCCTCCATCGGACAGACCAAGTTCGGCTTCGGGTCGGCGTTGTCGACGTTGACCTTTCTCTACATCCTGCTGGTGGCCTTCTTCTTCGTGAAGGTGCTCGGCACCAACGTGGTGCGCACCCAGCAACGGGCGGTGAAGTGACATGACAGCCATCACGCCGAACGCCCCCGGAGCCGCGGGTACCGCCGGTGCGACGGGTGCGGCGGGTGCCGGGCGGGTCACCGACCATCCGGTCCGGACGGTCGTACGGCGGCGACGTCGGACGAGGTGGTCGGCCCTCGGGCTGTGGGGTGCGATCGTGCTGATCGCGATCTACTGCCTGGCGCCGTTCTACTGGATGGTCGTGTCCAGTCTGAAGGCACCTGACGACATCTTCAACAACGACCTGTTGCCCTCCAGCCTGTCGCTGGACAACTATCGCGCGGTCTTCGGCTCCCAGAACAACTTCGGTTTCGCGCTGCGGAACAGCTTCGTCATCGCCGGGGTGACCACGGTGGTGGCGATGGTCATCGCCACGTTCGCCGCGTACGCACTGGCCCGGCTGAACTTCCGGGGCAAGTTCCTGGTGCTCGGTGGCGTGCTGGCCGCGTCGATGTTCCCCGGGGTGGCGCTGCTGACCCCGCTGTTCCAACTGTTCACCAGGCTGGGTTGGATCGACCAGTACCAGGCGATGATCGTGCCGAACATCTCGTTCGCGCTGCCGCTGGGTGTGTGGATCCTGACCAGCTTCTTCGCCGAGATGCCATGGGAACTCGAACAGGCGGCCAAGGTGGACGGGTGTACCTCCGGGCAGGCGTTCCGTCGGATCATCATGCCGCTGGCCGCGCCCGGAATCTTCACCACCACGATCCTGGTGTTCATCTCGGCGTGGAACGAGTACCTGATCGCCAGCAACGTGTCGCTCAGCCTGGCCTCCGAGCCGGTGACGGTGGCCATCGCCAAGTTCACCGGCTCGTCGCAGTTCCAGCAGCCGTTCGGCACCCAGATGGCGGCCGGTGTGGTGGTGACCGTGCCGTTGGTGGTGCTGGTACTGCTGTTCCAGCGCCGGATCGTGGCCGGCCTCACCGCCGGCGGGGTCAAGGGTTGAGTCCGCCGAGGCGCCCGCTCACCGCCGAACCTGCCGTCAGTTCGCCGTCGGTTCGCCCTTACTCTCCAGCTCAACAATCTGGTACATACCGCTACCAGGCGCCGGAAAACCGACCAATGTCAAGTTGGATTCGGGCTGAACGCACCGACCACCGGCCACGTGTCAACCGGGGAACAGACGCGTGAGGAGGCGGCACAACATGGTGCGTATGTCACCAGCGATAACAGGTCGACTGGCGGTCGGTGCGGCGGTACTGATGGCCGCGGCGGCCTGCGGTGGTTCGGGCTCGAGCTCGGACAGTGGTTCCAACCAGGCCGGTAGTGGTCCGGCGAACTCCACCACGACCGTGTCGACCAAGGCGGTCGACGGCATGGGTACCGTGCTCGTCGACTCCACCGGGAAGGCGCTGTACACCTCGGACCAGGAGAGCAGCGGCAGCGTCAAGTGTGTGAACGACTGCACCGACATCTGGCCCCCGCTGACCGTGTCGGACGGCCAGACCCCCACCGGGGCCTCGGGCGTGACCGGCACCCTCGGCACGGTCAAGCGACCGGACGGTTCGACCCAGGTCACCCTCGACGGTAAGCCGCTGTACCGGTTCTCCATCGACCGGTCGCCCGGAGACGTCAAGGGCCAGGGTGCCAAGGACAGCTTCGGCGGGGTGAACTTCTCCTGGCAGGTGGCCACCGCGTCAGGCCAGGCAGCTCCGGCCCCGACCGAGTCGAGCACCCCCATCTACAACTACTGACCGGCTGATCAACCTGACCGCCTCGGCTGACGCGGTCATGCGGTCGACGCCTCGGTGACACGCCGAGCAGACCGGACGCTGACTCGACGGGCTGGTGACCCACCGGCTCTGATCGCGCGGCGAGCCGCTCCGGTCCAGCCCGCTTTTCCCGAATAAGTGTGACAAAACCCCGGCACATCGTTGATGATCACGACGGTCCCGCTGCGCGGCAGGGCCGCTCGGTGCGGCAGAATCGCCAGGGCGACCCTCGCGGCGGCCGACCACCGCCGACCGGGTCAGTCGCGGTGTGCACGCGCCCGTAGCTCAGCGGACAGAGCAGCGGCCTTCTAAGCCGACGGTCGCAGGTTCGAATCCTGCCGGGCGCACCAGGGGACCCGCTGCGCAGGGCTCCCCCTCTGGTCACGGTCAGTGATATCCGATCCCGGATGAGGTAGCCCGACAGGAGCCTTGTCACCGGACAAATCAGGTCTATACCGTCTTGGCAATCCGCTGGTCAGGCGGACGTACCGGTCGGGGCTGCATCGTCTGGGGGTCGGGATCGGGTGGTTGACACGAACGTGACAGGAACCCCGACGTACCCGTCGGCTCACCGGGAGACCGCCGTCGAAACGGTCGGTTCCCGCCGGGTCGCCGATCCCTACCGTTGGCTGGAGGACCCGGACTCACCGGCGACCCGAACCTGGCTGGCCGCCCAGGCCCGGCTGTACGCCGAACACCGTTCGGGCTGGGCACTGGTCGGCCCGATGCGGGACCGGCTCACCAGGCTGACCGCGTTCGACCACTGCTCGGCACCGATCTGGCGGGATGACCGCGCGTTCTACACCAGACGGGCCGCCGACGCCGAACACGCTGCCCTGGTTGTGCACCAGGACGGCGCCGACCGGGTACTGGTCGACCCGCACGCGCGTGACCCGTCCGGCCGGACCACGCTGGGCACCTGGTCCCCCAGCCGGGACGGCCGACTGGTGGCCTACGAACTGTTCGTTGGAGGCGACGAGCAGGCCACCATGCGGATCGTTGACGTCGACTCGGGCGCCGACCTCCCCGGCGCGGTGGACGGTTGCCGGTACTCCTCGGTGGCCTGGATCGGCGACCTGCGCGCCTTCTACCACGCCCGGGACGGTCGAGGCGGGCTGCGGATCTACCTACACCGGATCGGTGAACCCTTCGACGCCGATCCGGTGGTCTTCGGTGAGGGCCTCGCGGACATCGCCGAACTGGACGTGTCGGTGTCCGACGACGGCGGCACCCTGGCCGTGGTGGTCTCCTCCGGTATGTCCGCGGCGACCGAGGTCTGGGTTTCCCCGCTCGATCCGGGTGCACCACAAAGGGTGCGGTTTGTCCGGGTGGAGTCGCTCCAGGACGGCTGGTCGTCGGTCTGGCCCGCATCGGGTGGCGAGGTGTACGTGCTCACCGACGCCGACGCGCCACGGGGACGCCTGGTGGTGGTGGATCCCGAACGCGACAGCGCGCGGACCATACTCGCCGAGGATGATCAGTCGGTGCTGGAGACCGTCGCAACACTATCCGGACCGGACGGTGGCGACCCGACGCTGTTGGCGCTGTGGGCACGGCAGGGCCGAAGTCGGCTGAGCCGACACGATGCCCGCACCGGCCGTGAGGTCGGACTGGTGCGGCTTCCGGGCACCGGGTACGTCTCGGAGTTGACCTTTCGAGCCGAGGGGGGTGACCAGGCCTGGTTCACCTACTCCGACCCGGTCACCCCCGAGACGGTGTACCGCTACGACGCGGGCACCGACACCTGCCTGCCCTGGCGGTCCGGGCACGGCATACGGGTTCCCGACGTGACGGTCGACGAGGTCAGTTACCCATCCGCCGACGGGACCGCGGTGCGGCTGGTCATGATGCGTCCAACCGCCCGACCCACCGGCCCGCTACCCACCATCCTGCAGGGTTACGGCGCCTTCGGCACTCCACAGGTCGCCGACTACTACGCGGCAGCGTTGGCCTGGGTGCAGCACGGTGGCCTGTTCGCGGTGGCCTGCGTGCGGGGCGGTGGTGACGAGGGCGAGCAGTGGCACCACGCCGGCCGACGGGAACACAAGCAGCGCGGCATCGACGACTTCGTCGCCGCCGCGGAGTACCTGCGCGACAGCGGTGCGGCCCGACCGGGCTCGTTGGGCGCGTTCGGGCACAGTGCCGGTGGCCTGCTGGTGGGTGCGGCGATGACCAGGCGACCCGAACTGTTCGCCGCGGTCGCCTGCACGGCCGGATTGATGGACATGGACCGCTACGAGTTGTCCGGACTGGGCGACCACTGGGTGGAGGAGTTCGGCACCCGGACCGACCCGCGGGAACGCGAGTGGCTGCTGGGGTACTCGCCCTACCACCAGGTAGCCGGACCGGCGGCATACCCGGCCACGCTGCTCACCGCGTTCGCCGAGGACACAAGGGTGGACCCGATGCACTCCCGCAAGATGTGCGCCGCCCTGCAGTTCGCCTCGGTATCAGCCCGCCCGGTGCTGCTCCGGTACGAGTCGGGCGTGGGACACGGCGAACGGGCCCGGAGCGGACGGCTGGACTACTTCGCCGACGTGCTGGCCTTCTTCGCCCACCACCTTGGGCTGGAACACCCGGATGATCAGTAACGCCTGAGTAGTACGTAATGATCAAAAGCCGAATGTAGTCACGTGATGTGACACCTCCACCAGTGTGTGCACCCGACTGGAGCCTTGTTCTAGAAACAGACTTTATTACGCTTTGGTCACGTCAGATAACAGAGGAGGTGGATGCAATGATCAAGAAGTCGACCAGGCGCTACAGCACCGCCGCCGGCGCGGCCAAGGGCTGAGCCAACTGAGCGGTGGCGGGGAGCCTGTCTCCCCGCCACCGCACCCCATCGTGTCAACCCGAACCGACCGTCCGCAGAAAGGGAGCCGTTGTGTCACGACCAGCACTCAAGGCGAGCATTCCCTACTTCGTCGCGGACGGATCTGTCCACTTCCGACTGAGTGGTGTACTGACCTCGCTCGAGGACCATGACGGTCGAATCCTCGACCTGCTCACCCTGCTCGACGGAAGCCGCGACATCGACGGCGTCTGTCGGGACCTACGCGCGAAGCATCCGGATGTGACGCCGGAGGAGGTACGCGAAGCGATCGACGACCTGGACGACACCGGCCTGATCCAGGATGCCACCGACGTCGGGGCTGACTTCAGCGCCGAGGACAAGGAACGATGGTCGAACAACTTCGGCTTCTTCGAGACCTACGCGTCGCTGGCCACCTCCAGATACGAGTTCCAACGCCGGGTACGGGACACACCGGTGGCCGTGCTGGGCGTGGGGGGAATCGGGTCGCATGTTCTGATCGACCTGGTCGCGATCGGTTTCACCGACATCCGGATCGTGGACTTCGACCGGATCGAACTGTCCAACCTGAACCGACAGATCCTTTACGGCGAACCCCACCTGGGCCGGTACAAGGTCGAGGTGGCGGCCGAACGCGCCCGTGCCATGAACAGCGCGGTGCGCATCGACCCGGTACGGACGAGGTTGGGCTCCGCCGAGGACGTGTATCGCGTGGTGGCCGACCGTGACGTGGTGATCGCCGTGGTGGACGCGCCCAAGATGCACGTGATCCACTGGCTCAACGAGGGGTGTGTCCGGGCTGGAACCACGCTGATCTCCGGCGGAGTGGACACCCAACGGGCACTGCACTACACCGTGGTACCCGGCGTCAGTGGCTGTGTGGAGTGCTGGTTACGTGAGGTGCGGGGCAACGATCCGACCTCTCGGATGGTGCTCGACGTGCTGAGCGACATCGACAACACGGGGCAGAGCTTCGGGGAGGACTCCGCCGCCTTCAACGGCCTGGTGACCGCCGACGCGTTCGCCATGGTCAACGAGATGGTTCGCCTGACCACCGGGATGGCACCGCCGCTGTCGATTGGCCGGATGATAGAAATGGTGTTCCACGATCCACGGGCGCGGGTGGTCGAATCATGGAGCCGCGACCCCGAATGTTCGACCTGTCGCGGCGCGAAGCCCCGACCGGGTCAGGCCGCACTGCTGCGCGCTGTGGGACCACCGCCATTCTGACGTGTCGACCACTCCTGGACGCACCGGTGACGCGTGTCAGTGCCCTAGAGTGATGCGCCAGATCCGATCACCCGACGGCAATCGTGAGTCGAGGTAGGAGTCGTCCACACATGACTGACAGCGTGCGGCCGGCGGCGACCGGCCCGAGCCGGAACGGGTTATCTCTGCGGCTGGCATTCCTGGTGTCCACAACAGGCGACTGGATATACCGGTTTGCTGTTCCGATCCTGATCCTGCGCAGCACCGGATCGGCGCTGTCGACGGCATTCGCCTACGTGCTGGAGTTCGTTCCCTACATCGGCCTCGGTCTGGTCGCCGGCGTGGTCGCCGACCGTTGGGATCGACGGCGAGTGATGATCTTCTGCGACGTCACCTCGATGGTCGTCGCCCTGGTGATTGCCGTGCTTGCCGGAACGGACCACCCGCCGATCGTCGCACTGTATGCGGCGGCGTTCGGTCTGGCCTGTGTGCGACCGTTCTATTTCCCCGCATTCCAGGGTCTGCTCGTCGACGTCGTGCCGGAGCAGAAGCTGTCCCGGCTCAATTCGTGGACGCAGACCGTGGACAGCACCCTCACCCTGGCCGGTCCCGTGGTGGGCACCGCCATCATCGCCGCTGCGGGTGTGCCGCTGGCGACGGCGGTCAACGCGGTCTCGTTCGGCATCTCCGCCCTGTTGGTGTACCGCATCGCCCACCGGAACCAGCGCGGCGCCGAGGGCGCCGAGGTGGGCGTTCTGACCGGTGTGGCCACCGACTTCGTCGCGGGTCTGCGCATCCTGTGGTCGACGACGGCAATCCTGTGGGGTACCGCGCTGATGGCCGCGGCGAACCTCGCGGCGTACGTGGTGGAGGGGAGCCTGGTCTATCTCGCCCTGCGGGTCGAACACCTGCACAACGTCGCCCTGGGTGTCGTGTTCAGTGCCCAGGGGTTGGGTGCGGTTGCCGGGGCGGTGCTGGCCCCGCGCCTGTTGGACCGCTACCCGGCCGGACAGATGCTCACCTGGGGAATGGGCATGTCAGCGGTGTCGATGGCCATCCCGGTTCTCCATCCACAGTGGTGGGTGGTGGTGCTGGGCTGGGGCACGGAGGGGATCGCCACCTCACTGATCATCGTGTCCTGGTTCACCGCCCGACAGAAGATCCTGCCCTCCGAGGTGATGGGACGGGTGGTGTCGATCAGCCGGGCAGCGGCCTACGCCACCATCCCGCTGGGCGCCGTGCTGGGCGCCTGGTTGGTCGGAATCGCCGGAGGCAACGCGGTGCGGGTGCTGTTCCTGGCCGGCGCGCTGATGCAGGCCGCGGTGTTCGTCGGCACAGCGGTCTCACCGGTGAACCGGATCGAACGCGCTGCCACCGACCCGAGCCCGGCCTGAGCCCGACCTGAGCAGCCCCGGTCCGATCCGACCCTGAGCACACCGTCACCGCACACCTACATGATCGCCGAAGGCAGGAGGCTGCGCCGTGAGGTCCGAACACTGCCCCTTTGTCGTTGATCCGGCTGGGCGCGACGTCCAGGGCGAGGCTGCTCGGCTGAGTGCGGCCGGTCCGGCGGTGGAGGTGGAACTGCCCGGCGGTGTGCCGGCATGGGCGGTCACCCGCCACGACCTGCTCCGCCGACTGCTGACCGACCCGCGGGTCTCCAAGGATCCCCGGCAACACTGGCCCGCCTTCGTCAACGGTGAGATCCCACCGGACTGGCCGCTGTCCATGTGGGTCTCGGTGCGCAACATGTTCACCGCCTACGGCACCGACCACACCCGACTGCGCACGCTGGTGTCCAGCGCGTTCACCCCGCACCGGGTGGACGCCCTACGCCCCCGGGTGGAACTGATCACCAACGACCTGCTCGACCATCTCGCCGGCACTCCGGCAGGGCATGTCATCGACCTCTACCCGACCTTCGCCTACCCGTTGCCCATCCGGGTGATCTGTGAACTGTTCGGGGTTCCCGAGGACCAGCGCGACCAGATACGCCGGCTCTTCGACAGCGTCTTCCACACCGCGGCCGACGCCGAGGAGGTCGCGGCCACCCACCAGGACCTCTACGCCTTCCTGGCCGACCTGGTCACCGCCAGGCAGGAGAACCCCGGCGACGACATGACCAGCGCGCTGGTCGCCGCACGCGAGGCGGACGGTTCCCGGCTCAGCGAACAGGAACTGGTCGACACGCTCAACCTGATGCTCGCCGCCGGGCACGAGACCACGGTCAACCTGATCGGCAACGCGGTGCACGCGCTGCTCACCCACCCCGACCAACTCGATCTGGTCCGCTCCGGCCGGGTCGGCTGGGACGACGTGGTGGACGAGACGCTGCGCTGGGCGCCGAGCGTGGCGAACCTGCCGCTGCGTTACGCGGTCGAGGACATCGACGCCGACGGTGTGCTGATCCGTCGCGGTGAGGCCATCCTGGCCGGCTACGCCGGTGCCGGGCGTGATCCGGCCCAGCACGGGCCGGACGCCGACCGGTTCGACCTGACCCGAACCACCCGTCGCGACCACCTGTCCTTCGGCCACGGCCCGCACTACTGCCTCGGTGCGCCGCTGGCCCGGTTGGAGGCGACCATCGCGTTGTCCGGTCTGTTCGGCCGGTTCGACCCGGCCCTGGCCGTTCCCGCCGATGACCTCGAACCGGTGCCGTCCTTCATCGCCCACGGTTTCCGCACCCTGCCGGTCACCATCGCCCCTACCGACGGAAGGCAGCGGACCGGGTCGGGAATCGGATAGCCTCCCGGCTCAGTGTCCGATGAAGGGAACCGCGCCCGTGCCCTCGAACGACCCGTGCACCCGGACCAGCGAGCACGGCAGGCCGGGCTCCCCCGGTGGCGGCGCGGTCAACCGGTCCCGGCGGGCCGACGGCGTCGGTGGGCGCACCCGCCGGCGTGAACTGATGCCGGCCAACGTGTTCTTCGTCCGGCTCAACGGTCGGGTGGCCGCCCTGCTGGTCGGCCGGAACGGCCAGGTCCGGCTCCAGGCCGGCGTCCGGGAACGCTGGCGACTGGTGCAGGTCAGCGCGGCCGTGCAGCACCGGTTCGGCCGGATCACCCTGTGCGCCGCAGAGGGTGATCCGCTCACGGTGAGCGTGTACGGCCAGCACGAGGCCGGACACCTGGATCTGGGCAACACCCGTCCACGGCAGGCGGGCATCCCCTGGCGGACGGCCACCCGGCGGGCCCGGCGGCAGGCCGCCGACCGACTGCGCGCCATGCTCGGCCGCTGAACCTTCCTGATCCACCCGGCTCGGCTGTCACCGCGCTGGCAGAGCCCTGCCAGCGCGCCGTGCGTGGGCTGCCAGCCCGACCGGCAACCGTGGTCGGGTCGGACTCCAGGAAGGAACACAGATGTCCCACGCCATCGAGGCCGAGGGCCTGGTGAAACGGTTCGGAGACACCACGGCGTTGGCCGGGGTGGACCTGACCGTGCGTGCCGGGACCGTACTCGGGCTGCTCGGCCCCAACGGGGCGGGCAAGACCACCGCCGTGCGGGTCCTGGCCACCCTGCTGCGCCCGGACGGCGGCACCGCCCGGGTCAACGGGTACGACGTGGTCACCCGGGCACACCAGGTACGTCAGCTCATCGCGCTGACCGGCCAGTACGCCGCGCTGGACGAGGAACTGACCGGCACGGAGAACCTGGTCCTGGTCAGCCGGCTGCTCGGGCTTTCCCGGGCCGGTGCCCGCAACCGCGCCGTGGCGTTGTTGGACCGGTTCGGCCTGTCCGAGGCCGGGAACCGGCCGGTGGCCGGCTACTCCGGGGGCATGCGCCGCCGACTGGACCTGGCGGTCAGCCTGGTCGGCGAGCCCCGGGTGCTGTTCCTGGACGAGCCCACTACCGGGCTGGACCCGCGCAGCCGCCAGGAACTGTGGGCCATCGTTCGCGACCTGGCCACCGCCGGAACGACCGTCCTGCTCACGACCCAGTACCTGGACGAGGCCGACCGGCTGGCCGACGACATCACCGTCATCGACCACGGTCGCGTGATCGCCACCGGCACCCCGGACGAACTCAAGACCAGGACCGGCGGGCAGACCCTGGAGGTCCGGCCGACCGACCCGCACCGCACCGGGGAGGTCGCTGGCATCCTCACGGCGCTCACCGGAACCGCACCGCGAGTGGTATCGGGGCGGCTGACCGTGCCGGCCAGCGATCCGGCGGTGCTGCCGGCGCTGGTGCGCCAACTGGACGCGGTCGGCATCACGGCAGCCGAACTCGCCCTGCGGCTCCCCAGCCTGGACGAGGTGTTCCTGTCCCTGACCGGCAACCGAACAGCCGACCGCAACGGCGACCCGGACAGCGGACGGAGTGCGGCATGATGGCCGCCCCCGCGACCACCGGG
>DATCWR010000169.1:0-3252 GCA_036566245.1 Mycobacteriales bacterium | reverse complement strand
GTAACGTGGCAGCTCCCAGCCCGAGCCTGGCCGCCGTGCCGGGCCGCCAGTTCTCCACCACCACGTCGCTGCTGGCCACCAGGGCCTCGGCAGCCCGTCGACCGTCCGGTGAGCGCAGGTCCAGGGTGATGCTGCGCTTGTTGCGGTTGACCGCGAGGAAGTACGCGGCGGTGTCGTCGACGAAGGGCGGTCCCCAGTGCCGCGAGTCGTCGCCGCGCCCCGGTATCTCCACCTTGACCACGTCGGCGCCGAGGTCGGCGAGCAGCATCGTGCAGTAGGGGCCGGACAGCGCCTGGGTAAAATCAGCGACGCGGATGCCGGTCAGGGGGAGGGTCGATGACACGCGGGTGTGGCCTCCTGATGCGTCGCTTTTGGCTTATTGGCTGAGCCACTGATTGAATGGGGTCACCACCGGGTCTGTCAATCACGGTGACATCACGACTTGGGAAGGATGCTGTGGCCGAACCGACGGCGCGCTCGGGCGCCCTGCGCCCGGTGACCCGCCCGCGCCTGTACAAGCAGCTCGTGGAGCACCTGCTGGCGTTCGTGGCCCAGGAGAACGTGCTGCCCGGCCAGCAGCTCCCCACCGAACGCGAACTCGCCCAGCGGCTGGGGGTGAGCCGGGCCTCGGTGGCGCAGGCGGTGGTGGCTCTGGAGGTTCAGGGGATTCTCAGCGTGCGCCAGGGCGACGGGATCTACCTGCTGCGCCAGGCCGATCCGCAGGAGTCCGTCGAGGAACTGATCAAGCGCCGGCAGCGGCTCCCGGACATCATCGAGGCCCGCGAGGCACTCGAGGTCAAGATCGCCGCGCTGGCCGCGCAACGGCGCACCGACGAGGACATGGCCGCGATCGACGCGGCTCTGGCCGCGATGGAGCAGCAGATCGCCGACGGCGGGCACGGCTACGACGGTGACCTGGGGTTCCACACCGCGGTCACCGAGGCCGCGCACAACCCGGTGCTGTCCGGGCTGATGCGACTGCTGGCCAAACCGATCGAGGAGTCCCGGCGCGAGTCGCTGGCCCAGCCCAGCCGTCCCCGTCGTTCGCTGGCCAGCCACGGTCGCATCGCCGACGCGATCCGGGCTGGTGACTCGGCCCGGGCGGCGCGGGCGGCCCGCGACCACATCGCCCTGGTCAGCCGGGTGGTCCCGCTGAACGGTGAACGGGACACGGACAGCCCGTCGGGGTCCGACCAGCAGGACTGACCCGTCGGGCAGGACTGACCGAGCCGGTTGCCGGGTTCGCCAGGCGGGCGGCGGGTGACGGTCAGCATCGGGCGGTTCGTTGGGCCTTCTGGCCGGGATCGAAGCCGTCCGCCCGGTAGGGGCCGGATCGCCTGAACGCGGAGGGCGCGCGGTTCGGTACCACGGACGGCCGCGGCGTCTGGTGCGCCTCCACATTTGTGTGCACACCCGCGCGCAGGTGGCCGGCAGATGTCCTCCCCCGGCCAGGCCGGCCGGACCTGCCCCACCGGACCAGTGCGGTTCGTCACGCTCCTCCGATCGGTCCCGTGCGCCTTGGCCGGACCGACGACGGTTCGGCCCAGGGGTGCGTGGAGATCATCTGGCCTGACGAGTGAGTGGCTCACTGTCTCAGCCAATTCATGGCTACCATGATTGGCATGGCCACTGATCCAGCGACTCCGGTGACTCCGGTGACCACGCCGATGACGCGGGACCGGCGGGTCGACGCGCTCGGGTTGGCCGACCCGGGGTCGTTCCAGCGTCTGGTGGCCGAACTGGCCGACCGCTCCCGCGATCCACTGAGCTTCGCCGGCTACGCGGACCGGTTGGCCGACCTGGCCCGCCGGGGGCCTGAGGAGTCCATGGTGGCCGGGACCGCCCGGATCGACGGGCACGACGTGGTGCTCCTGCTCAGTCAGTTCGCCGCACTGGGCGGCAGCATGGGCGAGGTGCACGGACTGCGGGTCGCCCGGGCCATGGCCACCGCGATCGAACGGCGGGTGCCGCTGGTGTCCGCGCTGGCCAGTGGTGGCGCGCGGATGCAGGAGGGAGTCATCTCGCTACTCCAGATGACCCGCACCGCACTGGCCTCGGTCGACCTGCGGGAGGCCGGCATCCCACACATCGCCCTGCTGCGAACGCCCACCACCGGTGGAGTCTTCGCCTCCTACGCCTCCCTGGCCGACGTCATCCTGGCCGAACGGGGGGCGACCATCGGTTTCGCCGGGCCGAGGGTGGTCGAGGCGTTGACCGGAGAGCCGGTCAACGGCCGTTCACACACCGCCGAGTCCGCGCTGCGGTCGGGGCTGGTCGACGCCGTGGTGGATCCCGGGGAAGCGCGCCCCACGGTTGGCCGGTGGGTCAGTCTGCTGGCTCCGGCGAACCGTTCCAGGCCACTACCGGACCGGGCGGCGCCGCCAGAACCAGACCGGACGGCGGGCCAGCCGTGGGATCTGGTGCGGCGGGCGCGGCGGGCCGACCGGCCAAGGGCCCGGGCGTATGCCGAGGCGCTGGTGGACGACCTGGCCGAACTGCACGGCGACCGGGCCGGCAGCAGCGACCCGAGCGTGCTCGCCGGGGTCGGACGGATCGGTGGGCGCACCGTCGCGGTGCTGGGGCTGACCGGGGTCGCTCCCACCCCGGGCGGATTCCGACTGGCGACCCGGACGGCGACACTGGCCGCCCGGATGGGACTGCCCCTGGTCACGTTCATCGACACCCCCGGGGCGGACGCCTCACCCCCGTCGGAGAACAGCGGGGTGGCCGCCGCGATCGCCGAGACGATGGCGAGCATCGTGTCGGCGCCAGGGCCCACCGTGGCGGTCATCATCGGCGAGGGTGGCAGCGGCGGCGCGTTCGCGTTCGCCGGCTGCGACCGGGTGCTGATGCAGGAGGACGCCATCATGGCGGTGATCGCCCCGGAGGGTGCGGCGGCGATCCTGCACCGCGACGCGTCACGGGCCCAACAGGTCGCCGGGCAACTCGGCCTGGCCGCCGGACCGCTGAGCGAACTGGGCGTGGTGGACCGCATCCTGCCCGGCCCCACAATGGTGTCGGCGGACGCGGCGATCGCCGCGACCTGCGACGCGATTGTCTCGGCCCTGCACGAACTCGACGCCGACCCCGACCGGCTCCCCGCCCGCCGCCACCGCTACGCCGGCTGACCTCGGAATAACCGGCCTACTCGCCGTAGACCAGCGCGGTCCGGTCCGCCGGAAGTACCCGCTCGCCCCCACCAGGCGTGGTGATGACGAGTACGGGTACCCCCTCGACCAGACCGAGCGTTCG
>DATCWR010000146.1:0-9903 GCA_036566245.1 Mycobacteriales bacterium | reverse complement strand
CAGCCATGCCGTGACGTCGGCGTCGGCGTCGGCGTTGGCGTCGGTGGCGATCTCGTCGAGACCGAAGGCGGGGCATGGCACCTCGTGCACCACACCGACCAGTTCGTCGCCGACCAGCGCCGTGCCGGTGCGCAGCACCTCGTGGCGCGTCACCACGGCCCTGATGGCCCGGTCGAGTCGGTCCAGGTCCAGCGGGCCGTCGATCCGCAGCTGTACCGGGACCAGATAGCCCGACGGGTTGCGACTGACCTGTGCGGCGAACCACAGCTGGCGCTGGACCTCGGGCAAACTGACGTACCTCACAGGCACCAGCATGGCACTGATGTTAACTAATGGTACGAGAGCCCTGAACTGGTTCAAGATAGAGCGAATAAGACGGGAGGGCCGCGTACCGTCGGAACAAGTGCGTACCGGGCACGAGGAGGGTGGTCCGATGTCTGTCGACGCAGCGAATGGCGGCCTGTCGCACCGGATCCGGCTCGGCGACACCCGGTGGTGGGTGGACCGGGAGTTCCTGCTGCGGTCGGCGGGCTTCCCGGCGGTCCAGGTGACCAGGCTGGGTGACCCGGAGCTGGCCGCCGCCGCCGTGGCCGACATGAGCACCGCGGACTTCGCCGGCTGCTACCGCGCGTCGGTCGCCCGGCTGGCCGGCGTGGTCCGGGAGTTCGTCGCCGACCGTCGGTTACGCGAGGCGGTGGCCTGGCAGAACCCTGTTGTCCTCCACCAGGTCCTCGACAAGTTACGGTCCGACACCGACATGGGCCCGCGACGGTACCGCGGGCGGCTGGCCACCCTCGCCAGCTACCTCCAGCGGTACACCACGAAGAACGACACGATCGGTTTCTTCGGTCCCGCGGTCTGGGGATGGTTCGATCCAGCGGTCCAGGGGATGGTCCTGCGCCCGGGACCGGAACTGCTGTCCGAACGGTCGGTCTACTTCGAGTGGTGGGCGGTTGACGCGCTTGCCGTGGCGCTGTCCGAAGATCCCGGTGTGCGCCCATGGCTGTGCCCGACGCTCGCGGAGGACTGGTCGGTGCGCGACGGGGTCGCGCGTGGATCGCACGGCAGATCAACCGTGACCGATCCCCTCGACCTGGCGCTGCTACGCCGATGCGATGGTGTGCGGACGGTGCGCGAGTTGTGCGCCCAGTGGCCCGACGTCGACGTGGCGGGCCGAATCGACGCCCTGGTCGACACCGGCGCGTTGGTCGTCGACCTCACCGGACCGATCGAGACTCGAGGCGAGGACACGCTTCGCCAGAAGGTCTCCCGAATCGGTGACGACACGGTCCGGGCCCGACTTCTCGGTGCCGTGGACGAAATCCTCGCCGGACGCGACGCGGTGACCGACGCGGCCGGTGATCCCGACCGGTTGGTGGTGGCGCTCGGCCAGCTCAACGAGACATTCGAGCGGATCACCGGTACCGGGTCCTCGCGCCGCCCAGGCGAGACCTACGCCGGGCGAACGCTGGTGTACGAGGACACCACCCGCGACCTCGGGATCCGGGTCGGCGCGGACGTCCTCCGGGTGATCGCCGCACCGCTGGGGCTGGTTCTCGACAGCGTCGCGTGGCTCGCCGGAATGGCGGCGCAGCGCTACTCGGCGCGGCTCATGACGATCTGGGAGCGCTGTGCCCGGCGTTTCGGACGCCCCGAGGTACCGCTCACCGTGCTGGTCGGGGCGGCGACGCCGGACCTTGCGTTCGGTCGGCGGAGCCTCGCGCCCTGGGTGGAGGAGTTGAGCGCGGAACTGCGGGAACTCTGGCGCCGCGTGCTGGCCGTGCCCCCCGGCGTGCGCCGGTACACCGTGACAGCGGCCGACGTCGCCCCGCGCGTCGGTGAGGCCTTTCCCACGCTACCGACACCCTGGAGCAGCGCGCACAACCACGCTCCGGACCTGCTGATCGACGCGACCGACGTGGAGGCCGTCTCCCGGGGCGAGTTTCTCGCCGTGCTGGGCGAGATCCACGCCGCGAGCAACTCCATGGACTGCCGGCCGTTCACCGAGCGGCATCCACGGCAGGCCAGGCTGCTCGCGGCAGCGGAGGCGGTGCACGCCGGACGGCGGATCGTGCCCATCCCGTCGCGTTACTCCGACCAGGTGACGTCGCGGACGTACCCTCCGGTGCTGCTGTCCCCGCACTACGGCTACTGGACCATGTACGCCAACACGACGGGTGCGCCCGGACCTGTGACACCGGCGGCGGACCTGGTCGTGCGCCGCAACGACGGCGGTCTGGCCGTGCACAACCTGCGCACCGGTGCGGTGAACGACCTGCTGGAGGTGATCGGGGAGTACCTGTCGGGCAGCATCATGAACGCGTTCGGCATCTCGGCCTTCACCGAAGGGCACCAGCCGAGACTCGCGATCGACCAGCTTGTGCTCGCCCGCGAGGCGTGGTCGCTGCCATTCGCCGACCTGGCGTGGACGAGGGTGCACGACGAGGCAGCCCGCTACCGCGCCGTGTGTCGGTGGCGGACGCAACTGGGGATGCCGACGCGGGTCTTCTGCACGGTCGACGGTGAGGTGAAGCCGATGCTGGTGGACTTCACCAGTCCCGGGTTGGTCGGGGCGGTGGTTACCGCGATCCGCCGGGAGACACGTGCCTACCCGCACGGCCGGGTGACGTTCAGCGAGATGCTGCCCGATCTGGACGGGTGTTGGCTTCCCGACGCGGCGGGACGCCGGTACACGAGCGAGATCCGGATGCTCTGCACCGCCGTGGAGGAATGACCGGGTCCGGCAAACTGCCGCCGGGCTGCCTCGCCAACTACCGCCTCGTGACGGTGGGTGCCGACCTACCCTTACCCGGCACGAACTCGTTCGGAGACATCTTCGAAAGGGGGCGAGCCTGGTGGGGGACTGCTCCGGATCGGCATCCATCCGTATCACCGGTGGGTCGTCCGAACGACGTCCCCGTCAGCCGACATCCGGCGGGTTACCGACCCGATCGGCGAACCGCAGGAGCGCGTCGGGGCGTGTCCTCCGCACCGGAGGTGCCGCCGACAACCCGTGCCCGCGTTGATCCGTGCCGAGTCACCCCGTCCGTGTGGTGCGCCGAGCCGGTACCGCGGCCGGCAGCGTCAGGGAAACGGACCCACCAAGCTCGTGCCAGGCCGTACGGCGACCTCTCCCGCGCCCGGAGGCACCTCGTGACCACGGAGGCTTTTCCGCTGACGGCCGGGCAGGCGTCGATCTTCCTCGCGGACCAGATGGGTGCCCCCGACGGGGCGTTCACCACCGCTGTCATCGTCGAGGTTCGCGGCGACCTGCGGCCGGGATCACTCGTCGATGCCTGCAGGCGGCTGGCCCGACATACCGCCGCGCTGCGGCTGCGGACCGGCATCGACGACGCCACCGGCCGGTTCGTCCAGTGGTTCGCGCACACCCCGCCGCAGGTGGATGTCGTGGAGTTGGCCGACGACGGGCAGAGCGTCGTTGACGTGGCCATGGCGCAGGCCCGCGTGCCGTTCGACGTCGACGGCGGGCAGCTTAACCGCATGCTGGTGGTGCCGATGCGACGCCGGTCCGCCGTGGTCGTGCTGATTCACCATCTGGCCGTCGACGGGGTGTCCTACCGGACGCTGGCCCGGCGGATCGGGGACGCGGTGGTCGACACGCTGGCCGACGAGCCGGAGACGGCGTACCTGGACGTCCTCCACCACGTCCACCGCGCCGAGGCGGCTGCGCGGACGAACGACCGCGAGCACTGGTTGCGGCGGTTACCCGCCGGCGTCGTCCTTCCGTCGTGGCGCGCCAGCGGATCGCCGGTCGAAGATGCCGCTGTCGAGGACGGGCGCCGACTGGTCACGCTGGAGCCGGCGCCGACGGCGAGGCTGGAGGCCCGGTGTGCGTTGGCTGGCGTCGGGCTGTTCCCGGTACTGGCCGCTGCGGTTCACCGTGCGCTGCCGGTCGCCGGTGGAGACCTGTCGGCTGTCTGTGCCGCGGCGTCGGTTCGCCCCCGCGGTGCCCGCGACGGCGGTGTGCTCGGCTGCTTCGTCAACGAGGTTCCGCTGGTCAGCCATGCCGACACGGGACGAGTGGAGTCGACGTTGGGGATGGCGGCACGCGAGGCGTCCGCATGGCACGCTGACCTGGCCCGTCGTCACCACCCGCTGGGTGACGTCGCCGAACGAACCGTACGGCCCGACGGCAGGCTGTCCATGGCGCTGGGCAGTGTGATCCTGAGTTACCGCAGGGAACCACGGGTGCTGCGGTGGCGTGCCGGCGGGCTGGACTTCACCGCAGACCTGTATCCGCGCTACCCGACGGCAAAGGCCGAGCTGGTGATCCGATTCTTCCACCGCCCCGAACACCTGGAGTACGAGGTCCAGTGGGGTCGTCACCTGCCGCGTGGGCTGGGCGCGCGGTTCACGGGTGACCTCGAGACAGCACTCACGGAGGCGTGACCCGACGCGGGAGCCAACCACCGAACATCGGGCCGTCGTCACTCCGGCAGAGGACCGGCCCGGGAAGGAGGAACCGGAACATGCACACACGACGGGCCACCCCCACCGTGGCCACCGAGCAGATCGTGCGCGTTTTCGCCGACGTCCTCGACACCGACGACGAGATCGACGCGGAGTCGGACTTCTTCGAGTTCGGTGGCAACTCGCTGCTCGCCGCCATCGCGGTGGGGCAGCTTCGCCGGATTCTGGACGTCCGGGTGACGGTCCGGGACCTGTTCGACGCCCGTACGGCGGGCGCCCTGGCGGCGGCCCTCCAGGAGCGATGACATGTTCGACGCACTGTCACCGTACGGTCGGGGCATCGGCGGAAGGCGGGTGATGTGTCCGCCCGAGGCCATCCGGGACAGCGAGCACTTCGACATCGTCCCGTGCGGTCCGGTACTCGGTGCGGAAATCCGCGGCCTGGACCTGAACAGCGAACTGTCGCCCGCCCTCGTGGCAGACCTCAAACGCGCCTTCCTCGACTGGAAGGTGCTGTTCTTCCGCGACCAGTCACTGACCGCACGAGCCCATGTCGACCTGGCCCGCCAGTGGGGTGAGCCGATCCGCTACCCGCTGCCGGACACTGGTGAGCTACCCGAGATCGTCCGGGTGGAGCACGGTCCAGGGTCGCCCGGCGTCGAGAACGTGTGGCACAGCGACGTCAGCTACCAGGAGATACCGGCGCTCGGCTCGATCCTGCACGCGATCACCGTCCCGCCGTACGGTGGTGACACGTTGTGGGCCGACATGACGGCCGCGTACGACGGTCTTCCGGAGGAGATCAGGCAGCGTGTCGACGGCCTGGTCGCCGAGCACGACTTCCTCGCGCGATACCAGGACCATGACTCGCTCGCCAGGGCGAAAGCCGCACGCGACATGTTCCCGGTGCACGTCCACCCCGTGGTGCGGGTGCATCCGGAGACCGGCCGAAGGATCCTCTACGTGAACCGCACGTACACCACCAGGATCCTCAGCCTTGACGAGCCGGAGAGCACGTGGCTGGTCGATCTGCTCTGCGGACAGGCGTATCACCCGGAGTACCAGGTGCGCTTCCAGTGGTCGCCCGGCGCGGTGGCGTTGTGGGACAACCGCGCCACCCAGCACTACGCCACCTCGGACTACTACCCACACCACAGGCTGATGGAGCGCGTGACCATCGCGGGTGACCGCCCGGCGTGACGGTTCGGCGGACAGCCGCCAGGCCGCGACACAGAAGGGGAACTGTCTTGACCAGCGCGACCGGTCCCGCAGCACCGCAGCCGGCCGGTGTCCTGTTCCAGCGGGTTCCCGTCGCCGCACACGACGAACGGGTGTTCGTTGCCAAGCTGGTGGTGGTTTCGGTACTCGCCCTGGTCGGTGCCCACCTTGCCCTGCGGCACAACTGGCCATCCACACTGGCCGGTGTCCTGCTCCTCGGCGCCGTCTACACGCACGCTGTCGAGCTACAGCACCAGTGCCTGCACCACTCGGCGTTCCGCCGGCCCGGCGTGCACCGGCCGGTGGGAATCCTGCTGGGTCTGCCCATGCTGGTGTCCCACAGCCACTACCAGGTTCGGCACCTACAGCACCACAGGTGGCTGGGCACCCCGCGGGACTCGGAGTTCTTCGGGTTCGACACCAGGCAGCCGATCACCTTCCGGTCACTGCTGCGGGGACTGCTCGACTTCCCGCGACTGTCCACCGTCCTCGTCGACATCGTGCGCTGCTACCGAGGTACCTGGTCCTACGGCACGGGACAGATCGGCCCGCGGCAGCGCCAGCGGATCATCGCGGAGTACCGCGCCATGGGAGTGGTCATCGTCGCGGTGGCCGTGGCGATGGCCATGTTCGGTGGCGGTTGGCCGGTTGCCCGACTCTGGCTGCTGCCGCTGCTGGTCGCGGTCCCCGCGCACTTCCTGGTTGAACTGCCCGAACACGTCCTCTGCGACACCGACTCCACCGACGTGCTACGCAACACCCGGTCGATCCGCGGCAGCCGGCTGAGTACCTGGTTCACCAACAGCAACAACCTGCACATCGAACATCACGCCGCGATGATGGTGCCGCCGAACCAACTGCCCGGCCGGCACGAGGAGACCCGTCGGCTGGCCGTCCACGTGGAACGGTCCTATCCCGACTTCTTCCGTCTGGTGCTCCGCGAGGCCCGCGCCGGGCGGCGCGGATGAGGACGCTGTACCGGTGGTTCGCGGCGAGCGTCACCGCGGTGCCCGATGCGACGGCACTCGTCGTCGGTGACCGGACGCTGAGCTACGCGCAGTTGGACCGGATGGTGGCCGGTCTGGCGGGTGAGCTGGACCGGGGGTCACGGGTCGGACTACTGGCGTCGCGCAGCGTCGCGGCGTACGCCGCCTACCTGGCCATCTGCAGGGCCGGCGCGGTGGTCGTACCGTTGAACCCGGCGTATCCACCGGAGCGGAACCGGTCGGTCGCGACGCTCGCCGGCCTCGACCGGATCCTGCTGACCGACGGGGCCGGCCAGGAGTCCCTCGGTGATCTGCCTGTGCCCGTGCTGTCGCTCGACGACGGTGGGTTGTTGGCGCCGTCGGCGGCCGCCCTGTCGAAGCCGCCGGCACAGGTGAGCCCCGACGACCTGGCGTACATCCTGTTCACCTCAGGTTCGACGGGCCGTCCCAAGGCTGTGCCCATCCGCGGCCGGAACCTCGACGCCTTCCTGCGGTACAACATCGCCCGCTACCGGGTCAGGCCCGGCTGTCGACTGTCGCAGACGTTCGACCTCACCTTTGATCCGTCCGTGTTCGACATGTTCGTGGCCTGGGGTGCCGGCGCAACCCTCGTGGTCCCGACGCGCGACGAACTCTACGATCCGGTCGGATTCGTCAACTCCCGTGCCGTCACCCACTGGTACTCGGTCCCCTCGCTCATCACCATCGCGCAGGCGGCCGACATGCTGCCCCGGGCAAGCCTGCCCCACCTCAGGTACAGCCTCTTCGCAGGCGAGCAACTGACGCTGGACCAGGCCACCGCCTGGGCCGACGCCGCACCGGCGAGCATCATCGAGAACCTGTACGGGCCGACCGAGTTGTCCGTCACCGTGAGTACGTACCGGTTGCCCGCGGACCGCGCGGCGTGGCCGGTGACGTCCAACGGAACGGTGCCGATCGGCGACGTCTACCCGCATCTTCACCACCGGATCCGGCAGGGCGAACTACAGGTGCGCGGTCCACAGCGGTTCGCCGGCTACCTCGACCCGTCCGACAACGCCGGCCGGTTCGTCGAGCCCAACGGCCGGTCGTGCACCGGCGGCCCCAGCGCCGAGGCGTGGTACCGCACCGGGGACCGGGTCGGTGTGGAGGCCGGCACGCTGGTCCACCTGGGCCGGCTCGACCACCAGGTGAAGATCCTTGGCCAGCGGGTCGAGCCGGCCGAGGTCGAGGCCGCACTGCGGCGCTGGGCCGGCGTGCCGGAGGTGGTGGTGCTGGCCACGCCGCGGGCCGACGGGCACGTCGAACTGGCCGCGGTGTACAGCGGTCCAGTCGCGGATCCCGGGCAGTTGCGGGACCGGCTGCGACAGTACCTGCCGCAACACATGGTGCCCAGGCGGTTCGTTCACCTGCCCAACCTCCCCCTCAACCACCACGGCAAGGTCGACCGGCTGGCCTGCGCCGACCACGTCCGCCAGCACCCGCGGTGACCGGGTCAGAGACCCGCCGCGGTCACCCCGTCCCGCCAGGCTGGCCGTCGGGACGTAGGTCGCGTCGTCCTCCCGCAGCCGGAGGTTGCGATCGAGCAGCACACCGAGCTCCGCCGCTGCGGCGGGCGAGTCGTCCCTACGGATTGCCCTCGAAGCGCGCGTGCAGATGAGCGTCCGTAGACACGGTCACCACAGAACCACCACCGGAACAACGGCTCGCAGGCAGTTGACTCAGCCCGACGAGATGCCTTCGCAGGTCCGACCACTCGGCGAGCGGCCCTCACCGACCACCCGGCGCGACCAGTTCGACCCCAGCGACCTACCCCTGACCGCCACCGACCTCGCGAACGCCATCCGCGACGTCGCCGGGCTCGTCCGCCTGCTCGTCGACCTGCCCGGCGGCAGTTCGCCGCCCACGGCGAAAGGACCGAAACGAGGCGACAGCCATCACAGGCATGAGCACGGTGCCGACAAAGTAGCTGACGGTGTGGAAACCCCAGTGACCGTGATTCATACGCAGGTTCCCCACCAAGGCGTCGGCCTGCATGATCGCGAACACACTGAAGAGGAACAGCGGGACACGAGAAGTAGCCGGATCAGCCCACCACATGAGCCGACTCATCGCCCACGCCATCCACGACGCGGCCAGCCTCGTCCGCCTCGTCGTCGACATACCCATACCTGGCTCGCAGTTCACGGCGCAGACGCCGCCGCCGACGCCGCGTCTGCACACTGTCAACCACCATGGAGACGAAGCCGAGAGATCCCCAGTAAAGCCAGTCTCCGTCGCCGAATATGATCCGGTACCCCACGGCGACCACGGCACCGAACAGGCACGCCTCAGCGAAGTCCGTCGCCAGTACGGGCGGGCGGGACACTCGCAGGACACGCATCGACACCCGGCCAGTATGCGACCAAGCACCGGCCTGGTGTTGTGGTTCGCCACCCAGACCGACTTCCAGGCGATCAACGGCGGGCCGGCCGGCGAGCTTGCCCCTGAACGGGTCGCTGTCTACATCGCCAAGTACGCCACCACAAGCGCCGACGACCTGAGCGTCGGCGGCCGGCGCATCTCCCTCGACGCCCTACCGCTCCTCGGCGTCAGCCCACACGTGGCCCGGATCGTCGGCCGTCTACCAACGCAAGGACGGCAGCTGGGTCGGCTCGGCGTTAAGACCCCGCAACGGGTCGGCGGCGCGCTGGTGTCCAGCTACCCAAACCGCCGGCCGGGGATGGCGGCGCTCACGGCCTGGTGTTCACCAGGCGCGACGACCAGCGCTGCTGTCAAACCCTGCTGTCACGGCCACCGGACAAAACGGAAATTGCCTGGTGGAGCTGAGGGGACTCGAACCCCTGACCCCCACACTGCCAGTGTGGTGCGCTACCAGCTGCGCCACAGCCCCTTGTGCTCGCAACACTGTACAGCCTCGACGGGGGTGCTCGCGCACTCCCCCTCCCCCGGGCGTCACCCAGGGGCACCGACCCGACACGGCACCCGTGCCGGCCCGGCCTCACTCCGCCGGTGCCGGTGCCCCACCCCGCACCGGCAAGGCCGACACCGGCCGGTCTCGTCGGGACAGCCGCCACGCGGCCAGCAGCAGCCCCACGCCCAGGCCAAGCGCCGCCACCACGCACAGCCGCGCCAACAACGCCGGCCCGGCGAACGGCACCTGCGAGTGCGACAGCACCCCCAGGTCACCCAGCCCGCTGATCACCGCGACCACCGTGCCGACCAGTCCCAGCAGCAGCGGCACGACCGTGCTGCGCCGGACCAACGCGACCACCGCGCCCACACCGGC